>CBDUDB010000048.1:0-17045 GCA_965365795.1 uncultured bacterium | reverse complement strand
GTCTGGGTCACCCAGGGCTCGGGGCAGATCAAGGTCAACAACCGGACCGTGGAGGAATATTTCGGTGAAGCGGTGCGGCAGCAGGCCCTCAAGCCGTTGACCAGTCTGGGTGTCGAAGGTGAATTCGATATCTGGTGCACCGTCAAGGGCGGCGGAATTTCCGGTCAGGCCGGCGCATTGCGCCACGGCCTGGCCCGCGCACTCGTGGTCGCTAACGAAGACTACCGCAAACCCCTGCGCAAGCACGGATTCCTGACCCGCGACTCCCGCATGGTGGAGCGCAAGAAGTACGGTCAGCCGGGCGCCAGGAAGCGGTTCCAGTTCTCCAAGCGCTAGAATTCGGTTTCTGGACCAGATTTCTGGACCAGCCAGATCGCGCTTGGCGATTCGGGGCCCTCACGAACCGAGGGCCTCATACCGGATCTGGGTTTCCCAGTCCGGATAAATCACACACCCGGCCGGAGGGGCGGAACAGGTGGCACCTGGCTCTATCTTCTCTGTGGTGTTTTTCCATCTCCTGTGATGGTCGGGGAGGCTCAACCTTTGTTTTTTGGAGGCAATCATGGCTAACGTTGGTCTGAAAGACCTGTTGGAAGCGGGAGTCCATTTCGGACACCAGACCCGCAAGTGGAATCCCAAGATGAAGCCCTACATCTTCATCGCCCGGGGTGGCATCTACATCATCGATTTACAGAGGACACTTCGGGCCTTGAACAAGGCCTGCGATTTCCTCAAGATCATCGGCGCCAAGGGCGGTACGGTCCTGTTCGTCGGCACCAAGAAGCAGGCCAAAGTCGCCATCCGCGAGATGGCCGAAAAAGCCGGCATGCCCTACGTGACCGAACGCTGGCTGGGCGGGATGCTGACCAACCACCAGACCATCTACAAGAGCGTCCAGAAGCTGGATGAAATTGAAGCCATGATGAACGACGGCCGCATGGAGAACTTCTCCAAGAAGGAGCAGCTGGAGTTCAGTCGGAAGTTTGAAAAGCTCAATTCCAACCTGGGCGGCATTCGGAAAATGAAGGGCGTTCCCGACGCGGTTTTCGTGGTCGATACGGCCGAAGAAGAAACCGCCGTGCGCGAAGCCAACAAGCTGGGGGTTCCGGTCATCGGTATCGTCGATACCAACTGTGATCCGACCCTGGTCAATTTCCCCATCCCCGGCAACGATGACGCCATCCGCGCCATCACCCTGTTCACCAGGGTGGTCGCCGAGTCCATCGAGGAAGGCCGCCAGAGCAAGGCCGAGGGTAAGGAACAGGGTGTGAACATGGCCGAGGCGAAGGACGGGGCCAAAGCCGCCAGCGCTTCGCTCTCCGGCAAGGACAGCGTGGTCGAAACCTCTTCCGAGCCGAAAGAGGCCGTGGAAGCGGCCGAGGGTGCCGAGAAGCCCGCCACCCAGGACTGAATTTGAAATCATCGAGCGGGCCCGTCCCCACCCGGGTCGGGCCTCAGCTACGTAAATAGGGCCCGGCGCCCATTCCGCCGGAATCAAAATCTCTGTCTCCACGGACCAGCCTTGGGCCCGGACCGGGAGACCTGGAGGAGTCATGGAAATCACCGCGAAGATGGTCAAGGAACTGCGGGAAGCCACGAACGCAGGGATGATGGATTGCAAAAAGGCTCTCAAGGAAACCGACGGCGACATGGAAAAGGCCGGCGAATACCTGCGCAAGAAGGGCATAGCCTCGGCTTCCAAAAAAGAAGGCCGGGCCACCAGCCAGGGCATCGTGGGCAGTTACATCCACATGGGCGGCAAGGTCGGGGTATTGGTTGAAGTCGCCTGTGAAACGGATTTCGTGGCCCGGACTGACGATTTTCAGGAATTTGTCCATAACGTGGCCATGCACATCGCCGCGGCCAGTCCCCTGGCCGTAACCCGCGAAGAGGTGGATCCCACCCTGATCGACAAGGAGAAGGAGATCTACCGCGGGCAGATGCAGGAGCAGAACAAGCCTGCCGATATTATCGACAAGATTGTTGAAGGCAAGGTGGACAAGTATTACAGTGAAATAGTCCTTCTCGAGCAGAAGTACGTCAAGGATCCGGACATGACGGTGGCGGACTATCTCAAGTCCATCATCGGCTCCCTGGGCGAAAACATGCAGATCAAGTGCTTCGCGCGCTTCCAGATCGGCAATTAGCCAGGAGCGCTTCACAGCCCGGGTCTTGCGCCCGGGCTTTTTTTTTGAATGGACGTCGGCTCCTTGCGCCCGGTCAGCCAGGTTTGGATCGGGATGGATCGGGATGAATCGGGATGAATTAGGTCCCGGCCCACGGGATCCCAAACGGAAAGGTCGCACACCGGTGAAATTCACGCGTATTCTCCTGAAGTTGAGTGGCGAAGCCCTGATGTCCGACGGCGAGCAGTACAGCCACCGGAAATTGACGAGCCTGGCCCAGGCCGTCTCCCAGGTCGTGCAGAAGGGCGTCCAGGTGGGTATCGTGGCGGGGGCCGGGAATATTTTCCGCGCTCGGTCGGCCAACCTGCAGATCGTCGACCGGGTGACCGCCGACAACGTGGGCATGCTCGGCACGGTCATGAACGCTGCCATCATGCGTGACTACCTGCGGGCCGAAGGACTGAAGACCAAGATTTTCAGTCCCCGGGAACAGCGTCCCCTGACCAAATCCTTTGCCCGCGATGAGGCCCTTTCCCTGATGCAGTCCGGCCATGTCCTGCTCTTTGCCGGCGGCACCGGCAATCCTTTCTTCACCACCGATTCGGCCGCCGCTTTGCGGGCCCTGGAAATCAGTGCGGACGTTCTGCTCAAGGGCACGCAGGTGGACGGTGTCTACGACAAGGACCCCAAACGTCACGAAGACGCCCAGCGTTTCGATAATCTGAATTACGACGAGGTCATCGACCGGCGCCTTCAGGTCATGGACCTGACGGCCGTCACCCTTTGCGCCGAACAGGGCCTGCCGATGTTTGTTTTCGATATTTCGGAACCGGGAGCCCTGGTTAATGTTATCGACGGAGACCAACCGGGAACCTGGATCAAAAAGGAGACAGAGTCATGAGTGCCGAAGCCAGGGAAATGGCCGAATTGGCCATGGACGAAACCATCGAGACCGTCAGGGGCCGTCTCGGCCGCATTCGTACCGGCAAGGCCACGCCCGCGATCCTCGACGGCATCAAGGTCGATTATTACGGGGAGCCCACTCCCTTGATCCAGCTGGCCACCGTGGCCGTGCCCGAACCCCGCCTGTTGACGGTCAAACCCTTCGACCGCGGGGTCATCGGCGATATCGAACGGGCCATCCAGGCCGGCAATCTGGGTTTCAATCCGGCCAGCGACGGGATGATGATCCGCATCCAGATTCCGGAACTGACCGAGGAAAGCCGCAAGGAACTCGGCAAGCTGGCCCGGGAAATTGCCGAGGAAGGCAAGATCGCCGTGCGCAAGGCTCGGCAGGAGGCCAACGATACCCTGAAGAAGGAACAGAAGGACGGCGACATCACCGAAGATGAATTCCACGGCGATCGAGACGCGGTACAGAAATTAACCGACCGCTTCTGTGAGGAGATCGACAAGATCGCCACCGCCAAACAGGCGGAAATCATGGAGCTCTAGGGGATACAATCCGAATGGCCACATTGCATGACATGGAAGCTCTGGCGGCACTGCCGGTCGATGACCTGATCGAACGGGTGAATGCACGGGGCGGTCTGCCGGGCCATATCGCCATCATCATGGATGGTAACGGACGTTGGGCCCAGAAGCGTTTCCTGCCCCGGGTGGCCGGTCACCGCGCCGGGCGGCACGCCGTGCGGCGTTGCCTGGAAATCTGCGGGCGCCTCGGTGTCAATGTTTTGACTCTCTACACCTTCAGCCAGGAAAATTTCAACCGCCCCGAGGCGGAGGTAAAGTCCCTGTGGCATTTTCTTCAGGAATCGTTGGCCGCCGAACGGAATGAGCTGAACCGCAAAAAGGTGCGGCTGACCGCCAGCGGAGCGCTCGAACAGTTGCCGGAGCGGGCCCGTCTGGCCCTCCAGGAAACGATCGATTCCCTGGCCCACAACACGGGTTTAACCCTCAACTTGGCCCTGGCCTACGGGGGGCGGCGGGAGATCCTGCACGCGGCCCTGCAACTTCACCAACGTTTGGCACGGGGCGAACTTCAGGCCGATCAGGTCACCGAAGACGAATTCGCCAAGGGACTGTATTCACCCGAACTGCCGGACCCGGACCTGGTCATCCGCACCAGCGGCGAAGCGCGCCTCAGTAATTTTCTTCCCTGGCAGACGGCCTATTCGGAAATCCTCATCACTCCGGTTTTATGGCCTGATTTTGATCAGCGGGATCTGGTGCTGGCCGTGGCCGATTACCAGAATCGTGAACGTCGGTTTGGCGCCCTGCCCGCGGACCGGTCCAAGGCCGACCCCATAACCTCTGAATCCCTGTTTGACCCCGCACGTTGGAAGCGCCTGTTAAAGGTTCGTCCGTGAACGACGAGGTCAAACATCCGGCCGGCTCGGCCGATCCCTCCGGCGCAGACCAATCGCCCGAATCGCCCGGATCATCCGAAACGACTCCACCCAGGGCCGGCACCCTGAACCGCTTCCTGAAGGCCGGCATCCTTCCCCGGGTGGCCGTGATTCTGGTGGGTGTGCCTTGCCTTTATCTGATCACCTTGCGGGGCGGACTGTTTTTCCTGATCCTGGTGGACCTGATTATTCTGCTGGGGCTGCGGGAATTTTATGTCCTGATGCGCGCCAAGGGATATGAACCCTTCGCTGCCCTGGGCTATTTTTGCGCTCTGGCCATCAGTTGGTACGCCTGGCGCCAGGGGGTGGGGGTGCCGCTGATTTTGACCGGCAGCCTGCTGGTCATCATGGTGCGTGAACTGTTTCGCCAGGACATGTCCAAGTCCCTGGCGCACATCGCGGTAACGATTTTCGGCATCATGTACATCGGCTGGATGGGCAGCCACCTGGTGATGTTGCGCCAGCTGCCGGTGGCTTTGGGCGTGGACGACAACATCGGGGCCCGGCTGGTTTTTTTCGCCGCCCTGTTGACCTGGGCGAATGATACGGGGGCCTACCTTTTCGGCGTGGCCTTCGGGCGGCACAAGTTGATTCCCCGGATCAGCCCCAACAAGACCGTGGAAGGCGCCATGGGCGGACTTCTCGCCGCCGGCTTCTGTGGCTGGCTCTGCTCCAAGGGTTTGACCCCCTTCATGACGCCCCTGGCCGCCGCCGTCGTCGGATTGATTATCGGTGTCACCGCACAGCTGGGTGACCTGGTGGAATCCATGATCAAGCGGGATGCGGGGATCAAGGACACGGCCGAGTTGATACCCGGGCATGGAGGCGTCCTGGACCGTTTCGATTCCCTGCTGTTCACCGTGCCGGTGTTATTTTACTACTTCCGCTTTTTCATCTTTTGATCCGTCAGTCTGCCAGGAAGGGAGGAACCCATGGTTACGACCTCAGATGAAGCCGGACATCCCGGCCAGACCAGCTTGTACCCCTGCGGACGTCGGCTGCTCGAGTTTCCCCTCCCTTTGAGGCTGATCGTGCTGGGGGCGACGGGTTCCATCGGGGTCCAGACTCTGGACCTGGTCAAACGGCACCCTGACAAACTCCAGGTCGTGGCGGTCAGTTGCCGGTCCCGCGTGCCGGAACTGGTGCGCCAGCTGGACGATCTGGCGGCCGCCTGCCCGGACCACGAGCTTCCCCTGGTGGCGGTCACCGATCCGGCGGCGCATGCTACCGCTGCGGGCCATCCTCGGATTGAGAAACGCCTGCTGGGGCTCGGAGCGAATGTCTTGACGGAGATCGTGAACGAGGCGATCGATCCCCATTGCCTGGTCAACGGCCTGGTAGGTGCGGTGGGGCTGGAGCCAACTCTGGCGGCGGCAAAGCGCGGTCTGCGAATTGCCCTGGCCAACAAGGAATCCCTGGTGGTCGGCGGCCCGCTGGTGGCCGCGGCGGTGGCTGCCGGGGGCGCCGAAATCCTGCCGGTGGATTCCGAACACGCGGCCATTGCCCAATGTCTGTCCGGGCGCCGGGAAAAGGAGATCGAACGTCTGATCCTGACCGCGTCCGGAGGCCCTTTTCGCGAAACTCCGGCTGCCGATCTGACCGGCGTGACCCTGGAACAGGTCCTGAATCATCCCACCTGGAACATGGGGCCCAAGATCACTGTTGATTCGGCCACCCTGATGAACAAGGGCCTGGAAATCATCGAAGCCCATTACCTGTTCGGGGTGTCCTACGACAGGATCGACGTGGTGGTGCACCCGGGTTCCATCGTACACTCCCTGGTGGAGTTCGCGGACGGGGCCCTGCTGGCCCAGCTTGGCACCCCGGATATGCGCATACCCCTGCAATACGCCATTTCCGGGGAAAAGCATTGGCCCCTGGAAACGGGCAGGCTAGACTTGCTTGAAACCGGATCGCTTCGGTTCGAAGCCCCGGATCCGGTGAGGTTTCCCTGCCTGCGGCTGGCCCGTGAAGCGGGGGCCGCCGGTGGCGCCGCGCCCATTGTCCTGAATGCCGCCAACGAGGTGGCCGTCGAGGCCCTGTTGGCCGGCCGAATTGGTTATGTGGATATTTCGCCCATCATTGAACACAGCCTGGCCACGGAGGTCCCGGTCGAGGTAAAAGACCTCGCCACCGCCCTGGCCGTTGATAAACAAGCCCGCAGGACGGCCGCCGGTCAGGTTGACCGCCGGTCTGCCGGCGGGGAATGAGGTTTTCATTGACCAGCAGCTTCATCATCACGGTTTTCGCCTTCCTCCTGACCCTTGGCCTGGTGGTCATCGTTCACGAGCTCGGACATTTTTTGTTCTGCAAACTCTTCGGGATCTATGTGAAGACCTTCTCCATCGGCATCGGGCCCAAGTTCGCCCGCAAGAAGTGGGGAGAGACCGAATACGTTCTGTCCGCCATCCCTTTCGGTGGTTACGTCAAGATGGCCGGCGAAGGTATCATGGAGGAGATCCAGGACACCGGAACCTGGGAGGAGAGGAAGTATCCCCTGGGGACCGAAGAGGGCAATGCCGAAGCTGCGGGTCAGGATGATCACATCCCGCCGCACCGGCACCTCTACTCGCGGCCCGCGTGGCAGCGTTTGCTGGTCTTCATAGCCGGGCCCCTGTTCAACCTGGTGCTGGCGTTTATACTCTATGCCGGGCTGGTTCTGAGCAATGGTTTGCAGAACATTCCCTTCACTACCGTGGGTGGGATCACCGAGGATTCACCCGCCCAGGCCGCCGGATTCCAGGTCGGTGACCGAATCCTGCAGGTGGACGGACAACCCGTAGAAACCTGGGGCGCCATCGAAGAAGCCCTGGTGCCTGTGGAGTTGCGCAAAACCGGCGTCGTGCCGTCGGCGGCGGTCAAGGTCAATCGTGATGATCAGATGCTGACGCTGGAAATGCAGCCCGTATTCGACGAGGCCGCCGGTTACTGGTCGCTGGGACTGGAAGTCTGGAATACGACCGTCGGCCTGGTGAAAAAGAACGGTCCCGCCGCGGCGCTGGGTCTGCAGATGGGGGATGTGGTCACGTCGGTTAACGGCCAGGCCGTGACTTCGTTCAGCCAGATTGCCCGCATCATCAATGATAATCCTGACCAGGCCCTCCAGATCGTGTGGGTGAGGGACGGCGTGCGCCAGAGCGGTTCGGTGACCCCCGAGCTCAAGGAAACCGAACCGGGGGTGATGAAGGGCCGCATCTTCATGGAGCCCTTTTTCACCTACGAAAAGGTCGGCCTTGGTACGGCCATTGTCCTGGGATATCAACGGACCGTCGGTACCATCCGGGTAACCGTCCGGGTACTTGGCGATTTTGTGATGCGCCGACTCGGGCTGGACGCCGTGGGCGGGCCCTTGCGTATCGGTCAGGCCGCCGGGGAAATGTTGAGCTGGAGTTTTTCGCACCTGATGTACTTCGTGGCCTTTTTCTCCATCAACCTTTTCCTGTTGAACCTGATGCCCATACCGGTCCTTGACGGGGGACACGTGTTGTTTCTGCTGCTAGAGGTGGTTCGGGGCGGAAAACCCGTTCCCGAAAGATTGCAGGCCATCGCCACCCAGGTGGGCTTGATCCTGTTGCTGCTGTTCATGACCTTCGTCGTGGTGCTCGATGTCTGGAAGGTTACCGGACACTAGCTGGGCGACCGTAAGGAATCAGGCGGCGTTTCCGCGGGGATGGGCGCAGGTTCCGGAAGGGGAAAGTGCAACCGCTCCTGTCCGGTCGTGGTCAACAGGGAGTCCTGTTCGGCTGCGAGGATCCGCCTTAGCAGGTCGGTGACGGCTTGGGAACGGATTGGGTCGCGGGGGACGCCGGTCATGGTCTTTTGCAGGGAACTGTCGCCCCAGGCGGCGGCCAGGGAATCCAGGAGTGCATCACCGTTTTTCCGGTCCAGGAGAGCGGCGGTCTTGGCCCGTTCCAAAACGACCATGCGCTCGATATAGAGGTATTCATCCCCGCTGAGATCGGCCATGGTCAGCGGCGTGTCCTGCTTATCGCACCCCGCGGTCGCAATCAGGACGGCCGGCAGGAGCAGACAGAACTTCAGGTTGGGGAACCGAAGGCGGCGGGAAGGGAATCCTGGAATCATGATCGTGTTTCCCTGTCACGGTTAGGGGTGATGGCCGGACTTTGACAAGGACATAACATCAGCGTGCCGGAAATGCCACGAGAAATCCCCGGCACGGGCGCCGGACGGAGCATTGATTTGAAACAGGGCGAGTCGCCAGCAAGCGGATCGCGATGGCCGACCCAGGGTCCGGGTAACGGATTTCCGGCGACCATCCGCCGGGAACGGTGGTTCCGCCTTTTCCCGGCCATCGTCTGCGCCCTGGTCATTCTCGGGCCTCTGGTCCCGGTGGTTCCGATGGTTCTGGCCGATGAGGAACTGGACTTCGGTCTGGAAACCCATCGCCTGGCCAGTATCGAGATCGCCGGCAACCACACCTTTTCCTCCAATGAACTCAAAAAGCTGCTCCGGATACAGGAGGCCACCTGGACCCGCCCCCTGCACATCGCCAAATATCAGCCCCATCTGGTGGACACCCAGGTTCGCCTGTTGGAAACGTTCTACAACAACCGTGGGTTCCATCAAGCTTCCGCCCGTCTGGATTCCATCACCACCATCGCCCTGGAAGGGGATGTCCTGTACATCTCCATCGACGAGGGACTGCTTACCGTCATAGACCGTTTGACGTTCCAGGGCAATGAACCGGTGCCGGAGGCGAAATTGCGGGAGGTCATGTACCTGCTCGAAGGGCTGCCCGCACCCTCGGACCTGAATGCCTTCGGGGGAGATATATTCGCCCTCCGCGATCTGTACCGGAATGAAACCTATCTGGACGCGGTGGTCCGGCCGGAAATGATCATCACCGATAATCCCGACCGGTCCGGTTACCTGGCCCAGGTGACTTACCATGTGAATCCGGGGTTGGCCTACACCGTGGACCGGATCAAGCTTGCCGGAAACGTGTCGACCCATGACAACCTGCTGTTCCGTGAAATGCGGATAAAGGAGGGACAGCCCCTGTACTGGCAACTGGTCGAGGATTCCCGGCGCCAGCTGCTGGCCACGTCCCTTTTTCGGGACGTCAACATCGTGCCTGTGGCTGTGGATACCACGGCGGGTAAAGCCGACCTGGTGGTCAGGGTCATCGAACGCAAACCCGCCTTCTACGAGTTCGGCGTGGGGGTCGGAAGCGTGGAAAGAATCCGGGCTTTGGCCGCATGGGGGCACTACAACTTGTGGGGCACTGGACGGAGGGTCCAGATCCGGACCCGGGGTTCCTGGAACGTGGAAGACGTGGTGGGCAACCCCATCCGTTTCGACCAGGGGCAGTTCAACTACCGGGTCGACCTGCAGTATGTCAATCCTCATATCCGTAGTAGTCGCTTCAGTTTCGACCTCGATATTTACACTAAACGTGAAACCCGCGGCGAGTCCGGTTTGAATCTGCTGAGCTACGGTTTGAACGTGGGTACGACCTGGAAAGCCAGCCGACGTGTGACCAACAACGCCTTCCTGGGATGGAAGGTGACCTCGCCGACCGTCCATCCGTTTGCACCTGACAGCCTCAAGGCCCGGTTCGAGGATCTGGGCGCCACGTCGGACCAGACGCGTTCGGTCAACTGGGCCATTTACATCGATCACCGGGACGACCTGTTCCGGCCCACGCGGGGCATGTACACCACGGTCACGACCAAGCTGGCCGGCGGGATCATGGGTGGGGACTTCAGCTTTTTCAAATGGTCCGCCGCCTGGCAGAACTATCACGAAACACCCATCGGCGGGGTCCTGGCCCTGCGCGCCATGGTTGGGGGCACCCGGCCCTACGGCAGTTCCCTGGATTTGGGGCCCGACGGGGTTCCCTATGATGACCGGTTTTTTGCGGGAGGTTCCTCGACCGTGCGCGGCTACCGGCAAAATTCCCTGGGCCCACAGGTCACCGATCAGGATGAACTGGATCGGCTCAACTACTCTTCAGACGTTTTGCTGCCGGACAACCCCGCCCGCGGCGGGAACTATCTGCTGCTGACCAACGTGGAATGGCGGTTCCCCTTGCCGGTGCTGCGGCGCTGGAAATTTTCCAGCGTGGTATTTTTCGAGGGTGGAAATGTATGGGCCCAGTTGAAGGACGTGCGCTCCACTGGTTTCCGACTGACCTCCGTCCCGGGAGATCCGCAGGACCCGGCGTCGACCAAGGATTGGGACTATCGTTACAGTTACGGAACGGGAATCCGTTTCGATACGCCCTTTGGACCCATTCGCGTGGATGTGGGTTTTCCCCTGAAGCGTGTGCGTTACGTGAGTGAAACCCGTGATGTCCAGGATCCCAAGGTGGTCTGGCATTTTTCCCTGGGGTATCCCTTCTGATGCGCTGGATCAGACCACAGAAACTACCTTTGCTGGTCGCCTGGTTGGTGATCGTCGGCGTGGTGTACTGGCTGGGAGCCCATCCCTGGATGGTGGCCCCGTACGCTTCCAGCCTGGTCAGCCGGCACCTTCTGCGCATCGAGGACGGTGGCCTGAGGGTCCGTGACTTCAAGGTCCGTGCTTTCGAGGGGCTTGACCTGTACGGCGTTTCGTTGACCCTGCCGGGCAAGTCCGGTGGGATGACCTTGATGTCAGCGGACACCGTGGCGGTGGACTTTAGCTTGACCGAAGCCTTGAGCGCCGTTCCGCATCTGCGTCGGGTCACCGTATCTGGCCCCGAAATCTATTCCAGGTCCGGCACCGATACCACCAGCTCCGATGACAGCGGTACGATCGACCTTCGCTTGCCCTCCCTGTTGATTGATCACCTGGTGGTCAGGGACGCCTTCCTGGAGTTTTCCGATTCGGCCGGCCGTTTGGTTCAGCGGATTCCGAGTATCGACCTGAAAGCAGAGGTGCGGACCGGCAAGGAAGTAAAGGCGGTTCTGCGTGGTTGCGACGTGGACTGGGAAACCCATCAGAGTCTTTTGACGGACTTGCGCGGGGAGGTGACAGTGGACAACCGGGGGATCGAGGTCGAAGGTCTGAGTGGAGCTCTGAACCATCACCCGGTGCACGTTGAAGGAAGTAGGCGTTGGGACGGGGAGCTGGACATTTCCGTGGAAGCCGAGGGCGCCTCGGTGGCCGAAGTGGAGAACCTCCTGGATCAGACTCTCAGTTTCCTGGCCCAAGGCGATATTGTCGGCACTTTTAAAAAATCCGAAGACCTTTTGGTCTATGAGGGAACCTTCAACGGGGAATTGGAGGGTTACCAGATGACCGACCTCTTCGGTCGTGCCCTCATCACCTCGGATGAAGTCCTGCTGGAAGACCTGGCTGGCGACATCAACGGGGCGAGTTTTGACGGAGGGGGTCGGTTCGACATCCGCGACCCGGAGGCCTTTTACTTCCTGCTGGAGGGGGACGTCGCAGACGTGGATATGGCCAAGGGGCTGATTCCCGGGGAAGAGGAAATGCCCACGACCCACGGTGCAGGCCGGCTGCGAATCGAGCATTTCGATAACCCCGCCTGGACCCGGGTCACCGGAGTGCTGCATGACGGATTCATCGAAATCATGCCCTATGATACCTGTTTGGTGGACGTGATCGCCGTGGAGGATTCGTTGTTTTTCAATCACGTGGAAATCATGTACGGCCACCTCCACGGAATGCTCGAAGGAGCGGCCGACACGGCCGGAAATTTTGATGGCTACATGAGTGTCAGCTCCGAGGACATCTCCACCTTGCCGCCGCGCTGGAATCTGCCGCCCACTACCGGACGCCTCAATGGACAGGGGACCGTGAAAGGCCCTCTGGATGCGTTGACCTTTGCCGGGTGGGTCAACCTCTTCAAATTCGGTCTGGGCCCATTGGCCGCCGGGTACGGCGAGATCGCGCTTGTGGTGGACGACCTGTTGGGCCGCCAGTTGATCACCGCCGGAGTCGATGGCCGGGACTTTTCCATCGGCCGCGTTCCCTTCGGGGATTTCAGTCTGTGGGGCACGGCCAGCCCGTCCTACGCCAGGGTGGATTCCTTCCGGACAGACCTGGGTGATACGAACATCTTCCTGGCCTTCCAGGCCGACTATTCGGAATCGGTCAGCCGGGTCCAGGTGAATGCTTTTCAGGTGGATCTGGAAGGCACCAGCTGGGCCATCGACCAGGCGGTGCCCTTTTCCGTGGGAAACGGCCATTTCTCCCTGCCTGAAATGCGCCTTTTCTCGGACCAAGGCGCCCTGTCGGTCAGCGGACTTTTCGAAAAGGATGAGGTGGTTGCCGGCAGCATCCAGCTGGAGAGCTTCGACATCGCCCTGCTGAACCCCTTCACCAATACCCAGGAGGATCTGGCCGGCCGGATGACCGCCGACATCGTGGTGGGAGGCGAACCGGCTTCCCCGCAGATCAATTTGACCGCCGATCTTTTGGACGCGCCCTTTGCACTGGCCGATGTTCACTCCATGCACGTGACCGCGGCCTTCAACGAGGGCACCATCGACTTCCAGGAACTCGACCTGCGAACCAATTTCGGGCGGATCACCGGCGAGGGAACCGTGTCGCACCCGGGCGCCGGCGTGGAGGATTACTGGCCGGGGGCGGATCTGGATCTCGATCTGGAAATCCATGAAGGTAATTGGAATTTTCTGGACCAGTTCGCCCTGCCGGCCCTGGATCGCCTTTCCGGCCACTTCAACGGTAACCTGCGGGTGGCCGGCAGCACCTTTGAACCTTTGATCAGGGGACAGGTGCGCAGTGCGCCCTTCCACATCCATTGGCTCCACTTCGACGAAATGTCCAGCGAGATCATGGTGGATCACCAGTCGATGGTCCTGGGTGGCCTGTCCGGCACCAAGCAGGATCTGGTCATGACCGGCCGGATCGAGATTCCCCTGGTCCTGGATCTGCTCAGCGAGCCGACCTCGCCTCTGGACGGCCCCTTCTTCATGCAGGTGGACATTCCCCGGGGGAGTAACCTGGCGCCCTTGGCCCAGGCGACCAACGCGTTTGTGACCGCCAGCGGCACCGGCGGCGCTCATGTCATTATCTCCGGACCGCTGGAACATCCCCTCTACCAGGGAACCCTGGAGATCAGGGACGCGGGTTTTGTCCTGCGAAACCTCCAGGAGGTCTACCACGAGGTTTCCGTGGACGGCATTTTCCAAGGCGACGGGTTGAAGGTTTTTAATATCACCGGAGGCGAGGGCCTGCGCGGAAGGTTCACCGGCGAAGGTCAGGTCATTTTCAATGGCCTGGAGATGCGGTCCTTCGATATCAATCTGGGCCTGGACCGGTTCCTGGTGGCCTCCATCCCCGACATGGCGGCTGTCGTCAGCGGTAGAAATGGACGATTGACCAGTGTTCCGGTGGGGCCGGACAGCACCCTGGTACCCAAGTTCACCGGCGATCTGGAGGTCATCAAAGCCCGCTATTTGGGAAATTTCGGCCAGGGTTCCGGCGCCAACGATCCGTTGCAGGCCACCGTGGCGCCCGATTGGCTGGCCGACCTGCATCTTCACGCCCAGCCGCGAGTGGCCACCATTTTAAACCGCGAGCTCGAACTCTTCATGGGGGGCGATCTCGACCTGATCCGAAGCGAGGAGGGGCTCTACCTGCGGGGGTCTTTGGATGTGAACTCGGGGCGGCTGATCGTCTTCAACAACAATTTCGAGGTTCGGCGAGGACGCCTGGATTTCAGCCGGGAACTGGGCTTCGATCCGCGGGTCGACCTGGACGCGGAAACAAAGTTCCGTCTGCGCAGTCAACACTCGAGCAACAGCATCATCGAGGTCATCGGCGTTCACGTCACCGGGCCCCTGTCGGGACCGGACATCCAGTTCTCCTCCGAACGCGGATATTCCCGTGAGGCTATCCAGCGCATGCTGGTGGGCCTGGAACCGCACGCCACGCCCGAGGGCGATTCGGGCCGGCTGGCCAACACCTCGATTGCCGCCGGGTTCAACATCGTCGAGCGGGAAATCGCCCGGGAACTGGATATCTTCGACACCTTCGAGATCGACCAGATCCAGCGCCAGCGCGAAACCGGCGATTCGGCCTTCGACCCGTTGATTGGGGTGGGCAAGTACATCGGCAGCGATCTGTACCTCAAGTACGCCCAGGGCATCCGGCAGGACGACCGCGATTTCATCGTGGAGTACCAGATCAACCGGCACCTGCTGCTGCAGTCGGAAATCCGCCGGCGCATCGATGAGAACCAGGGGTCGTCGACCTACAACCTGGACCTCAAGTACCGTTTTGAATATTGACCCTTTGGTGATGGAGCAGCTTTGAACGACATCCTCGACCAGCTTAACGAGGCCCAGGCCGACGCCGTGACCGCCCCCGATGGACCGGTACTGGTGGTGGCCGGGGCCGGCACCGGCAAGACTCGGGTTTTGACCACGCGCGTGGCCTGGCTCATGGCTGAAAAAGACGTGTACGCCAGCCAGATTTTGGCCTTCACCTTCACCAACCGCGCGGCCAAGGAAATGAAGGAACGGGTGGCCGCCAACCTGGACGGACGGGACGTCCCCTTCTGGATCGGCACCTTCCACGCCACGGGTCTGAAAATCCTGCGCGCCGACGGGGCGCACATCGGCATCCAGCCCGGATTTTCCATCTTCGACACCGACGACAGCAAACGCCTGCTCAAGCAGGTCATGGCTGACCTGAAGGTAGACCCCAAACAGTTCACCCCCAACGCCACCCGATCACTGATCAGTAAGTGGAAAAACGACGACCTGGATCCCGCCAAGGCCAAGGCTCACGCGCGGTCTTTTGTCGAGGAGAAATACGCCGCCATCTACGAGGGATACCAGGCCGCCCTGGTCAAGTGCAACGCCCTGGACTTCGACGACCTTATCCTGCGGACGGTGCACCTGCTGGAACAGGTGGAACCCGTGCGGCAAAAATACGCGCAGAAGTTCCGGCACGTTCTGGTGGATGAATTCCAGGACACCAACCCACTTCAGTTGGTGCTGGTCAAGCTGCTGACCTGCGTGCACGGCAACCTGTTTGTGGTGGGGGACGATGACCAGTCCATCTATTCCTGGCGCGGGGCCCGTATCGAAAACATGCTCCAGTTCGACGAGTATTTTCCTGGAGCGGTGACCTTCCGGCTGGAACAAAACTACCGCAGTACCGGCAACATCCTGTCGGCGGCAAACGAAGTCATCGCCCACAACAAGCAGCGCAAAGGCAAAAATTTGTGGACCGACGGGGCGGCCGGCGACCTGCTGTGCGAAGAGGAGTTTTTTGACGACGAGGACGAAGCCGCGCGACTGGTGGAGATCATCCGCACCGAAACCGCCGCCGGCATGTCGCGCGGAGACGTGACGGTCCTGTACCGCACCAATGCCCAGTCCCGTGTGCTGGAAGATGGCCTGCGGCGGGCTTCGCTGCCCTACCAGATCGTGGGCAGTCTGCACTTCTATGAGCGCAAGGAAGTTCGCGACCTGATGGCCTACCTCAAGCTGGTGGCCAACCCCGCGGACCAGATATCCCTCCAGCGCGTGATCAACGTGCCCAAGCGGAAAATCGGTGACACCACGGTGAATCGTCTGGTGGGCCTGGCAGGCCGTGAAAACCTTACCCTGGGCGAGGCCGCCGCCCGCGACGGGTTGCTGGAACAGGAAATCGCTCCGGCTGGTTGCAAGCGGGTGCGTGCCTTTTTCGACCTGGCGGTGCGGTGGCGGATGTTGGCGACCACCGGGGAACCGGTGCACGAGATCTTGATCCGGATCATGAAGGACATCGGCTACCAGGGTTATTTGGAAATGGCCGATCCCGACAGCGCCGGGGCCCGGGGTGAAAACGTGGCCGAACTGGTCAACGCCGCGGCTGGATTCCACGAGTCCACGGTCGGGGGCACGCTGGACCAGTTCCTGGAGCAGGTGGCCCTGGTGTCGGATCCGGATACCATCACCGATGGTGAAGGCGTCGTCAGGCTGATGACCATCCACACCGCCAAGGGGTTGGAATTCCCGGTGGTGGTGATCACCGGATGCGAGGACGACATTCTGCCGCACATCAACAGCACCGAGGAAGAAAGCGGACTTGAAGAGGAACGCCGCCTGTTCTACGTGGCGGTGACCCGGGCCGAAAAAAGAGTCTACCTGCTGCACGCGGCCCGCCGGCGTCGGTTCGGTACCTGGCAGGACAGCCTGCCCTCGCGATTTCTGGCCGAAGTTCCGGACGCCCTGATCGAGCGACGTCACCTGGATTCCCGCAGCACCTTTACCGAACCGGTGGCCCGCGGTCTTTTTGGTGGCGACCGGACGCAGCGGCGGCGCCGGCCGGCCGCCGGCAGCCGTGCAAATTCGGAAGTCAGGCCGGTCAGTCCCGACGAATGGGGCCATCGAGGAACCCAACCCGAGGTTCCCCAGGTCGATCCCGATTGGTCTGACGACGTCGTGCAGGTCTCTCCGTACTACGAGGGGCAGACCGTTTCTCACGGGATATTCGGCTCGGGGATCGTGGCCCGAGTTGAGGGCGCCGGCCCGGACATGATGGTCACCGTGGATTTCCACGAGTCCGGGCGCAAGCATATCAATCCCCGTTTTGCTCCCCTGGTGCCCGTGGATTGACGCCC
>CBDUDB010000047.1:0-17165 GCA_965365795.1 uncultured bacterium | reverse complement strand
GATTCAGGCCCGGTGGTTGAGGAAGTATTTCCACCTGTATTTTGACGAGGAGGAGGCATGAAAGGCTCGAAAGTTGTCATCATCGGGGGCAGTGCGGCTGGCATCGAGGCCGCCATAACCGCCCAGTTGCACTACACCCCGGAAAACGTGGCTGCCTACCAGTAGTGTGAGCCCAAAAGTCCTTCCGCCCAGGTGGTTTCTGCTGGCCTTGGCCCTCATGGTGGTCCTTCATTTTGGCGTTCCGGTCGCCGAGGTGCTGCCGTACCCATGGATTGGGAGATAATAAGAACGCGAAGGAGTAAACAGTGAAAAAGATCGGCATCATTATCTGCGGACGATACAAGGAGTGCGGCGGGGGGAAATGCCTGCGGTCCATGCGTGAACATGTGGGGGGATTCGCCTGCTATCCGGAAAACGAGGAACTGGAACTGGTGGGCTACTCCTACTGCGGCGACTGCCCTGGTGGGAACGTGGAATACGTGCCCGAAGAGATGATCAAAAACGGGGCCGAGGTCATTCATCTGGCCACGGGGCTGGTGGTAGGATATCCCCCCTGCCCCTATATCCGCCAGTTCAAGGAATTCATCGAATCGCGATATGGAATACCGGTAGTGGTGGGAACCCACCCGATTCCCTTGAAATATCAGGAAGTGCATAACCGCTTGCCCTTCTGGAAGGAATCGAAGATGGAAAAGCTGGCTGGCCATCTGATGAAAGAGGATTCCAAGATCATGGAGGCGTATAACTGAAGTGGGGGTTGACCGGTGTTGGAGATGAAGTTGAAGCCAATCGGCAGGGTGAAGAAAATTTCAGACAAGCAGAGTGCGCTCGAGGTCGAACGGGCCCATGTCAATGGCCTGGAGGGTCTATGTCCGGGCATGAAGATCCAGATTCTGTACTGGATGCACGAGTTGTCTCCGGAGGACCGAAGGATCCTCAAAGCTCATCCGAAGGGTGATACGGGCCGTCCCGAACGAGGTGTGTTTTCGCTTCGCAGCCAGGTAAGGCCGAATCCAATCGGAGTGACCATGGCGGAGGTGATTCGTATTGAGGGGCCCAATGTCGTCGTACAAGGTCTTGATGCCAGAGACCATTCCCCCCTGATCGATATCAAGGCGTACCCCAGATATTGACCGCTTCATCGTGTTTCCCTCCGGGAAGGGCTAAAGCGTCTCTACGGGCGACCATGGTTTCCCGAGGTCGCAAGCTTGGATGGCAGGTCCCGCATTCAGGCAGATGGGCCAGTTCCGGGTTGTCCGCTTTTTGTTGATGGCACCCCAGGCAGGTGCGATGCATGGCCGATTGGTACCCACTGGCCAGGGCCAGGTTTTTCGGCGGTATGTCGGCCAAGTGCATGTCATTCTGGTGGCATTCGTAACATGTCTTGACGCTGGTGCCGGTCTTGACGGTTCCGCGACTGTGGCAGACCTCGCACGAATTGTTGACAGGTTGAATACCGGGCAACTTCTCCTTGATGGAAACCGCCACCATGTGTCCGAAGTGATCAAAAAGATCCGTGGGTTCGCCCAGGTCCCGGTGACAGCGTGAGCATGGGGTAGAGTGATCTCCAGGCAACGAGATGTGGTGGCAGGTGACGCAGGATACTTCCCCGCCCAGCCGTTGCTGATGGGCGACGTGCGGAAAATCGGTGAAAACACCACCCCGGTTGCCGTCAATTCGCAGGGTGGTTCGCTCTGCGTCCAGACCCAGGGGCGGTTGAATGGGGATCCCGTCGGTGCTGTGATTCTGGTAAGGGGGATACATCGCCAACCAGGCCACCGGCAGGATGAATACGGCGATCAACGAAACCCGATGCAGGCTGTTACTCAGGGCGGTGTTCCAGACCCGGGAAAACGCATCAAACGAGGGCTGGAACTTTTTCCCACCTTCCAAGGATTTCCCCCAGGACTTTTCGAAGATGGAGAAGTTTTCGACAATGCCCAGGAACACCAGTCCGGCGGCAGCGACCACACCTAGGCCAAGAACCCATTCCAGCAGCGAAGGAAAGTAGGTAGTCCCGGCATCCCGCCAGTATCCGGCGATGCCAACATCCAGCCGGTTAAGCGCCAGGCCGGTGGTAGCGGACAAGGCGGCCAGACCCAGGCCCAGGGGAGAATGGCGCGTTTTCGACAAGGCTATCAGCACGACAGGAATGACGGCCGCGGTCAGGATTTCCACGGTGTAAAGCCAGCTCTCCCAGGTTCCGGCCAGCAGCGCCTGCCAGGCGCCTGTTCGAAAGAGATCCATCACCTTCAACCCCAGATACAAGCTCAGGATCACGGCCGCGATCGTGGCCAAGCTGGAAAGCGCCGGCATGTCCCGCCCGCGGTCAGCGTGTAATATTACATTGGTAGTTTGACATTCGGTGACGCAGGGACCCACCTGCGTGGAACGTTCGGGGTTTCCGAAAACGGGCTCGGGGTCGTACAGACGCGCGTAGAGGATGCGGAGCAGAATAACGAACATCATCCCGGCGCCCATGGCTGATAAAATGAAGAACAATGGCAGCAGGGATGAATACCACAGACTATGCAGACGCAGAGGTGAAACCAGAAAAAGGGAGCCGAGGGAAGAGTGGTGAAGGCTGGACAGGGAGATGCCTACCACCACAACCCCGAAGGCCACCTTGTGGAGAATTTTCACGGCCCGTTCAGCTCGGTAACGTTCCAGGATCGGGGACAGGACCTCGATGGTGGTCACGCAGAAGTAGAGCATGACGCACCAGAACACCTCGAAGAGAAACGAATGGTGGTTCCACATGAAGAAGGGATGCCAGAAACGATAGGGAATGCCGATATCGAACAGCAGGGCGACGCAAGAGGAACCGTAACCGAGGAAAGCGACCAGGATGGCGGGTTTCATCAAGGGACGGAATTTCTCCAACTTGAGAACGTAAACGAGGAAGCCGACCGTAAAGCCGCTCGTGGACAGGGCCACACCCGCTACCATGTTCAAGACCTTCCACAGGCCCCAAGGTGCGCCGTCGGTCAGGTTGGTGGTGGCGCCGAGGCCGAACCAGAGGCGAAAAACCGCCGCGACGAGCCCGCCCAGAGCCAAGACCCACAGGATGTCCTTCAATGTTCTGGTTCTTCTATCCATCGTTTTTCTTCTCCGGTCCTGGATTGCCGGGCCCACGATTCCGGCGTGAATTTTCCTTTTCCAGCTGCATCCGGCGCCGGATGACCCAGTTGATGCCCAGCAGGCTGGAGGCAACCCCGAGCCCTATGAAGGGGGTGCCCTCGATTAGGGATTGAGTCAGTTCGGGGATGGGGTCGGAAAAAGCTTCCGGCCAGTCCAGGGCCCCGAGGTCCACATCGGATATGTAAAGAACCGAAGTGCCACCGAATTCCTTTTCGCCCCAGACATGCTGCACGTACCTGGAGTACCCGCTGCCGATTCGCTGATGAGCCAGCTTGAGCAGGCTTTTCCGCTCGCCAAATAAAAGGGCCTGATTCGGACAGGCCTCCACACAGGCCGGTTGCTGGTTGGCCTGCAGCCTTTCAAAGCACATGTCGCACTTCTTCATGAAGGGCACGGCCTTGTCCCACTCGTACCGGGGGATGTGGAACGGGCAGGCGATCATGCAGTACCGGCAGCCGATGCACTTTTCCGGATCGTAGATGACGGGCCCCTCCGCGCTCTTGGTGATTCCGCCCACCAGGCAGGCCGAAACGCAACTGGGCTCGAGGCAGTGCATGCAGCTCTTGCGGGCAAACCGTCCGTCGGCGACTTGAACCACGGTGGACAACCGATCGGCGGACAGACCGTCCGGAGTCTTCCAACGATCCAGCTCGGCCTGCTCGGGATCGGTGCCATTGGTTTGGATGCAGGCGGCCACGCATTGTTCGCAGCCGGTGCACCGGGTCACATCAACCAGTATTCCGTGCGTCATATCTTTGCCTCGCTGCCGAACAGGGCCTCGGCCACCTTGTCGCCGGCCCCGGGCCGTAATTGCCAGTGGATTTCGGAAATGCGGTCAAAGGCGAACAGAACGACATGGGCGAGTTTGGTGAACGGCACCAGCACGAACAACAACTCGGCGCTCAACAGATGGGCCAGCATGACGACGTCCCAGCGGAAGGGGTTGAGGTGCGGGTGGGAGGCCAAAAAGCCCGTCGCGAACGGAAGCATGACCGCCAGCAGAAGGCCGTAGTCGATGGGCTGACTGACCGCGCGATGCCGCCCGTTGAACAGGCGGTAAGCCAAGAGAGTCCCCAGGCAGGACAAGGTGACGAGGGTCAGGAAGTCAGCCAGGTTTTGGCCGATGGTCAAGAGGCGGATCCCCAGGGCGGATTCCCACAACACGACATGGTCCATCAGAAAAAGAGGGACAATTATCAATCCGATGTGGGAAATAAAGGAAGCGCAAGAGAAGATGATGGTGCCTTTGATCAAGTGGCGGAAGGGAAAAGCCCAGGAAATGGATTCGCCGAGTATTCGGCGCCAGGGGGCTTTTTGAATCCGACGTCCCTTGCCCACGGTGATCATGTAGATTTGAATGATCACCAGGCGCAATAACCCCAAAATCATGATCCCGAAGGTCAGGGCGAACAGGGGTCCTTTGGCCAAGTCGATCATCTGTTGCATCGGTGTTCCTCCCTGGGTCTGTCACCCTTCAACCAGGTGTGTGCTTTACATCGCATAGAGATCCGCCTCTTCCTTCCGCTCTTGGGGGCTTGTCCCACCGGGAATGACGATGGCCTTGAGGATGAGGTCATGCAGCCCCATGACCTTGCAGGGCAGTTCATAGAACTCGACCAATTCCTTCAGCTGCTTTTTGCAGTTGGCGCAGGGGGCAATGACGATTTCGGCGCCGGTCTGCTGGATCTGGTCAGCCTTGACCTTGCCGGCCACTCTCATCCTGAAATCGTGAATCTCGTCCACCGAAACCAGCCCGCCACCCCCTCCGCAGCAGTAATTGCGGCGGCCGTTCGGCACCATGTCCACGAAGTCGGGAACGAAGGATTTCAGGATTTCCCGGGGTTGATCGACAATCCACCCGGAGCGGGAAATGTTACAGGGATCGTGGTAGGTGACCCGTTCGGTGATGACCGAAGTATCCAGCTCGATCTTCCCCTTACGCAAGCAGTCCAGGGTGTATTCCATGAAGTTGACCACGGGAGGTGGTTGGGGGCCCCCGAACATCGGGACAAATTGATGGGCCGACCTCGATGCATGACCGCATTCCCCGATAAGGATATTGCGCGCATTTAACCGTTCCACTTCCACAAGGAGTTGTTTGATGATGTTCTCGAGGTGCCAGTCGCTGTAGAAAAGTCCGTAGTTGATGCCATCGAAGTTACCGGTACCGATGGTCCATTTGTCCCAATCGCCGGCGCAATACAAGACGGCCGCATTGCCCATAAGGGTTTCGGGCTCAAGCAGGAAATCGCTGACGGCACAGAAGAAAGCGTAATCCCGATCAGGCTGATCCACGGGGAATTCAAGCTGGACGCCCAGCATCTCCTCCATTTCCTCGGCGAGGAAATCCAAGGTGTTGAGCATGGCCTTTTGGGGGATTTTCGACGTGTTGTGGGTTTCCCCTTGGAGCTGTTCGCGGACGCTGACCTGAAGGGCCTTGGGGACGATTCCGATCAAGCTAAGGATATAGCGACCCAGGCGGGTGATCAGGCCGTGATCCACTCCCATGGGACATTCCTGGGTGCATCTCCGGCAGGCGGTGCACCGGTACATGATATCGGCCAGTTCGTCGACAATCTCCTTGGTGAGGTCAAAACCGCCCCCAACCCGGGAGGACAGCCATCCGGGAATGGTGAAATAGCGTTTGTAGATTGAGAGCAAAAGGTTGGTGCGGTAGCAGGGGATATCCCGTGGACTATTGGTCACCATATAGACAGGACAGGTTATGGCGCACCGATTGCACTTGGCGCTCGAAGTGCAATAGGAATCCAGAAGTGATTTGTAGTCGGTGTATTCAAGAACGGCCGCAAAGGCCTCCAGGAATTTTTCGACACGATTATCACCGGGCGGCTCCTCGACGAAATAGGGATACCTGTCTCCTGGGGAAGCGGTGTTACCTGTAACATCTGTTCCGGTGGTTTCCGTTTTCATGGTCGGTGCTCCAGGGTGGTTGAAGTGTACATATGACAAACGGCAAGGAGCGTACCAGTATTGGGGGCATGTCTCTTTTGGGGTGGACTGCAGCGGGAAATAGGCAAAACAAAATTTTCAACATCCATTTAAGAGACAAAACCACAACCAGTTGGAGGTCTTTCCTGCGGGCGGAAAAATCGGGGAAATGATGATCGGGCCCATCGGGGTTAAAGGGAAAAGTAATATATTCTCAGTTGCTCAAGTGTTGCAACCGATGCAACGGGAGGTTGCAGTGCGACACTTGTTGCAACAGTCCAAGCACGGCCTAAGCACACTGGTTCATGAAAAGTAATATACCTTTCGAGTTTTGTTGGACCCCGTATTTTTCGATCTGCTATTCAATTGTAACAAACACAGAATCAACGACATGGTGAAACGGGGGTCCGACTTGAGCCCGTCCGATTCGGGCAGGTAGCAGTTCGCGAGGTTGGAAACCGCGGATCGTGGCACAGTGGTTGCGATATAGGGGGTAGAATAACCAGGAGTTGTCATGCGAATAGGAATTCCGCTTTTGAATGGAAGGGTCGCTCCGAGGTGCAACATCGCGGACGGTCTCCTTCTGGTCAGCTTTCGGCGTGGCCAGATTGACAGAAGCAGAACCGTACCGCCGGAGGGAAATAGCTGGCTGGAGTTCCTCTCGCAAATAGCGGTACAGGGAGTGGACACCCTGGTATGCGGGGGGATTTCACGTGACGGCAAGGAGGGATTGCAGGCCCAAGGTGTCTCCGTGATTGAAAACGTGGCCTGTACCACCGAAGAGGTTCTAGCGGCGCTGGCAGCCGGAAGTTTAAGGCCCGGGTTTGGATTCGAGCCGGAAGGGACACAGAGCGGTGGGAATGAGGCCCCCTTTCTGCCAACCATTGACTGCCTGGCTTGCCAGCAACGCGTCTGCCTGCTCGGCCAGAAGTGCCGGCCTTTGACTGGCCGGGTATATGGCCGGGAGGTGCCCGATACCGGGGCCATGTTGGAATCCGCCCAGGATATCACCTTCGAGGGGGAGCGTACTCTCTGCCGGTTGTCCGAGCTGATCTACTTCGGTCTGGAGATGAACTACCGGCGGATCGGGGTGGCCTACTGCGTCGACCTGAACGAACCCGCCCAAATTCTCGTGGGAGTGTTGCGAAGGTTTTTCGAGACGATTCCGGTGTGCTGCAAGATCGGCGGCAAGCCGGTTCCGGAACCGGGGCAGTCCGCCATCGGGGCTGTCGGTTCGCCAATAGTGGGGCCGATCGCCTGCAATCCCCTCGGTCAGGCCGAAATGCTGAACTCGATGAGCCCCGACCTGAACGTCATCGTGGGGCTGTGCGTCGGGGTCGACAGCGTATTCGCAGGGGCCAGCGAAGCCCCGGTTACAACGCTATTCGTGAAGGACAAGTCGCTGGCGAACAACCCCATCGGCGCCCTGTACTCGGATTATTACCTCAAGGAGGCGGCCACACCACCGGTTGTCAGGGCTTGATCGGCAATCGCATGGGGGATCTGAAATGATCACCTGCAAACTTCGGGAGGAAACGATATGACCATCCCCAGAATCGAGTCGGTGGGTTTCTGCGCCCACTATTCCCAGCAGGGTGATTGGGCATTCAACTATGCCCTTCGCCTCGCCCAGCAGAATTCCTGGCAGCTGAACGTGTTTCATTTCCTGAGTGATCCCTACGATCCGGATGACGATACGGAGGAGCGCTTCACGCGCCAGGAATTGACCCAGCTGGCCATCGACAAGGAACGCGAAATGAGGTTGTACTACGATGATCTGGCGGGTGAATACCTGGAGATCGGGTTCCGGCTGTGCTTCGACAACACCTGGCGGGAGCTGCACCGCTGCCTTGCCGGCCAGGAATTCCAGCTGCTGGTTCTGGGCCATCCCGAATCCGGGGCCATGTTTTGTCGGAAGCCCATCGAAAAGTTTGCCGATGGTTTCATCTGCCCGGTGATCCTGGTTGGTCCGGAGATGCCGAACCAATTCAATTTGAATAGCCGGGCGGCCATTCAGATCGACAGCCTCGGGATTCCGGCGGGAAAATGGAAACAGATCGAGGTCGATCTTGGCCCGGCCCCCAGCATTTCCGGTGTGGCCGGGGGTACTGGGAGAACACCGTAAACCAGGAGGAAAACCGTACCCTAACCCGAACAATGGACGTTGATATTTCCAGGCCCTGATCTATTTTGGACATAGGAAAGGAACGTGATTCCGGATGTCTGAAAAGATCAGTGAAATCATTTTCAACAGTATCAGTGACGGTGTTTTTACCGTCGATCAGGATTGCGTCATCTCTTCATTTAACCCCGCCGCGGAAAAGATCACCGGATTCAAGGCACGTGAGGCGGTCGGCAAACATTGTTTTGATGTGTTCCGCACCGAGGTGTGTCACAAGAGCTGCGCCCTGAAGGATACCCTCAAAACCGCCGATCCGGTCGAAAACGCACGGGTGACCATCATCACCAGGGACAAACGCGAAGTTCCCATCCGGGTTACCACCACCCTTCTCAAGGATGGCGACGGAGCCATCGTGGGCGCCGTTGAGTTCTTCCGGGACATTTCCGAAATCGAGCATCTGCGCGAAAGCCTGGACCGCAAGAGGGGTCTCGAGGACATCGTCAGCGTCAATCACCAGATGCAGCAGCTCATCAGCCTGTTGCCCGATGTCGCCGAAGCCGAGTGCAACGTTCTGATCGAAGGACCCAGCGGGTCGGGCAAGGAGCTGGTGGCCCAGGTCATCCACAATCTCAGTCCGCGCCGGTACGGGCCGTACATCAAGATCAATTGCGCTGCCCTACCGGACCAGCTCTTGGAGTCAGAACTCTTCGGTTACGAAAAGGGCGCCTTCACTGATGCCAAGCGCAACAAGCCCGGGCATTTCGGTCTCGCAAACGGCGGCACCCTGCTGCTGGACGAGATCAGCGAGATGGACCCCTCGCTTCAGGTCAAGCTGCTGCGGGTCCTGAACAACGGCGAGTACCAGCCGCTGGGCTCCACCAAAACCATGCGCACTAACGCACGCATTCTGGCCGCGACCAATGCCAATCTCCAGGAGTCAATATCCCAGGGGAGCTTCCGCGAGGATCTCTACTACCGGATCAACGTGGTCGATATCCAGATCCCGGCCCTTTGCGAGCGCCCGGAGGATATTCCCCTGCTGGTTAATCATTACCTGCGGGTTTTTCAATCGCGGCGGCGCAAGTCCATCACGAGGGTTTCGCCCCATGCTTTGGCGGCTTTTCGGAAATATCGTTTTCCGGGAAACGTACGGGAGCTGGAGAATGCCATCGAACACGCGTTCGTGATGTGCCATGGGGATGAGATCGAACTGGATCATCTGCCCGCGCAAATCATTGCCCAGAACGAAATGGCCAGCAATGTCACGGTCAAGGGGGACAGTGAAAAGGACGTCCTGGTCGAGGTGCTTCGCCGGCACAAGGGAAACCGGACCCAGGCGGCCAAGGAGCTCGGGATGCACCGCTCCACGCTCTGGCGCAAGCTCAAGTCTTTTGGACTCGTATCCTGATCCTTCAGGATTTCCGTACGGGCTAATTCCCAAATCAATACCGTAGCGCCAATACTCCCTTACCCTCCTCCTACAGTAGCGATTCGCTACTGTAGGCGAAAACCACCCCAGGCTGAAAACTATATAACTTATTTAAAATAAAAAACTTAGACAATATTTTCAAGGGTGCTCTGGCGGGCACGCTTCATGCCTTTGTTGAAGAGATGGGGTCTGGAATGAATAGGAAAGGATTGACCATGAAAATTGTGGTAACGGCCCAGGGTCCAGAAACAAGCTTTGAGGTGGATCCCCGATTCGGCAGAGCGCGTTGTTTCATCGTGGTCGATACCGAAAGTGGGGAAAACCAGGTCTTCGACAACACGCAAAATCTGAACACGGCCCAGGGGGCGGGGGTCCAGGCTGCACAGACGGTGGCCAATCTGGGAGTGGAGGCCCTGATGACCGGACACTGTGGCCCGAAGGCTTTCCGGGTTCTGGACGCTGCCGGGATCAAGGTCTATCTCGGCGCCGAGGGCACGGTGGAAACAGCTGTGAAAAGTTTTCAAGCAGGTGAATACAAGCCCGCCGAAAGGCCGGATGTCGATGGTCATTGGTAGGTGCGGCCAAGTAACACGTCAAGGAGGCAGAAAAATGCCAGGTGGAGATGGAACAGGTCCTCTCGGCAGAGGACCGCGGACAGGAAGAATAGCCGGTTTTTGCGCCGGCGCCGATCAGCCCGGGTTCATGAATCCGTTCCCCGGTTGGGGCCGCCGTCGAGGTTGGCGGGGATATGTGCGGTCTGAAACTCAGGCATCGTCGGGGCCGGCTCCGGTCGACCAGGGAGCCCTGGGGCAACGACTGGACCGGCTTCAGAACGAACTGGCGGCTCTTCGCAAGCTCATTGGCGAGCCCGAATTCTCCAACCCGGGAGGTCAGGGACAATGAAACCGGACAGAAGTGGAGTCCAGGGCCGTGGTACCGGAAGAGGATCCGGTGGCGGCGGCCAGGGACAAGGTGGCCAGGGCCGGGGCCAGGGCGGCGGCCGTGGGGGCAAGTTTGCCATGGGCCCAGGTGGAGACTGTATCTGCCCCGCCTGCGGCAAGGCGATTCCCCATCAGCAAGGTGTGCCGTGTGTCGCGGTCAAGTGCCCCGAGTGTGGGGCGCCCATGACCAGGCAGAGATAGCGCCATGCAAGTTACCATTGCCAGCGGCAAGGGCGGGACCGGCAAGACCACCGTGGCCACGAATCTCGCGGCCACCGCCGCCCGGGATGGCCAGCAGGTGCACTTGATCGACTGCGACGTTGAAGAGCCCAATTGCCATATCTTCGTGCAGCCCGAGATCAGGCGCCGGGAATCCGTGACGGTTCCGGTTCCGGTCATCGATGAGAAGCGGTGCACCGCCTGTGGTGAGTGCGCCGAGTTCTGCCAGTTCAACGCCTTGGCCTGTCTTGCCCATTCGGTAATGACTTTTCCCGAACTCTGTCACAGCTGCGGCGGATGTTGGCTGATCTGTCCGGAGCAGGCCATCAGTCAGGGCGCACGCGAGATCGGGGTCCTGGAAAATGGACGGGCTTTGGGGTTCGACTTCACCCAGGGACTCCTGAAAATCGGCGAAGCCCAGGTTCCCCCCCTCATCAACCGGGTGAAGGCCGAAAGCAAGGGGTCTGATTTGACGATCATCGACGCCCCTCCGGGAACATCCTGCCCGGCCATCGCGGCCATTCGGGGAAGCGATTTCGTGATACTGGTGACCGAGCCGACTCCGTTCGGACTTCACGATCTCACCTTGGCGGTTGAAACGGTCAGGGTCATGGGAATCCCCTTCGGGGTGGTCATCAACAGCGAGGGAATCGGCGACGACCGGGTTCACCGGTATTGCCGGGATGAAGAGATACCTTTGCTGTGCTGTATTCCCCACGACCGCCGCATTGCCGAAGCCTATGCGGCAGGAATCCTGGCGGTGGAGGCGGTGCCGGAAATCCAGACAACATTTCAGGAGCTGAACCATGAGATTTTGGCTCGCTGCGGAAAGGTCGTCTCATGAAGGAGCTGGTGGTTTGCAGCGGGAAGGGCGGTACGGGAAAGACCAGTGTGGTCGCCTCGTTTGCCGCCTTGGCGGCCAACCCGGTCCTGGCCGATTGTGATGTCGACGCCGCGGATCTCCACTTGGTCCTGACGCCCGACGTCGAACAGCGGAAAGATTTTTGGAGCGGCAAAGAAGCGGTCATCAGACAGGAGGACTGCACGGGCTGCGGCATCTGCCAGGACGTCTGCCAGTTCGGCGCCATCCAGTTGCAAACGAACGGTGATGGTGGCGAGTCCTTTGTGGTGGACCCTTTGGCCTGTGAAGGGTGCGGAGTCTGCGTGAGGATGTGTCCAGAACTGGCCATCGATTTTCCTGAGAGGAATTGCGGGGAGTGGTTCATTTCCAAGACCCGGTTCGGGCCGCTAGTCCATGCCCAGCTGGGCATCGCCGCGGAGAACTCTGGAAAGATGGTGACCCTGGTCCGTTCGCGGGCTCGGGATCTGGTGGAGGAAGTAGAAGGGAACCTGTTGATCGTGGACGGGCCTCCGGGAATCGGTTGCCCGGTGATTGCGTCGCTGGCCGGCGCGGATCTCGTCCTGGTGGTGACCGAGCCGACCCTTTCGGGTCTGCATGACCTGAAGCGGGTGGTGCAGCTGACCCGGCACTTTGACATCCCCGTCGCTGTTTGTCTCAACAAGCACGATCTGAATTCCACCGTCGCCCAAAACATTTTCGACTACTGCGACCAGGAGGGTTTGCTGATGGTCGGCCAAATTCCCTATGACCCCCAGGTGACCGCGGCCCAGCTGGCCGGCAGGTCCGTGGTGGAGCAAGGGGTCTCGCCGGCAGCAGGCGCCATCCGGGAAGTATGGAAACAGATCGAACTGTCGTTAGCATTGTAGCCCAAGAAAAATGGAGGCAGAGTTCATGCGTATCGCCATCCCCGTGGCCACAGGAAAATTGGCCGCCCACTTTGGACACTGTGAGGAATTCGCCTTGATCGATGTTGACCTCGACCAGAAAACCATTCTGGACCAGAACATGATCGCCGCACCTCCTCACGAACCGGGCCTGCTTCCTGGCTGGCTGGCAAAGCATGGGGCAGAGGTCATCATTGCCGGAGGCATGGGGGCACGGGCGAAACAGCTTTTCGTTCAGCAGGACATTCGTGTCGTGATCGGGGCGCCCTCCCTTGCCCCGGAGTCCGTGGCCCTGGCATATCTGGAAGAAAATCTCCAGACGGGTCCCAACCTGTGCGATCACTGAGCCAAATCCGGGAAGCCGAACACGCCGACTGCGTGGTGTGCAGCTCCACCAATTCGCGGGGACTCCAACTTGAGTTCGGGTTGGAGGAGGACGGCTCGGTTAGCGCGGACTTCCCTTGCTCGTGGGACTTCCAGGGTTACGGAGGGTTCCTGCACGGTGGGGTGATTTCATCACTTCTGGATGGGGCCATGACCAACTGCCTGTTCGCGCACGGGCAGGCCGGCTTCACGGCGGAACTCAATGTTCGTTTTCTTCACCCGGTGGTTCTGGGTGAGGTAGTCACCGTACGCGCCTGGATCGATCGCTCCCATCCCGTTTTGAAAGTGCTGAAAGGGGAAGTGGTCCAGGGTGATCGGGTAATGGCGACGGCGGTCGGGAAGTTCCTGGAACGGCATCGTCATGGCGGGGAAATCAGATCCAGATAAAAAAACCCGGCGGAAAATCCCGCCGGGTTGTCAAAACTTCAAAATATCAATCCCGGAAAAGGGCTTTCACCCCACCCCATGTAGACTGGTCCACCGGCACGACAGCATCGGCGAATTCCAGCTCGGCGATGGCGCCGCTGCTACTGAAGACGACTTCCAACCTGTCCACGCTGTACATCGGAGTCAGGTCGACCACCTGAACAGAGTTGTTTCCCAGGTCCACACCCTCGTCACCAGCGATGAAAACGCCGAACTCGAAGGTGTTGAACTGGACGGATTCGGTATCGATATCCACAAAAACAATCCGTTTCAAATCGACCACCTGGTCGAACTCGAAGATGAAGGTGCTGCCCCCGGCTTCGTCGTTGGGGTCGTCCACCAGGTTGTCGTTGTTGGCATCGGTAATGTTATCCGCACAGATCAGCAGATTGCCCCAGGATTGATCGTTGACCCCGGGCATGCCGTTTCCGCCGCCACTGCCGATCCCCGGTCCGCCAAAATCGATGTTGGGAGTGCCCAGATCCTCGTCCCCACCGGTTGGGTTGGAGGAATCGAAGATGAGGCCCGAGCTGGGACCATCGTCGTTGTTGGTCACAGTCAGGGTGAATCCGGTGAAATGAGTGCCCGGGTCAGTGCCGCCGCCGGGCATGTCGCCGGCAACGACGGTACCGGCGGGAACGCTGGAAAAATCCTCGATCACGTCGGCGAAAGCCGTTGGCGCCAGAAAAAGCAAGATCAGTATCATCCCCCACAGGCCATTAGCTCTGGTGTTCATGGTATCTCCCTCCAAAACGGTGATTATTAAAATCCCACCCGTACAAACTGAATGATCAGCGAAAATTCGCAACCGGACACCACTCAGGTGGCCGTTCTCCAGCTTCTCTCATAAACTCGGTTCTATCCAAATATTCCCAGGGGGCCGGGGAAGGCCCATTTCTCTATTTCTTGAAAGGTAAGACCATGGATAAGGTATCTATTTGTGAATGGGAAAATCTGAAGCCGCTGGAGCCGACCTATGCCTTGGTTGCCGGCGTTGATCTGGTCATCCTGCGCTGGAAAGATGAAGATGAGGTGTCGGTGCTGTATGGCCGGTGTCTGCACCGCGGCGCCTTGATGGCCGACGGGCATGTGAAGGGCAAGGACCTCATTTGCGGGCTCCATAACTGGGATTACGGTTATGAGACCGGCGTCAGTTCGTACAATCCTTCGGAACGTTTGAACCGTTTTTCATCCTGGATCGAAGACGGAAAAGTCTGGGTCGATGAAGATGAGATCAAGGCCTGGGCCATCGACAATCCCCAGCCTTACAACCGCGAGGCCTATCAAGGGCTGTACAAGGATATCCACGGCGCTCCGGAGGAACCGCACACCGGGTACATCCAGCATCTGGCCGAGCACGGATTGTCCAAGATCGGACATCACGGTCGTGTGGGCGCCATGGGCGTGGCGCGTGACAAGCTGCCCAAGTGGGAGGACATTCAGGTTCTCACGGCTCAGCTCCACAAGGTTCCCCTTCTTGATGACGCGCCTGTGGGAACGCAGGTGGTCATAGGGCCCAACGCCAAAAAACCGCTGGTACTGGAGCGGCCCCTGTTCGTGTCGGACATGAGTTTCGGCGCGCTGTCCGAAGAGGCCAAGGTGGCTTTGGCGGCCGGCGCTGAACTGGCGGGAACTGGCATTTGCAGTGGCGAAGGCGGCATGTTGACCGAGGAGCAGAGCGCCAATTCGCGGTATCTGTACGAACTGGCCTCGGCGCGCTTCGGTTATTCCATGGACAAGGTCAAGAAGTGTCAGGCGTTTCACTTCAAGTGTGGGCAGGGCGCCAAAACAGGGACGGGCGGTCACCTGCCGGGAAACAAGGTCCAGGGAAAGATCGCTCAAGTGCGCGGTCTGGCCGAAGGTGAAGACGCCATTTCGCCCTCCCGCTTTCCCGACTGGGAACATGTGGACGACTATCGCCGTTTCGCCGCTGAAGTCCGCGAAGCGACCGGCGGCATCCCCATCGGCGTGAAGCTGTCCGCCCAACATGTTGAACGTGATATAGAAGCCGCTCTGCAGATCGGCGTGGACTACATCATTCTGGACGGACGCGGCGGCGGAACCGGTGCGGCGCCCCTGCTGTTCCGGGACAACATTTCCGTTCCCACCATCCCCGCTCTGGCTCGGGCCCGCCGCTATCTGGACAAGAAGGGCCGCTCGGACGTCTCCCTGGTGATTACCGGCGGGCTGCGTCTGCCTGCGGATTTCATCAAGGCCCTGGCGCTTGGCGCCGATGCCGTGGCGGTTTCCAATTCGGCGCTCCAGGCCATCGGTTGCCTGGGTATGCGCGCTTGCCACACCAACAATTGCCCGGTCGGTGTGGCCACCCAGAAACCGCATCTGCGCCAGCGCCTGAAAATCGAAAAAGGGGCGCAGCAACTGAATAATTTCTTCCGGGGATCCACCGAGTTGATGCAGGTGCTGGCACGCGCCTGTGGCCATGACGACCTGAGCAAGTTCTGCATCGATGATCTGACCACGTGGAACCGGGAGATGGCCCACTTGACGGGGATTGCTTACGGGGGCGTGGCGGCAAACCTGGAGAATTCATGAAAAAATATGACCTGATCGTGATCGGCGGGGGCCGGGCTTCCAATCTGGCCTTTGCCGCCGGGCAGGCGGGCCAAAGGGTGGCCCTGATCGAAAAAGACCGTCTGGGCGGAACCTGTCCCAACCGGGGCTGTGTTCCTTCAAAACTCCTGGTCGGTTTTGCGGAAGCGGCGCGACACGTCAGAGAAGCGGACCGACATTTCATCGAGGCCAGGATCGACCGGATCGACGTGGAGCGGATGATCGCCGAGACCAATAGTTGGATCGAAGGTGTTGACGGACGCTACGCGGGGCGGCTGCCCGAGGGGGCCGACCTCTACCGGGGTGTGGGCCGTTTCGTGGCCGACCATGAGGTGGAAGTGAACGGGGAACGCTTGACGGCTCCCCAAATCGTCATCGCGACCGGGACCCGGCCGAGGCTCGCTCCTTATCCGGACACCCCGGCGTGGACCAGCGACGACATTTTCCCCATGAAGGGTAAAATCCCGCGCTCGATCACCATTGTGGGCGGTGGGTTCATCGGCTGCGAGCTGGCGAATTTTTTCGAGGCCGTGGGGGTGGAAACGCGGCTGTTGGTGCGGGGCGACCGTCTTTTGCCGGCGGAGGATGGCGACATTTCCCGCATCTTCACGGAGGAGTTTTCGAAGAATGTGGCGGTCGATCTGCATACGAAAGTGGTGTCGGCCGAATACCGGGACGGGCAGTTCGAAATTGGTCTGGAAAAGGCCGGCGGCCAGGCCGAAACCCATCGGTCGGAAGCCCTACTGTTCGCCATTGGACGCTTGCCGAATACCGATCAACTGGGGCTGGAAAACACCGGGATCGAACGGGACAAGCGGGGCTTCGTCAAGCGGGACGGCTTTCTGGAGACCACGGTTCCTGGAGTTTACGCCCTTGGCGATGTGGCCGGACAGTTTCTCCTGCAGCATGCGGCTTCCTACGAGGTTCACTATCTGCGCCAGCGGCTTATGAAGGGCGAGAAGGATAAGATTGATCACGGCGCCATGCCCCATGCCGTGTTTTCGGATCCCGAGGTGGCGGCGGTGGGTCTGACCGAGGAAAAGTTGAAGGATTCGGGGCGGCCCTATGTCGTGGTGCTCGAAGGCTGGAAAGCCAGCGCGAGAGCCATGGCCAGCCGACTGGACTACCCCCGCACCAAGCTGCTGGTGGACCCGGCGACCCATGAGATTCTCGGCTGCCATCTGATAGGTCCCGAGGCGTCTACGATGATTCACCAGGTGCTGGCGGTGATGCGCCT
>CBDUDB010000046.1:0-17243 GCA_965365795.1 uncultured bacterium | reverse complement strand
ACATCACCGACATCATCGGCACCAAGATCAGCGACAATCCCCAGTTGATCGTGGCCTTCAAGACGGACACCTACGCCGATTACGGCGTGGTCAGCGATGTCATGGAGGAGTTGAAGGAAGTCAACGCCGTGCGCGTTTTCTTCAACAACGACATCGATGGCTCGCCGGGCCAGAAGTACTAGGAGCGGCATGTCCAGTCCAAGCGCAAACAGCGATGTTCGGGATGTCCAGAATGGTGCCCCCAACAGCATCCGGCTGTCCGCCAATGACGAGTTCAAGGCGCAATACAACAAGTACCTGCGCTGGTCGGCCCTGGTCGCGATACTGATAGTGCTCATCGGGGCGATGATTTCCCCCACCTACATTCCCAGCCCCTACAAGCTGCGCCAGGAAGAATTCGAAGTTGTGGACGTCGAAGACCAGGAAGTCATCGAACTGCCGCCACCGCCGGTGGAGGCGCCGCCGCCGCCCAAGGTGATTGAAGCTGCCCCCGACGACGAGGTCGATGACGACGTGGAAATCGCCGACACCCTTATGGATCTGGATTCGGCTATCAGCAGCAGCATGGGGGACTTCGGGCCTGTTGGTGACGAGGGTTTCGTAGCCTCGTCGACCAACCCCAAGATCATCAATTTCGTCAAGCCTCAATATCCGGAAATTGCGAGGCGCTCGCAGATCGAAGGCACGGTGATCGTCAAGGTCCTGGTCGGGCCCGACGGCAACGTCAAGGACGCCCAGGTCATTCAGAGTGTCCACCAGCTGCTGAACAATGCCGCCCTGGCCGCCGCCCGAAAATGCAAGTTCATTCCCGGTAAGCAGCGGAACATCCCGGTGAAGGCCTGGATGGCGTTGCCTTTCAATTTCCGGCTGAACTGACCCTGGGTCCTGGGAACTTTTTTCAATTGGGCCGCGTCTTCATGACACGGCCCTTTTTTTCCGGGGTGGAAACGGACCAAGTGCGTACGCTCCAGGAGGAATAAAATCCTGTCCTGCGGGTATTTGTTCCGACCTGGACGAAACCGCCGGGCTCTTTTCTGCGTAAGACAACAGGTTAATTTGTTGGAATCCCGCGCCGGTGGAACTATGATCGGCCGCGGAACCTCGACCAGAGATAGGCCCCGCCCGTGGTGGGCGGCCGGGGCTGCGGGTTTTTTCCATGGAGAATCATGATGAATCCAGTTCGCACGGCCAAAGCCAGCAAAACGTTTCTCGACCTTTGTCGGGTTTCCTTCATTCTACTTCTCACCCTGTCAGCGGGCCTTCCTTCTGCCTGGGCCCAGGAAACCGAGACCGCGAAGCCGACCTTGCGAGTGCTGGGTCTGCAAGACTGTATCCGGATTGCCCTGCAGGACAGTCCCACCCTCATGGTTTCGGATGAGCAACGGCACATCGCCTCCCAGGACGTGACTGGTGCCTATGGACAGTTCCTGCCCACGCTCAGCGTCGGTTATGACTGGCGGAAGGCCGAACGGACGGACAAGGCTGTCGGGCAGACCTCACCGGGCTTCGTTCCCATCGGACTCGGGGATGGCACGGTCATCCAATTTCCGGCCAGCGTCCCCAACGGTACTTTTGCCGACGAAACCATCATCACCACTTACAAGAGTATCCAGGGACAGGCCCGCCTGAACGTCTTCAACGGCTTTTCGAAGTTCAGCCGACTCAGCAGCGCCAAGAATTCGCTCAAGGCCGCCGAAGCCACCCGGGATTACACGCGGGAACTGGTTGTCGAAGACGTGACGGGCGCCTATTTCAACCTGCTGCGCTACCAGCGGCTGCACGAGGTCGCTCTGGAAACGCGGGACCAGCAGCAACTGGAGCTGCAGCGGACGGAGACCTATTTCCGGCTGGGCAGCGCGGCCAAGAGCGACGTCCTGCAACAAAGGGTGCAGCTGGAAAACACCAAGCTGGACGTGGTCATCGCCGACAACAATGTCAAGAAGGCCTTCGCCGATCTGGCCTTCCTCATGAACCACCCCCTGGCCGATGCCACGGGATTCATCATCGATGCTTCCGTACTGGACACCGAGTACGCCGTTCCCCAGGTGGAGGCCCTCTATACGGAGGCCCTGGCCAGCCGTCTGGATCTTGTCAGTTCCGAACATAATCTCGAAGCGAGGAAGAAGGATGTCACCACGGCGACTTCCACGGCCTGGCCCAGCCTGGACCTGTTCGCCAGCCTGGACGCGTACGAAAACGATTCACCCTACCGGTTCGGCTCACAGGAGTCCAACAGCACCACCTTCGGCTGGACGGCCTCATGGAACTTCTTCGACAAGCTGCAGACCTGGACTACCCGGTCCCAGGCCAAGGCCAACGCCAGGATCGCCGAGTACCAGCTCCAGCAGGCCAAGCTCAATGTCCAGGTGGAGATCAGGCAGTTGCACAACTCCATGAGCGAGGCCAAGGAAAGGGCCCACGTCAGCCAGGAGACGATCATCCAGTCCGAGGAGGAATTGCGCCTGGCCCGGGAGCGGTTCCGCGTGGGGGCCGGCACGACCCTGGATGTAATCGTGGCCCAGGCCAACCTCGCCAATTCGCGCGCCCAGGAAGTTCAGGCCATGTGCGATTTCCTGATCGCCCAGACCATGATGTACCGCGCGGTGGGGCGGACCACTGCTTGGGCCGCAGAGTCTCAGCCGTGACCGACCCATCGGCAGGGCCCCTGATCTCCGTCAAGGATCTCCACAAGATCTACGTGGTCGGCACCGAGACCGTCGCTGCGATCCAGGAAATCGATCTGGAGGTGGGTCGGGGGGAACTTCTGGCGGTCATGGGTTCAAGCGGCTCGGGAAAATCGACCCTGATGAACATGCTGGGTTGCCTGGACACGCCCACCAAGGGCACCTACCACCTGAACGGCACCGAGGTCAGCACGCTCAAGGATGACCAGTTGGCCGAGATCCGCAACCGTGAGATCGGTTTCGTATTCCAGACCTTCAACCTGCTCCCGCGCAGCACGGCTTCGCAGAATGTGGAACTGCCCCTGATTTATGCGGGCGTCAAGGCCGGCGTGCGGGCCGAGCGGGTGGCCGCGGCCATCGAGGCGGTGGGCCTGACCGACCGGCGTACTCACAAACCCAACGAACTTTCCGGGGGGCAGCGGCAACGGGTGGCCATCGCCAGGGCCCTGGTCAACGATCCCTCTCTGCTTCTGGCCGACGAGCCCACCGGCAACCTCGATTCGGTGACCAGCGACGAGATCATGCAGATCCTGGTCGGTCTCAACCAGCGGGGCCATACGGTGATCATCGTCACTCACGAAGAAGATGTTGCCGCCCTGTGCCGGCGGGTCATCAGGCTTCATGACGGGCGCATTATCAGCGACAAGCTTCAGGACCCCGTGCAGGCCCCTGCCTGATCCCCCCGGTTCAAGTTTGGCCCGATTCGGTCGAAATATTCCAGACAAACACGAATTGCCAGGGACGTTTCCCGCCCCAAGGTGGGGACCGCGGAGCCAGCGCATGTATTTTTTCTATTTTTATCCTCTTGGCCTGGATCGCCGGCGTACGCGACAGCCGGGGGTTTCAATTACCTTGATCGCGTCCATGGTGGTTGCCTTCCTGTGGACCCGGTATTTCCCGGACCGGGGCCCCTGCCATCCCTTTGATCTGGTGTTTATACCCGGGGCCGGATCGCCCTGGACCGTGCTGACCGCCCTTTTCCTGCATGGGAACTGGATGCATCTGCTGGGTAACCTCATATATCTCCAGGTATTCGGGCCACCTCTGGAAGACCGCCTGGGCCATGTGAAATTCCTGGTTTATTTCCTGGTCCTGGGGGTTGCCGGGAACCTGGCCCATGGCCTGACCTCGGCACTGGACTTGCTCGGGCAGGGGGGGTATGGGGTGATGGGGGCCTCGGGGGCGATCGCGGGCCTGTTGGGGTTTTCCCTCCTTCGATTCTACGACGCCAGGGTTCAGGTGGGCTGGTGGGTTTTGGCTCCGTTGGGCGGGCAAAACAAGGCCGGCCGGTCGATGATTCCCCTGACCGCGGCGGTCGCCTTCTGGCTTCTTCTGCAGATCGTCTACGCCCTTATCGCCAGTGAAACCGGAGCCAACGTTTCCTTCGGCGCGCACTTGGGAGGGTTCGGGCTTGGTCTTCTGCTGGCTTTGGTCATGGGCGAACTGGAAGCCGGTCGGACCGAGGCTGTCGGTGCCCGCGCCGCGCGATATTTTCGCCAGGGCCAATTCCACGCGGCGGCCGGGAGCTGGACCGAGTACCTGGCCCGTGCACCCCAGGACGTGAATGCATTGGTCGAACTGGCCCGCGCCCAGAAACTGTGCCGCCAGGAGGGGGAGTCGGTGAAGAATTTTCGCCGAGCCTATCTCATCCTGGTCGAGGCCGGCCGGATTGCCGAGGCCCTGGAGGTTTTCGACGAGGCCTGTCGCGGCAGGGGCGGTCATTGGTTGGCCCCGCGAGACCTGGCCAAGGCGGCATACTACAAGGAGAGGCAGCTCGACTATACCGGAGCGTTGAACGCCTATCGGCTGCTTTACGAGGCCTATCCCGACCACCCCGAAGGCCAGCGGGCCTTGGTCCGGGTCATTGTTCTATATCATGGCAAGGTGGCCGACCGCATCCAGGCCGACCTGTGGCTGCGACGTGCCCATGAACAGATGCCCCCCGGAAGTTGGCGGGAGTATCTGGAACGGGAATTCAAGCTGGCAGAAGAGCCGCGTGAAGCTGTTCCGGCACCTGGGCCGGCAGGTCCGTGGACACGAGGATCCTGAGGGCGGCGCCGTCGGCGCGCATCCTCCAGGATGGGCATCCGAATTTGCGCAGGAGATCGGACACGTGCCGTTGAACCTCGATCCAGCTGTCGGGCCGGCCGCCGGCCAGGCTGAGGCAGGTCAGATCGTCCTGGCAGGAGATGTTTCCCAGTTCGGGGTCACCTGCCGCTGTCAGCGCCTCCGGTAGGCCTTCCAGGGCCGCTCGCGGCGCCAAAACTTCCCAACGAAAACCCTCCCCGCTGTCGAGCCATTCCGCCACGGTGCAGGCCGGGTCAAGCCGGTCCAGAAGAAGATCGCGCCACCGCCGGCCCAACGATTCGTTGTCGGTGGTCAGGCGCAACCTCGTCAGGTCTCGCTGGACATTCATCACCAGGGGCCGGTAGCGGATTTCGCGGCGGCAGCTTCCGGGTTCCGGTTTTCCGGCGGTACGGCTTTCGGAAATCGGTTCGGGCCCTACGGCTTCGGTGGAGCCGATGCTGGTCCCGGGGCCGTCGTGGAAACTGGAGCGCACGGTCACCGGGACCTGGTGGACGGCGGCATATTCGACAGCCCTCAAGTGCACGACGCCGCAACCGGAGGAGGCGATCTGGCGCATCTGGTCCCAACTCAGGTTCCCATGACGGCGGGCGCCCGTTACCTGCCTGGGGTCGGCGGTCATGACCCCGTCGACATCCTTCAGGATTTCGCACCGCACCGCACCCAGGGCGGCGGCCAGGGCCACGGCGGTCGTGTCGCTGCCGCCGCGTCCGAGGGTGGTGATTTCCCGTTCGCGGCTGACGCCCTGGAAACCGGCCACCACCACCGTGTAGCCCTCGGCCAGGGATTCGCGAACCCGGTCGCCCTTGACCTCGAGAATCCGGGCGTCGTTGTGGCTGCCATCGGTGATGATCCCGCACTGGCTGCCGGTGTAGCTGATGGCCGGACAACCTTCGTTTGCCAAGGCCATGGACAGCAGACTCATGGTGATTCGTTCTCCCACCGATAGCAGCATGTCCAGCTCTCGGCGCGGTGGGTCAGGGTTGGTCCGGTTGGCCAGTTGTGTTAACTCGTCGGTGGTCTTGCCCATGGCGCTGACCACCACCACCACTTGGTAGCCCTGATCGCGGGCCTGCCTGATGTCCCGAGCGACGGCCTTGATCCGGTCGATGTCCGCCAGGCTGGATCCGCCGTATTTCCGCACCAGGACGCGCGAAACCGGTTGGCTGCTGGGCTGGGCCAAATCTGGTCCTTTCGCAAGAATATCGGCCGCCATTGGTGACCGGCCCCGGGGATTGGATCCGTGCCGGCGCAGGTCAGAATAGGGTAGCCGGACGCTGAGGACAAGACGAATGGACGTCCTGATTCCGGATTTTCTGGATGGATCCAACCGCCGGGACAGGTCTGTCCGGCGGCACAAAACATCCCTGTCCCGAGGAAAACATGTTCAAACGTAATAAGATAGTTCAAAATGGAGTTTCTCACCGGCCGGGTGTCGGGTTGGGTTCAGGTGAGGATGGGGATCGGAGATGGCGCCTGGATCGGTTCGGACCATCCGGCCTGACCGATCGGGAACTGGTCTCCTGTGTTCTGGGCCCGGGTGGACGGATTTCCGCCGCCCACACGGCCCAAAGATTGCTTGAAACCTATGCGGGACTGGCCGAATTGGCCGCCGAGCGCCCCGCCAGCCTGGCACGCGGTTTCGGGCTCGGGCCGGTAAGAACCACCCGTTTGCTGGCGGCTTTTGAACTGGGATTCAGGGCGAGCGGGCCCTCGCCGAGGGCGGGTTTGGCCGTGCGCAGCCCGGTCGATATCCATCCCTTGCTGAGGGAAGAATTTCGCGGTCTTGACAGGGAGCGTTTCCTCGCGCTTTATCTCGATACAAGGCATCGTATCGTGGCGGCCGAAACGGTCTCCATCGGGTCGTTGAATGCCTCCCTGGTGCATCCACGGGAAGTGTTCAAACCCGCCGTCGCGATGTCTGCCGCCGCGGTCATCGTGGCGCACAACCACCCCTCGGGCGACCCCAGCCCCAGCGGTGACGATCTGGACCTGACCGCCCGGCTTGACCGTTGCGGAGATCTGCTGGGTATTGCAATATTGGACCACCTCGTGGTGGGTGACGAGGAAATCATCAGCATCAGGGAATACGGTTGGCCGGAATCACCAGTTTGATCAATGCGGCACAACCCTTCCGGAAGGATTCGGAATAATGTTTCAACGCCTCCAGGGGATGTTCACCAACGACATCGCCATTGATCTGGGAACCGCCAACACTTTGGTCTACATCAAGGGCAAGGGGATTGTCTTGAACCAGCCCTCGGTCGTTTCCCTGGACAAGGACACGGGCAAAGTTTACGCCGTGGGCGCCGAAGCCAAAGCCATGCTGGGCAAGACTCCCGACCGCATATCAGCCATCCGACCCATGAAGGACGGCGTCATCGCCGACTTCGAGGTCACCGAATACATGTTGCGCGAGTTCATCAAGATCGCCCAGAAAAAGCGCCACTTCATCGCGCCGCGGATCGTGGTCTGCGTCCCTTCGGGGATTACCGAGGTGGAAAAGAGGGCCGTGCGCGACAGTGCCAAACACGCCGGCGCTCGTGAGGTGTTCCTGGTCGCCGAACCCATGGCCGCGGCCATCGGGGTGGGGCTGCCGGTGGATCAACCCAGCGGCAACATGATCATCGACGTGGGGGGCGGCACCACCGAGATCGCCGTCATCGCGTTGAACGGCATCGTGTGCGACACGAGCATCCGGGTTGGCGGGGACGAACTGGATGAGGCCATCGTCAGCTACATCAAGAAGAACCACAACCTGCTGATCGGCGATCAGACGGCCGAGAACATCAAGAAGACCATCGGCTCGGCCCACAAGTTGGACGAGGAACGGGAGATGGAAGTCAAGGGTCTGTACCAGGTCTCCGGAGTGCCCAAGACACTGAAGATATCCTCCTTGGAAATTCGCGAGGCCCTGATGGAACCCATCCAGGCCATCTGCGATGCGCTGAAGCAGTCGCTGGAACAGACCCCGCCCGAACTGGCCGCCGACATCAAGGACCGCGGTATCGTATTGACCGGCGGTGGCGCCCTGCTCAAGGGCCTGCCCGAACTTTTGCGTGAGCAGACGGACCTGCCCATCAACCTCATGGACGACCCCCTCTTCTGTGTGGTGCTGGGAACAGGCAAGATCCTGGACGATTTCGAAAAATACCGGCCCGTCATCATGCGGGGCGGCCGGAACTGAAGAGTGGGCCCGAATTCATGATGGGCAAATCATTCAGCTTTCCCCTGCGGGGCGAACTTTTGACCTTGGTGGTCTGTGTGGTCCTGTCCGTGACCCTGATGATCCTGCCGTCAAGATCCCGTGTCATCGTGGCCGATCACCTCCTGGTGCTGACGGCCCCTTATTACCGGGTGAAGGATTTCGGCGAGGACGTGTTCCGGACCCGGGACAAAAACGCCTGGTTGCAAAAACGGGTGGCCGAACTGGAACTTCTGGCCGCCACCGGAAAGCGCATGCAGCATGACGCGGGCCGGATGGCCGGTCCCGCCCTGGATCCCGGCTACGACGGCGACCTGGTTCCCTGCCGGGTGGTCATGCGGCAACGGGCCCGTTTCGCCACCATGATAAAAGTCCAAAGCCTGATCCCGGTGAACTGGAGGCCCTGGCAGCCCGTGATTTCCAGTGCCGGATATCTGGGCCGGTTGCGGTCGGTGATCAACGACCAGGAGGCCTGGGTCGAACTTCTGGCCGCTCCGGAATTCGCCCTGGGGGTTGAGATCGAAAGGACGGGACTACTGGGAGTTCTGCGTCCGCGGGGCGATGATTTCGTGGTGGAGATGGTCGGCCGTGACGAGGACGTTCAGCCCGGTGACCGGATCATCACCTCGGGCATCGCGGAAATCAGGGAGGGGACCGTTGACCCGGGTAGCTCGTCCCTGACTCCCCGGGGATTCCCCGTCGGCACCATCGTGGAAGCAAGTTCTCCTTCGGATCAGATTTTCAAGCGGATCGTGGTCGATCCGGCCGCTTCCTTCGATTTCAATGAAACCGTTTTTGTCGTCACCCCTTTGGGCACGGCCCCCCGGATCCAGGCGGGGGGGACACCGTGAGGCAGAATATCAAATTGATTTTTCTGTGTAGCCTGGTGGCCTTCGTTGGGGGCACCATGGTGGGGCCCCTGATTTCGATCGGCGGCGTGGCACCTCGTTTTCCCATCATCGCCCTGGTGATTTTGGCTCTGGCCGCCGGGCCGGTTCCCGGCACCGTTGGCGGTTTTCTGCTCGGGCTGGTCCAGGACCTTTCCAATCCCACCCTGCTGGGGGTGCAGGCCCTCATCAAGACCTTCTTGGGGTTCGGGCTGGGCCGGTTGCGCGGGCGGTTGGTCCACGGTATGCCCCTGGTGGAGGCCACGGTGGTCGCCCTTTCGGTGGTGGCTCATGATCTTGCTTTCCTGGTGATCCAGAGCAACCTCACCCCCGAAGGCAGTTTCCTTTCCCTGTTCACCCGCACTATTCCTGCGGCGGTGTACTCCGGTCTGCTGGGGATTCCTCTTCTGCGGCTGGCGGAATATCTGGGCATCCTGCGGCAGGAGGATTGACATGCCGGCCAGGGAGCATTTCCTGCGGCAGGGCATATTCCGGACCGTGGTCATCATCCTGTTCCTGATTCTTGTGGCCAATATTTTTTCGATGATGGTGCTGCGTCACCGGTTCTTCAAGGAACAAGCCCTGGAAAACAGGCAGGTGAGGTTTCGGGTACCGGCCCCACGCGGCCTCATCCTTGACCGGGACGGGGTGATCCTTGCCGACAATACTTACATCGCCGACATCACCGTGCCCTGGAACAGCCTGGGTCCAAGCGGCCCCGATTCCACCCTAACCCGGCTCATCCGCTGGTTCGACCTGGATACCGAGGTCACGGTCGAAAGGTTGGCTGATCAGAAGAAATCCAAGCAGCGGGGATCGCTGGTACTGGTGTCCAACGCCAGCATGCCCCGGATCGCCGCCATCGAGGAAAGGGGACGGCAGTTGCCCGGCGTGCGGGTCGCTTCGCGGCCCCGACGGCGTTACCTCTTCGGCGAGTTGTTCTCTCATGCCATCGGCTATGTGGGGGAGGTCGTGCCGGCCGATCTGGATACGTCCGCCGGCAACAACGGCTACAAGACCGGGGACATGATCGGCAAACAGGGCATCGAATCCTCCCTGGAAAATGTGCTGCGCGGCCGCAACGGGACCAAGCTGGAGGAAGTCAACGCCTCCGGACGGGTGGTTGGCAGGAGGGTCGTCTGGCTTCAGGATGTCATCTCGGGGCAGGACGTGACACTGTCCATCTCCCTGGCCCTGCAGCATCAAATGGCCGCGGCTATTGGTCAAAGGACCGCTTGCGGAGTGGCTCTTGACGTGCGGACCGGAGAAGTGCTGGCGGCCTTCAGCCATCCTACCTTCGATCCCAACCTCATGACCGTTCCGATCACCGCCGACCACTGGAATGCCCTGGCCACGGATCCGGACAAGCCCTTTTTCAACCGCGTCGTGCAGGCCACCTATCCGCCGGCCTCCCTTTATAAACCGGTCACCTCGCTGGCCGGTCTCTGGCACGACGTGATCAGTAACAATACCGTGCTGGAACCCTGCCTGGGTGGCTGGTCTTTCGGCAACCGGTTCTTTCGCTGCTGGAAACGCGCGGGGCACGGCCTGGTGGACCACACCCAGGCCATGGTTCAGTCCTGTGACACCTACTACTACCAGCTGGGGTTGCGCCTTGACATCGACCAGCTGGCCGCGACCGCCAGGGCCCTCGGGCTGGGCCGGGTCTGCACGAACGTGTTCACCGACGAAGCCGCGGGCAACATCCCGGACACCGCCTGGTACGACAAGAGATTCGGCCCGGGAAAATGGACCCGGGGCGTCCTTCTGAACAACGCCATCGGGCAGGGAGAACTTCTGGTCACCCCGATTCAGATGGCCCTGCTCGCCGGTCGGCTGGCCACCTCCGGCCGCATGCCGGACCCGGTGTTTGTCATCCATCCCCGCCAAGAGCGAAGGGTGCCGAACGAACTGCCCTTTCGCGAACAGGATCTGGCCTGGGTCAGGCGTTCCATGGAACTGGTCGTGTCCGAGGGTACGGGAAAGGAGGCCGGCCTGGAAACAGTTGCCGTGGCGGGCAAAACCGGAACCGCCCAAAATCCTCACGGAGATGATCACGCCTGGTTCATGTGTTTTGCCCCTGCCAATGATCCGCAGGTGGCTCTGGCTGTCATCGTGGAAAACGCGGGCCACGGCAGCAGCGAGGCGGCTCCGGTGGCGGGATCCTGGCTGCGGGCGTTTTTTGCCGAGAACGATTCGGTACCCGGGCTTCCGGACCCGGTTACGGTGGGCGGCGGGGGGAGACGATGAGATTCTTTCACTTCATTTTTCCGCCGGGCGACCGCTGGATCCTTCTATCCTGGATACTGCTCTGCCTGCTGAGCCTGGCGGTTCTGTGGTCGGTGACCGAACCCATCCATGGGCCCTATGAAGAGCTTGATCCCGGCGTGGCCAAGGGTGTTTTTTACCGGCAGGCCTTCTGGATGGTGATCGGTTTCGGGGCCCTGGTCCTGGCTTCCCGGGTTCCCCTGCGGTACCTGGAAAACGTGGCCATCCCCCTGTTCCTTTTTTCCCTGGTCCTTTTGATCTTCATTCTGCTGATGGGACCGGTGATCGGCGGCGCCAGACGCTGGCTGGTGGTCGGCCCTTTCCACCTTCAACCCTCGGAATTGGCCAAGGTCACCTTCATCCTGGTGACGGCCAATCTTCTGGGCAGGTCCCTGGAGGAGGGGCGGGGCCTGAAGGCCGCCCTGGGGTCTTTCCTGGTCATGACCCTGCCCATGGTCCTGGTTTTGCGGGAACCGGATCTGGGCACGAGCCTCGTGTTTGTGGCCGTGTGGGTGGGCATGGTTTTCTGGTATGGGTTGCCGGGTATTCTTCTGTTGGGGGCCGGCAGCGCGGTGGTCAGCGCCGTGATCATGTTCTATTCCGAATCGGTGGCCGAAGAGGCCTGGCCGTGGGGCGTCTATATCCTGTTGATCCTCGGTGCGCTCTATTTCTTGCGTCTGAGTATCCTGTCCAAGGTTGTGCTGCTGGCTATCAATGTGGGTTTCGGCATTGGCATTCCCTTCTTCTGGGATAAACTCCAGGGTTACCAGCAGGAAAGGATCCTGACCTTTTTCGACCCCGGACGAGACGCCTTCGGCAGCGGGTACCAGGCCATCCAGTCCAAGGTGGCGATCGGTTCGGGAGGCCTGTTCGGCACCCATTACCTGCAAGGGACCCAGAAGGGATTGGCCTTCCTGCCGGAAAGGCATACGGATTTCATTTTTTCGGTGGTGGGCGAGGAACTAGGTTTCGTGGGCGCGGTTGTTCTACTGGGACTGTTCTTGACCATCATTTTGCGAGGCATCGATCACGCCGGTTCGGCGCGTCGCCCCTTCGGCCGATTCGTGGCGGTGGGCGTGGTAACGTATTTCACATTCCATGTGGTGGTCAACGTGGCCATCACCACCGGCCTGTTGCCGGTTACCGGGCTGCCACTGCCGCTGATCAGTTACGGCGGTTCGAACCTGGTGATCAGCTCGCTGCTGTTGGGATTGTTGCTGAACGTCAGTTCACGTACCTTCGAAAACTGATCCGGCCTGATCCGGCCTGATGGGGTTGGGGCTTTCTTCATTCCAGATCGGGAAAGAGACGGACATGTATCCTGAAATTTTCGGTGTGATCAAGTCCTATGGATTGATGCTGGCCATCAGTTTTGTTCTGGGCTATTTGCTGAGCGTCAAGAGGGGGCGGAAATACGACCTGTCGCCCGAGGTGATTCTCGACCTGATATTCGGAGTGTTTGTTTCGAGCCTCATCGGGGTCCGCCTGATGTTTGTCTTGACCCACCTGGGGGATTTCCACCCTTGGTACCGCGTCTTTTTCATCTGGGACGGGGGGCTGACCCTCTACGGGGGCATCATCCTGTCCACGCTGACCGTATGGGTCATGACACGCAGGCGAAACATCCCCTTTCTGGTCATAGCCGACATCTTTTCCCCGGGGGTCATCCTGGGCATCGGCCTGACCCGCATCGGCTGTTTTTTTGCCGGCTGTTGTTTCGGAAATCCGACCGACTGCGCCTGTGGTATCACTTTTCCCCTTGATGCCCCCGCTTCCCAACATTTTGGTCAGGTGCCGGTCCTGCCGTCGCAGCTTCTCGGGTCCGCCGGAGGGTTCCTCATCCTGGCTCTGCTGCTTCTGCTGGAAAAGGTCTGGAATTACCGGGGCGCCACCTTCGGACGGTTTCTTTTCCTGTACGGGGTGTCTCGATTCCTGGTGGATTTCACTCGCTACTATGAACCGGAACAGGTCATGACCTTCGGCTGGAACAACAATCAGTGGATCAGCGTGGGGTTGATGGTCTTCGGGATGGCAACCATGATCATCTGCGCCCGTGTTGCCTCAGTCCGGGAGAACAAAGTTGACTGACGTGGTGGAACTCGGCGCAGAGGGCTGGCTTCGCAACGGGGCCCCCTGGCAGCCTCTCGATCCTTTTTATGCCGTCCTGGGCGACCCGGTGGCCCACTCCCTTTCACCCCGGATGCAAAACGCCGCCTTGAGGGAAAGGGAAATAGACGCCGAATATCTTGCCATCCGGATCGAGGCCGGCCGGCTGCGCCACCTGAAGGACGGACCGGTTTCCCGGCTTTTGGCCGGCTTCAATGTCACTTCCCCTCTGAAGGAGGCGGTGGCGGCCCTGTGTGACGGCCGAACGGACCAGGCCCGGGACACCGGGGCGGTCAATACGGTACGTGTCGAACAGGGGCGATGGCTGGGTCACAACACCGACAGCGGAGGCATTCGCACCGTGCTGGCCCAGGCCTGGCAAGGTGAGGGCTTACCCGGGCGGGCCATCGTTCTTGGGGCCGGGGGATCCGCCCGGGCCGCCGTGGACGCCTTGCGGGGCTGGGGGGTCGACCAGGTGGAGATCCGCAACCGTTCCACCGCGGGTCGCCAGAGGATCAGCCGTTGGTTGGCCGCACACGGGTGGGGCGACACCATCACGGTAAAAAGTCTGCAGGTTGACGATGATGTCGTCCCGGACTTTCCTTCAATCTGGGTCTGCTGCCTGGCCGCGGGTGTCGATGCCACGCCCTATTTGCCCGTGGCCGCGGGAAATGATCCAGCTCTGCTGCTGGATCTTCGTTACGGCGAACAAATCCCTCCTGGAAATCCACCCCTGGGTTTTAAACACCTCGACGGTTTACCTGTCCTGTTGATGCAGGGCGGCCTGGCGTTTGCCTGGTGGTTCGGACCGCCGGTTCCCTGGCCGGTCATGCGCGATGCCCTGACGTGGGGCTGATCCTCCCTGTTCTTTTCCCCTCCCACTTCTCTTTTCCCGGGGGTGTTTCATGGGGTTGTGGGACAAGACCATTGGCTTTCTGTTGGAAGTCATCTATCCGGAGCGGTGTGTATTGTGCGGATCCGAACCCCACAACAGCACCTGGATCGTTCGAGGTCCTTTTGTTGCAGGGATGCGTCCCTGGGACGGAACCCATCTATGCAAGGGCTGCGGCGACAGCCTTGGGTCCGGTTTCGTCAACGGGCACCTGATCCATGAGAATGGGGAAAACTTGCCGGTCATGGCCATGGCGGCTACCAATCCCGAACTGGTGAAACTGATCGGTCAATTCAAGTACCATGGAGTCCGGGGACTGGCTTGGCCCCTGGCCAGGATGCTGAGCGAACCGTTAACCGCGGCGGTAAAGGCGTGGGGGCCGGTGGATGCCTTGGTGCCGGTGGCCTTGCATCGGCGCCGGCGCCGGATCCGTGGGTTCAATCAGGCGGAAATCCTGACGCGTCTGATCGCCCGAACAACAGGAGTCAGGGTGAGGACCGATATCCTGGTCCGTCACCGCAACACGAACCAACAGGCCAAGATCCTCACCACGGAACAGCGGCACGGCAACCTTGCGGCGGCCTTCGGTTCCACGTCTCCGGCTGATCCGGATCCGGATGCGGGAACCGGAAGAAGAAGGGTGGTTTTGGTGGATGACCTGGTTACCAGCGGCGGTACGGCCTTGGCAGCGGCCCAATCCCTGGACAAGGCCGGTTGGAAGGTCAAGGGGGTCCTGGCTCTGGGCCTGGCCGCAAACGTGGCCATCAAGGGGCCTCGTGTTGACACCTGGGAAGCTGGTTTCTAGAATGACTCTTGTCCAACGAGGAATATCCCGCTCCGGCATGTCCGGACCCAACCAGGTGGAGAAAAATGCAGAAAAAATTGGATCTTACCGATTTTGATCCTTCCGGCCTCAAGGTTTTGATGCGGGTTGATTTCAATGTGCCTCTGGACAACAGCCGGAACATCACCGACGACACGCGAATTCGGGGTGCCTTACCTTCGGTCCGGTATATCATCGAAGGTGGGGGAAGCGTCATCCTCATGAGTCACCTGGGCCGGCCCAAGGGGAAAATCGATCCTGCCCTGTCCTTGCGTCCGGTGGCGGACAGGTTGGCGGAGTTGGTTGACGCCCCGATAAAGTTCGCCCTCGATACGGTGGGGCCGGACGCGGTTAAGCAGGCCGCGGATCTGAATCCCGGGGAAATTCTCCTGTTGGAAAATCTCCGCTACAACCCCGGGGAGACAGGCAACGATCCGGGATTTTCCGCGGGTCTGGCGGAGCTCGGTGACACCTATGTCAACGATGCGTTCGGCACCGCTCATCGCGCCCACTCTTCCACGGTGGGTATCACCGAACATTTCCAAGCCTGCCGGGCGGGTTTTTTGATGGAGAAGGAACTGAAATTTCTCGGTTCCCTGGTCGCCGATCCGGCGCGGCCGTTTGTGGCCGTCCTGGGTGGCGCCAAGGTGGGCAGCAAGGTCGATGTTATTCTGAACCTGCTCGACAAGGTGGACACCCTGCTGCTGGGTGGCGGCATGATCTTCACCTTCTTGAAGGTGCACGGCCTGAATATCGGGACCAGCCTTCTGGATGCCGACAGTCTTGACGTGGCCGGCCGGATTCTGGAAAAAGCTCGTGATAGTTCAACCAAGTTTGTCCTGCCCGAGGACTGCGTGGTGGCCAATGCCTTTGACGACCAGGCCGACAAGAAGGAAATTCTGGTGACCGATATTCCCGCCGACTGGATGGGACTGGATATCGGTCCCAAGACCGTGGCCATGTACCGGGATATTCTGGCCGGGGCGCGGTCGATTTTCTGGAACGGCCCGATGGGAGTTTTTGAACTGCCCTCTTTCGCCCATGGAACCCGGGGGGTGGCCGAGGCCATCGCCACAGCCACCGACGGTGGGGCAAATACAATCGTCGGGGGAGGCGACAGCGTGGCGGCGGTAACCCAGATGGGGCTGTCCGGGAAGGTCAGCCATATCTCCACCGGCGGCGGAGCCTCGCTGGAGTTCATGGCGGGCCGCCAGTTACCCGGAATCGTTGCTTTGACTAACGCCTGAGGCCATAACGGGTTGGTGAATTTCCGGGCTGGAACCCTCGGTCGGTTTGACATCCTGAATATCGGGTGTTAATTTTCCGGTCCCTTGCCGGTCCGGCCTGTACTGGACCGTATGTGATTTTGTGATCCACGACAGCCCCGGGAGTATTTGGGCATGCTGTATAATTTGCTGATTGGTCTGCACGTCTTGATCTGCATCGTTCTGGCGCTGGTTGTTTTGCTGCAGTCCAGCAAGGGTGGGGGACTGGCCGGAGCCTTCGGCGGTGCCGGAGGAGCTCCCCAGCAGCTGCTCGGTTCTCGAGGAATAACGACCCTCCTGCACAAGATGACCATCTACCTGGCCGTGGCGTTTTTCGTCTCCAGTTTCACCCTGTTCATGTTTGATACCAGCGGGACACCCACCAGTACCAGCATCGTCGGGGAAGCGGCTCGCGAGGGTGAAATCAACGTGCCCATCCAGGAAGATCCTCTGCAGATTCCCACGCAGGTTCCCACGGAAACCCCGGTCGAAGGCAGCGGTACCGAAACCGAAGACACTGAAGCCGGTGAAGGCGGTGGCAACTAGACTTGCTGGGCGAATTGCCTATGCCCGGGTGGTGGAATTGGTAGACACGCTATCTTGAGGGGGTAGTGGCCACAAACCGTGCGGGTTCGAATCCCGCCCCGGGCACCAATCGAAGGGAAACTGTTTACCGACAGTTTCCCTTTTTTTAGGTTGACATGTTTTTGAAAGGGTCGAAATAATGTCTTACTTCGCTGGCAGCCTGACGCCAGTCGAAGGAATTGGCAACATCCGAGACAGGAGGTCTTGCTCGGAGCCCACTGGGTGCGGGGTTCGGGTGGACGCAGGAACACTCAACAAGCGAGGTCCGGTATGGAGGAGAGAGAAGCCTTGATGGCCGCTGCCAAAAAGAAGGCGACCAAGAAAAAGGCGAAGAAGAAAAAGGCTGCCAAGAAGAAGGCCACCAAGAAAAAGGTGACCAAGAAAAAGGCGACCAAGAAGAAGGCGACCAAGAAGAAGGCCACCAAGAGGAAGGCCACCAAGAA
>CBDUDB010000045.1:0-17520 GCA_965365795.1 uncultured bacterium | reverse complement strand
TGCCAGCAAAAGAACTACCAACTTCTTCATGGTGTAACTCCTAATTGTGAGCAGGTACATTGCGTGACTTCGCCGGTCCAGGCTGGCGAGATTTAGCGGCCCCGCCACCTGCATTAGCAGGGCCCCACTTGAACCATTAACTTTCCAAATCACCCGCTCGATTAAGTCAAGCAAGATGAAATCCAGAATCCTAGGGGCAAGCAGACGTGAAGAACTCAGCCATTATCGGCAAATCTATCACGTTAACGACGTTGTCGTAGAACAGGTCGGAACGATAGTGGTAATCACTAGCGTAAAAGTCCTCCGTAAAGTCAGCCAGATCGATCAGGTTGACGGCACCGTCACCACTTATATCCGGGCTGTTAAAGCTGACGTCCACCGTGTTCGACAAACCATTACCATTAATCACTACACGAGTCTGGCCCCAGCTCTGACCACCAGCGAAAGGCGGGTTTTTGAACTCGGTATAACCAGCAACATCGGTGCTGAAATCCGCGGTGGCACCACTGACACATGCGGCCAAGCCGACATGCATATCGGTATCACCAGGCGGATTCCCGCTTGCGGGGCATTCCAGCCAAATGTCCTCGAAAGGATAGTTGGCGATTACGACACCAAGGCCATCACGAACGGTCACCTGAATAGTGGCGTCAATGAAAACCTGGGGTGCCGGGAAATCATTCCCAATTTCCACGGCAGCATCGAACGGATAAGCAGCAGCTTGTCCAGGAACGACCAGCAGGATGGCTTTCGCCCCAGCTTCGAACCTATTGGAATCACACTGCGTCGCATCCGGGATACCCGCCATGACGAGCGAAGCGGAACACACAATCAGGGTAATTGCAAAAATACCCATGAATTTTCTAAGAACCATTAGGACACCTCCAAAAAAGGCACATTCTAGCGAGGGTGGCTAACCCAAGCGGACACATTGACAACTGCGTTGAGCTCTCCTTCCCACTCACATGTCCATCACTTGACATCATTAGATTACCATACAGGCCTGGGCAATGCAACCCATATTTTCTTGTCTTCTACGGAAAATTGGAAAAAAAACGGGAATCTTCAAATTCGATGAGCAAACGGGGACCTTGCTTCTATTTTGGCACAAAAGTTGGGTTTTTTATGAAAATTGTGGATTTTTTCGATATGGTGGGCGAAACAGGACTCGAACCTGTGACCTCCTGCGTGTAAAGCAGGCGCTCTAGCCAACTGAACTATTCGCCCACACTATCCTGAAATGAACGCCATAAGAAAAAGGGTAACAACACACAATAGCCGAGAACCAACAGGGTCGGGCCAACGGTCAGCATCCCGGCGGCCAAAGTGACAAAGCCCAGCACCACCGCCGTCAGGGATGTCCACAACAACCAGAATTTTTTCAACAGATCCATCGCCATTTCCTCCGGCGCAGCCGAAAAATGCCAATGTCGATATATCCCTGGATCCCGGAATCGGACCGAGTCAGCCAGAACAATAGAAGGGAGAGTCCGTTTCGTCAATCATTCCGCCGACCATTTCCGCCGGCTCGGGCCCGTCGGAATTCCTTCACGGCAGCCTCATGCTCCCGGGCGGTGCGCGAAAAGACATGTCCTCCCTGCCCATCGGAAACGAAATACATGGCATCGCAGGTGGAATCCGGCCGCGCCACCGCTTCGAGGGCAGCTGGACCAGGGTTACCGATGGGGCCAGGCGGCAGCCCGGTGTTCCGGTAAGTGTTGAAGGGAGACGAAACGTCAAGGTCCCGGTAGTAAAGCCGCTTGCCTTTTTTCTTCAGGATAAAGGCCACGGTTGGATCCGCTTCCAATCGCCACCCCTGCCGCAGGCGGTTCATATAGACCGCGGCGATCAAGGGACGCTCATCATCCAGACGAGCTTCGGCCTCCACGATAGAAGCCAGGGTGAGCCATTCCAGCGGGGTGAGCTCCAAATGGGCCGTGGAGACGGGTCCCGCCATCGCCGAATCCAGGCGGGCCCACTGGGTCGATACCAGAAATTGCGCCACGGTCGCGGCGTCGGTTCCCTCGGCGAATAAAAAAGTGTCCGCCGCGAGATGTCCCTCACACCAACGGAACTGGCGCGGGTGCCGGGCCGATTCTTCAGCCAGAAGGGAATCATGACCGGCTACCGATTGGGCGGGCTTTAACAATTGCCCTTGATGCGCGGCCGCAATTACCAGTGAATCGGCAACCGCCAGGAAATCGTCCCGGGAAAAATCCAGGGCACCGGCGAGAAGATTGGCCACATTTTCGGCATCCAGGCCTTCGGGGATGGTCACCTTTACCTGCACCGCTTTCCCCGAGGTGACGGCCCACAAAAGCTCACGGGGTGAGGCTCCGCTGGACAACTCGTACAGACCGGCGCGCAAGGCGCGCGCCCTTCCCGTCAACCTGGCTCCCACCCGGAAAACGAAGGGGTGTTTCAGCAGACCGGCCGCGGTCAGGGAGTCAGCGGCTGCGGACAAGGTCATGCCCTGGGGAATTCGTATCTGAACGGTGGTTGTCGAGCCGGCCGGCTGCCCCGCCCCTTCCAATCGAGGACCAGGTCCGGTCCACAACCGCCATCCCCACCCGAGCAAGACCAAGCCCAGAAGAACGGCGGCTCCCGCCACAGCGGCCCAGCGTTTCATCAACGAACCTCCTGCTGAGGTTCCATCCCGCCACCCAGACTGTCCAGATAGGATTGGAGGATGATCTGGGCGGCCAACGCGTCCCGGTCTTCCTTGACAGGACGACTGGCGCCTTCGAGCCAACGATCCGCTTCGGCGCTGGAGAATCTCTCATCCCAGAGGATCACCTCCAGGCCGAATTCAGCGGTCAGCCGGGCGGCAAATTTCCGGACCCTGGCGACCATGTCGCCTTCGCGGCCATCGGCTGTCAAAGGAAGCCCCAGCACCAGTCCCACCACCTGGCGGGCCGTGATCAGTTCACCCAGGCGGGTCAGGACCGATCCGTCCCGGCCTTCCACATGCGTCCCCACGGCAAACGCCAGGGACCCGGCAGGATCGCTGGCGGCAAGGCCGATCCGGCGCAGACCGTAGTCGAGACCCAGGTAACAAGACATGGAATCAGTCTTCTTCGGAAGGCTCGAGTTTCTTGACCATGCGGATCATGAAACGACCGTCGGGGTGACGGCCGAACTCGAGGATGTCGGTGAATTCGCGCATGATGAGAATGCCGCGCCCGCGCTGGCGCATGAGTTCTTCCGAGGGAATCCAGTGTTCGAAATCAAAGCCGGGCCCTTCGTCCAGGACGGTTATGGTAATCTGGTTTCCCTCCACCTCGAAGATCACCTGGATGGGCAGCACATCATCCAGCTGGTTGCCGTGTTCCATGGCATTGGTGCAGGCCTCGATCACCGAGGTGCCGAGTTCCTCGAGAGATTGCTGGGCACAATCAAGGTCGGTTCCGATTTCCATGAGGACGGCATCGGGCACCCCGAGGTACGTCATGTCGCTGGGCAATTTGATTTCGACTCTGGACGGCACTGTCAATCCACCTGCCCGATCCTGCAGTTATCGTAATCGACCCACATCAGGAAAAACTCCGGACAGCTTCGTCTTCGTCCTGGTAGGACTCAAAAACAGTGTAGAGCTTTGAAACGATGAAGATGTTCTCGATACGGTCGGAAACTTTGAGGAGTTTCAACTCCCCGCCACTTTTTTTGAGGGTGGTATAACCCGAGATGAGGATTCCCAGACCGGTACTGTTGACCCACTTCACTCGTTCCATGCTCACAATGACATTGTGAATGCCTTCGTGGATCAGGGTCTTGACGGTCTCATCGAAGGCCTCCGAGTCGGGCCCTCCCATGAGCTTGCCGCTCATTTCGAGGATGGCCACTCCATCCCTCTTGCGTTCCTTGATCTTCACTCACCATCACCCTTTGAAGAAGTCAGGCCATGCCGCCGATTTTGGACCCTCGGTCGTCCCGGGGCATTCCATTGACCGCAAAAGCATAGAACACAGGAGCCTTATTGTCCACAAATGGAATCGGCCTTCCTGCCTGGTTATTCAGTCGATTCCCGGAGGATGGCCAGGACCCCGTTCATGTCCGCCGGTGGCTGGGCGGAAAATTCCAGGGTCTGTTCCGTTCCCGGATGAATCAGTTTCAACTTTGCGGCGTGCAACTGCTGACGTTTGGCCGCCTTGACCATGCGGTCGGCCTGGCGGCGGTCCAGATTGTGGATACCCTTGGCCCGCTGGTCGTCCCCGTACATCTGGTCGCCCACTACCGGATGGCCGTTATGGGCGAAATGGACCCGAATCTGGTGGGTCCGGCCGGTTTCCAGATGGACCTCGCAAAACTGGGCAAATCCGAAATCCTCAAGGACCCGGTACCGGGTAACGGCGGGCTTGCCCCCCTGCCCCACCACCGCCATTTTCTGCCGGAAGCGGGGATGACGCCCGATGTCTCCGGTCAGGGTGCCTTCGTCCTCTTTCCACTGGCCCCAGGAAACGGTCAGGTAAGTTCGCCCCAGGCGACGGTCCTGAAGCTGTTCACTTAGGTGCCGGTGGGCCGCGTCGGTCAAGGCCACGACCAGCAACCCGGATGTGTCCCTGTCCAGGCGATGCACGATTCCTGGCCGTAAAGGACCGCCGCCCGTGGACAGGTTCCCACAGTGGTGCAGCAAGGCGTTGACCAGCGTTCCGTCCGGATGCCCCACAGCCGGATGGACCACCATGCCCACCGGTTTGTTGACCACCAGCAGTTGATCATCCTCATGGACAATATCCAAAGGGATGTCCTGAGGCACAGCTTCCATGGGGGTCACGGTTCCAGGCCGAAAAACGACCTGACTTCCGCCCCTGAGACGAAAACCCTTGGGGCGCGGGCGGCCGTCCACCATCACCATATTCTGGTTCATGTCCGAGTGGATACGATTGCGGGAAAGATCCGGGCAACGTTCGGCCAGAAAACGGTCCAACCTCATCCCCTCCTCAGGGGGCTCCACGGTAAAACACCGGTCTTCCGGATCATTTTCAGTCATGGGATTTTCGCCCGTCAAACAGGAGGCAAATGAACAGGAGCACTCCGCCCACCGAAACGCCCATATCGGCCACATTGAAGGTATAGAAACGATGGGAGCCGATGCCCACGTCGATGAAATCGACCACGTGACCGCCGTAGAAGATGCGGTCGACCAGGTTGCCCATGGCACCACCCAGAATGGCGGCCATGGCGCCGCGGCGGATCTTGAGATCGGGATCGGTCGTGCGGTAGAGAAAAATCAGGAATATCGAGGCCGCCACGCTGATCCCCACCAGGACCGTACGGCCCACCGGGAACAAGCCCATGGCCGATCCGGGGTTGCGAACGTAGACGAAGCGCAGGAAATCACCGATGACCGAGACCTTGGCGCGCAGGGCCGTTTCATTGGCCAGCACCGCTCTCTTGGTGATGAAATCGAGAATAAAAACCAGGGGAGCCCATAACCAGGGCGGGAAAAAACGGCTGGACATCAAAGGGCCCCCGCCTCCTCCTTCTCCTTGCATTCAATGCACATCCGGGTGTAGGGCAGCCTTTTCAACCGCGCCAACCCGATGGCCTTGTTGCATTCCTGGCATTTTCCGTAGCTGCCGTCCTCGATCCGGCCCAGGGCCTCTTCAATGTTGTACAGATAACGGCCCTCGGTATTGGCGAACTTGATGGTGGTTTCGTACTGAAATTCGTCCGAACCCTGGTCCGCCATATGGTTGGAGTGGGACTTGCCCGCCTCCAGACCTGATTGGTCATCGGTGTGTTTGATGATTTTTTCGTGTTTGGCCAGAGATTGGGTTACGCGCTCCTTCTCGGCGGTGAGCAGTTTCCTGAATCTCGCCAGCTCAGTTTTACGCATGGGGTCCCTCCCCGCAAGGCATCAAACCCTATCCAGGGCAATGCCGATTTCGAAATCGTCAATCCTGAGTGTGTCTTTATAAGACAAATCCCGGTTGGAATCAACGCCCAGTGCAAGGGTTTCGCTGGTGATACGCTCGGAAAACAGAGAAACCGCCGTCAGGACCGCCTCAGGGCCGCTAATGGCCAATTCGATGCGATCGGAAACTTCCAGGCCACTTTTTTTACGAAGGTTCTGCACCTTGTTGATGATCTCCCGGGCGAGTCCCTCACGGCGCAGATCCTCGGTCAAGGTGGTATCCAACGCAACGGTGAGCCCCTGCCCCCCCGCGGCCACGAAGGCCCCCACGCCCTCTTCGGCCACCATGACCTCGTCGAAGGTGAAATCCACCTTTTCGCCCTCGAAGTCCAGGGAAACCCGGCCTTCGGCGCGAAGGGCCATGATTTCCTCGCCAGTCATGGCGACGATACGTTTGGCGGCCAGGGGCGAACGTTTCCCGAACCGGGGACCCAGGGCCCGGAAATTGGCCTTGGCCGACAGATTCGCCACCTCGCGGGGATCATCGGTCGTGCTCACCTCTTTGACGTTCAATTCGCCGGCAATATATCCGGTCAGAAGTTCATCGGCCATCAGCAGGGCCACCCGGTCGTCATCCGCGTGCATGACCAGCCGGCCCAAAGGCTGCCGGGTCTTGAGGCTCGCTTCCTGGCGCAGGCTGCGGCCCAGACTCACCACAGCCTGGGCGGCCGCCATGGACTTTTCCAACCCCTCGTCAATCAGGGTTTCGTCTGCAACGGGGAAGTCCTCCAGATGCACCGAGAACTGGTCGCGACCCATATGGGCGGTCAACGCGCGGTAAATTTCCTCGGCCACAAAGGGAATGAAGGGCGCCAGCAGACGAAGGCTGGAATCCAAAACGGTGTACAGGGTGGTGAAGGCGGCGCGCTTGTCACCGGTCATCTCCCCCTTCCAGAAACGGCGGCGGCTGAGCCGGAGATACCAGTTGCTCACATCGTCCAGGAAAAATGTTCCGATACACTTGGCCGCCCGGGTCAGGTGCAACCCCTCCAGGTCGGCGGTAACCGAACGGGTCACGCTCTGCAGACGGCTCAGAACCCAGCGATCGAGCTGGTCCAGTTCCAGCTCCCCGTCCTCGGTGGGTGAAAACCCGTCCAGGTTGGCGTACAGCGAGAAGAAATTATAGGTGTTTTCCAGGGTGGCCAGCAGCTTGCGCTGGGCTTCCTTCACGCCCTCCCGGTCGAACTTGGTGGGCGTCCAGACCGGGCTGCTGCTGATCATGTACCAGCGTAACGGGTCGGCGCCTTCGGTGCGCATGATGTCCATGGGGTCGACGGTGTTCCCCACGCTCTTGGACATCTTCTTGCCCTTCTTGTCCAGGATCAGCTCGTTAACCAGGCAGCTCTTGTAACTGCTGGTTCCGGTCAGGAAGGTGCTGATAACCAGCATGGTGTAGAACCAGCCGCGGGTCTGATCAATACCTTCGCTGATGAAATCGGCGGGGTACTGGCTTTCGAACAGCTCCTTGTTTTCGAAGGGATAGTGGTACTGGGCAAAGGGCATGCTGCCGGAATCGAACCAGCAGTCGATGACTTCACTGGTCCGACTCATTTTTCCGGAGCATTCCTTGGCGGTGCACCCGAAGGTGATTTCATCCACATGAGGCCGGTGCAGATCGAGCCCCGACTGGTCAGCCCCCGTCAGTTCGCTCAGGTCCGCGCGGCTGGTGGGCAGGTGACGGTGCCCGCATTCATCGCAGATCCAGATGTTCAGCGGCGTTCCCCAGAAACGGTTTCGACTCAGGCTCCAGTCGATGTTGCCGGCCAGCCAGTTGCCGAAGCGGCCGCTGCCGGTCTCCGGAGGCGCCCAGGTGATGGCCTTGTTGGCCTCGACGAGCTTATCCCGCATGGAACTGGTCTTGATGAACCAGCTGGGCGTGGCGAAGTAGATCAACGGGTTGCTGCACCGGTCATGGTAGGGATAGTCGTGGCTGTAGGTTTCCTCGCGCAGCAGCTGGCCCTCGTCCTTCAGGTACTTGATGATCTTCCGGTCGGCCTTCTTGACATGCAGGCCCGCCCAGGGAATGACCTCTTCGGTGAACTGGCCATTGGCGTCCACGGGTTTGAAAAAGGCCAGCTTCTCGATCTTGCCGATCTGGTAATCGTCCTCGCCGAAGGCCGGGGCCATGTGGACGATGCCCGTCCCGGAATCGAGGGTCACGAAGTCCGCCTCGACCACCACGAACGCTCTTTTTCCCTGAGCCGACACGAACGGAAGCAACTGCTCGTAGGAACGGCCCAGAAGGTCGGCGCCCTTGAATTTTTCCAGGATCTCGGTCGGGGTATCGGGATCCAGCACACCCAGCCGAGCTTCGGCCAGGATCAGCACCTCGTCACCGTGGCGCACGCGCACGTAGTCGAAATCCACACCCACGGCCAAAGCCACGTTCGCCGGCAGCGTCCAGGGCGTGGTGGTCCAGGTCAGGAAATATTCATCCGCATCGGTGGCCTTCAATTTGACGAAGATGCTCGGGTCGTTGACCGTCCGGTAACTGTTGGCCATTTCATGGCTGGAAATAGGGGTGGCGCAGACCGGGCAATAGGGCACCACCTTGTGGCCCTTGTAGAGCATTTCGGCTTCGTGGAATTGGTTGAGAATCCACCAGACAGTTTCGATGTAATTGTTGTCGTAGGTGATGTAGGGATCGTCCAAATCGACCCAGTACCCCAGACGTTCGGTGAACTCGTCCCAGTCGTTCTTGCAGGTCCAGACGCTTTCGCGGCACTTCTCGTTGAAGGGAACCAGGCCAAAATCCTGGATGGCCTGGGCGCCCTGGATGCCCAGCTGTTTTTCCACCGTTCTTTCGACCGGCAAACCGTGGGTGTCCCACCCGGCCTTGCGCACCACCCGGTGCCCGGTCATGGTCTTGAACCGGCACATGATGTCCTTGCACAGCCGGGCCATGACGTGGTGAACCCCAGGCAGGCCGTTGGCCGTCGGGGGGCCCTCGTAAAAGACCCAATTCGGCGCACCTTCCCGCTGGGCGATGCTGCGCCGGAAGACATCGTTCTCCTTCCAGAAACCGCTGATCAGTTCCTCGGAATGGGAATCGTGGAATTTGCTGGCCAGGGCAGGATAGGCAGGCTTCCTGTCCCCGGAGGATGTGTTGGCCATCGTTCGGCTATTCCTTTGGCGGTCGCGGTTCGCTTAAAGACTGACTTTTTTCAGGAATCCGGTCACCAACGCTTCCAGGTCGGGTTGGGCTGCGTTGGCCACCTTGATGATCTCGGTGACGTTGGCCGGTTTCAGGGCATCGGGAAAACAGGCGTCCGTGATGACCGACATTCCGATCACCCTCATGCCCCCGTGCACGGCGGCAAGGCACTCGGGCACGCTCGACATGCCCACCGTGTCGGCCCCACAGGTTCGCAGGAAGCGGTACTCGGCACCCGTTTCCAGATTGGGACCGGCCACCGCGGCGTAGACCACCTTCTTCAGGGGGATCTTCAGGTCCAGGGCCACCCTTTCCATGGTGGCCAGGAACTCCCGATCATAGGGCTCGGACATGTCCGGGAACCGGGGCCCGAGGCGGTCATCGTTCCAGCCGATCAGCGGGTTGTCGCCCATCAGGTTGATGTGGTCGGTCATGACCGAAATGTCACCGGGGCCCAGCAGGGGATTCATGCCGCCGACGGCATTACTCATGACCAGGGCCCGGCATCCCAGGGCTTTCATCACCCGCACCGGCAGGGTGATCTGCTTCATGGTGTAGCCCTCGTAATAGTGGACCCGGCCCTGCATCGCCACGACTTTGCGCTTTCCCAGGGTGCCGAAAACGAGTTTGCCTTCGTGGCTGGTCGCGGTCGATTCCACGAAATGAGGAATCTCGCCGTAGGGTATGGAGCAGACCGTTTCGATGCGGTGCCCCAGCTCCCCCAGGCCAGTTCCGAGAATCAGGCCGAAATCAGGCTGGAAGTCGGTTTTACTGCCGATGAAACCCGCGGCTTCTTCGATCTGTTGCCACATGCCGTCCAAAATGACCCCCCAGGTCAGAAACGTGATTTTCGGGAACGAGACAAACTAACATGGCCTCAGCGGGCCACCAAGAAAAATAGCGGGAATCCGAGGATTCCCGCCACTATCCGCAGTGAGATTGAGGATTTTGCCCGGAGCCGGACCGAAAAACCGTTCCAGCGCGCGGTCGGTAGGTCAGTTACTTTCCCGGTCCTCGTCGGCGGTGTCGGTTTCTTCACCATCGGTCATGACCGGTCCGGCGCCGATGCCAACGGTTTCGCCGGAGGGCTCATCCTCAGGGGACCCTTCGTCCATGGAGTCAGAATCGGTTTCGGACAGGGATTCGGACACCAGGTCGGCGATGGACCCCGCCTCCTCATCTTCGTTGGATTTGCCGGCGCCAGGGTTGTAGTCACGCCAGACATCGTCTTCCATCGGTGCGGCCGGAGGGGCCACTTCCAGAGTTTCGTTTTCGTCAGCCGGGTCATGATCATCTTGATCCGGGATATCCCGGGGAGCCGAAGGATCGCCTTCGATCCGGTTGGACGCGGCGAAGGGGTCCAGCTGCGGGGTCGCTTCCGCCGGCATGACCGGAGGGATGTCGGTGGCGCGGCGAACCTGCCCGGCGGTCGCAAAGACCGAATCCACCATCTGGGTCAAACGGTTGTCCAGATCCTCGAAATCGCTTTCATGGGTTTCGACAAACTGTACCTGGGCCTGGGCCAGGGATTTGAAGCGGGCCAGGTAGGTTTCCTTCTCCTTGCGCAGCGCCATGATCTCCCGGCGCAGTTCCTCGGTGCGCATCCGGCATTCCTCTAGCACCCGCTTGGATTTCATCTCGGCGTCCTTGACAATCAGGTCGCCTTCCTTGCTCGCGTTCTCCCGGGTTTCCTTCATGACGCGTTCGGCAGTCATGAGGGTGTCCCTCAGGTTGCGCTCCATGCCCTGGTACTCCTGGATCTGGTCTTCCTGCTCCATGATCATTTCACGGATCTGCTTGTTATCCACGAGAACGGTTTCGTACTCGTCGGCCAGGGTCGAGAGAAAGGCCCTGACTTCGTCACAATCGAAGCCGCGGACCGCCTTGCGGAATTCCTGTTTACGAACGTCGAGTGGCGTGATCCTCATGTCAATTTCCTCCAACTGCGGATGCCGAACTCCAGGATTCGGATGATCCGACCCGGGATGGGTCAGACAAAATCTCAACAATCCGTATCAGGAGCCAACTTGGACTATCAATCTCATGAGGAGTTGTATCAAGAGCCATGCCAGGATCGGGGAAAGGTCGATACCGCGCAAAGGAACCAGGGCCCGCAGGAACCCCAGTACCGGTTCGGTGACACGGATGATCATCAAAAGAATCTCGTTACGCGGACGGGGAGTGACCCAGCTCATGATGACGCGGGCGATGATCAGCCAGGAATAGACTTGGAGGACAGCCACAAGGAGTCGCTGGATGGTCATATCTCTACCTTTCCGGCCTGAATCTGGCCGGTGGAAAACCGCTGTCAATACGGGCGCGGGCCGAATATGGCTCCCCCGATGCGAACCAGAGTGCTGCCTTCGGCGATGGCGGCTTCGAAATCACCGCTCATACCCATGCTCAATTCGGGAAGTTCCAGGCCGGCCGACGCCCGGGCATCTTCGCCCAGCCGGCGCAGGGCAGCGAATCCGGCTCTCAGATCTCTTTCGGGAGCCCCGTAGCGGGCCATACCCATCAGGCCGCGAAGATCCAGGCCCGGCAGGGCGGAAATCCGGTTCACCGCTTCGGAAACTTCTTCAGGGACCAGACCTTGTTTCTGGACTTCGCCGGAAATATTGACTTCCAGCAGGATGGACTCGGTCCGCCCGGCGGCGACCGCCAGGTTGGACAGCTTGGCCGCCAGCTTGACCGAATCGACGCTGTGCAACAAATGAAACCGGCCGGCTGCCTTGCCGGCCTTGTTGCTTTGAAGGTGTCCGATGAAGTGCCAGCGAACCTGGTCGGCCGGCAGGCCGGCTTCGTCCAGCAGACGGGCCAGCTCCGGTTGCCGGTCCAGGGCCTCGGGAATTCGATTCTCCCCCAGATCCCACTGTCCGGCCCGACAGACTTCGACCACAAGGGCCGGATCGATCCGCTTGCTCACTGCCACCAGCCGGACCTCGTCGGGGGAACGACCGGCCCGGGCGCAGGCGGTGGCGATCCTGTCACGAACCCGGTCCAGATGTGAGGCCACCGTCGGGTCGGCCATGCGGTATCCTATCGCCAGCGCAGCAGCAGGGTCTTTGGATCCAGCTCGATCTGGACCTGGGCCGGTTCGGTGCTGCGGTGCTCCTTGACAATCCTGACTTTGACCTGGTCGCTCTCGGTTTCCAGGTTGATGATCACGCTCAGGTGATCATCGAACTTGGCCAATGCCGTGGGCACGCCCCGCGCATCCATTTCCTGGCCTTCGCGGTGGGTGTTGCTGCTGGTCCAGAGCTCGGCCCCCCACTCGGATGCCAGCTTTTTCGCGCCCTCGATTTCCCACTCCTCGGTATTCTCGAAACGGGGGGTTCCGTCCAGGATTACCATGTCCGGCACGAAATCTGCGGCATCCTTCAGAAAGGCCACCGACTGCTCGAGTTTTTCCAGGGAAAAGGTCTTGCGGTTGTACACGTGGATGTAACGGTTGCGTTCCATGCGCAGCTGCTTCTGGGGAACCTGGTCCAGGTCCAGGGATGCGGCCATGGCATGGAAGATCTGATCAAAGAAGTTGTTGATGTGCTCGACGCTCTCCTGGGTCGAGATGTAGAGCACCTTCTTACCCTGCAACAGTTGGTCCACGGCCAGTCCGATCAGGAAACCGGTCTTGCCCACGCCGTGGCGGGACAGGACCACACCCAGTTCTCCTTCGCCGAGACCTCCGCCGATGGCCCGTTCGAAGATGCGAACGGGACTGCGGTCCATCATGCTTTTTTCCACCATCGTCTTCCTCACTCGCTGAAATGATCCCATTTACAGGATAACAGTTTATTTTCCCTCGGCCTTTTTCTCCAGGTATTGTTTGACCAGTTCCTCGGCCACTTCACGGGGGGCCGGAGCGTATCGGGCAAACTCCATGGTGAATTCGGCCTTGCCCTGGGTCGAGGACCTCAGGACCGTGGCGTATCCGAACATCTCGGCCAAGGGCACGTTGGCGTCCACCCGCACGAATCCTTCGTCCTCGGTGGTACCGACAATCACGCCCCGCCTCTGCATCAAGGTCTTGATGATCTCGCCCTGGTATTCGCCGGGCCCTTCGATGGATACCAGCATCAGCGGCTCGAGGGCCACCGGCTTGCCTTTGCTGTAGAACTCGCGGAAAGTCGCCCGGCAAGCCGTCTGGAAGGCCATATCCGAAGAATCCACCGCGTGGGAGTTCCCGTCCTTCATGGTCACCTTGAGACCCTGCACCGGGGCGCCGATGAACTGGCCCTCGACCACCGAAAGCTGGAAGCCCTTCTTGCAGGCGCCGATGTATTCGGTGGGTATGCGCCCGCCGACCACCTTGCTCTCGAAGTGAAATTCACCGTCTTCGCTGGGCTCCATGATCCCCTGCACCTTGGCGTATTGGCCCGAGCCACCGGTTTGTTTCTTGTGGGTGTAGTCGAAATCCACCGCCTGGGTGATGGTCTCACGGTACTTCACCTGGGGCGGGCCCGTGGTGACCACGGCGTTGAATTCACGTTTGATTCGCTCGATGTAGACCTCGAGGTGCAACTCACCCATGCCGCTGATCAGGGTGTCCCCGGTTTCAGGATCCTGGGAAGTGCGGAAGGTGGGATCCTCCCGGGTGAAGCGGTGCAGAGCCTTGGACATGTTGGTGGCGGCTTTGTTGTCCTCGGGCACCACCGCCAGGCTGACCACCGGCTCCGGCACGTGCATACTCGACAGGGAAATACGCTCGCCGCCGGTGAACGTGTCGCCGCTGGCGCAATCGACCCCGAACAGGGCGATGATGTCACCGGCGCCGGCCCGGTCGATCTCCTCCATCTGGTCGGCATGCATCCGGCCCAGCCGTCCCACCTTGACCTTCTTGCCTGTCCGGCTGTTGTAGATGTCCTCGCCCTTTTTCAGCACGCCCTGGTAGATGCGCACGTAGGTCAGCTGACCGTAGGACCCTTCCTCCAGCTTGAAGGCATTGCAGACCAGATTGTCCTCGACGCTGTTCGAAAGGACAAACTCCTCCTCCTCGCCGCCCTTGAGCAGCCGGATGGCGGTGTTGTCGATATCGGTCGGCGCGGGCAGGTAACGCATCACCGCGTCCAGCATCAGCTGTACGCCCTTGTTCTTGTAAGCGCTGCCCATGAAGACGGGCGTCAACTCGTTGGCCAGGACACCGCGGCGGACCGCTGTATGAATCATGTCCTCGGTAACGGTCTCTTCGAGGATGGCTTCCATCAGCTCGTCGCTGAACATGCTCACGGCATCGAGCATGACCTCGCGCCGGGCCTCGGCCTCTATCTGCAAAGAGGCGGGGATCTCGCCTTCGACGATCTTTTCTCCGTTGTCGCCCTCGAAGGCGTAGGCCTTCATGGTGACCAGATCGACCACGCCGGTGTGTTTGTCCTCGAGCCCGATGGGAATCTGCATCATCACCGCGTTGTGCTTCAGTTTATCGCGCAGCTGTTCGGTGACCCGGGCGGGGTTGGCGCCGGAGCGGTCGCACTTGTTCACAAACGCGATGCGGGGCACGCTGTAGCGTTTCATCTGGCGATCCACGGTGATGGACTGGCTTTGCACCCCGGCCACGGAACACAGCACCAGAATGGCCCCATCCAGCACTTTCAGGGCCCTTTCCACCTCGATGGTGAAATCCACATGCCCGGGCGTGTCGATGATGTTGACGTGATGCCCGTTCCAGGTGGTGAACGTGGCCGCGCTCTGGATGGTGATGCCGCGCTCCCGTTCGAGCTCCATGGAGTCCATGGTGGCGCCCACACCGTCCTTGCCGCGCACCTCGTGGATGTCGCGGATGCGCCCGGTATAGAACAGGATCCGCTCGGTCAGGGTCGTTTTGCCCGAATCGATATGCGCGCTGATCCCGATATTCCTGATCATTTCCAGATCTGTAGTCATGTCCTTTGTCCCGGTTCGCGGCAGGCAGATTCCCGCCGACAGAATTCACGCCCATCAAGCGTACAAAAAGGCACGTCCGCATATGCCCGCATGGCGGGTTGGCAGACGTGGCGCGGGGCAAGATAGGCTGTACCCTGCGAAAATGCAAACCTGACCCCACCGGTCTTTATTTGATTTTTGAAAATCCCCTGATCCGAAATCCCGATCCGAGTGGGTCAGATCGCGCCGTGTTTGCGCCCCACCTTCACGAAGGCTTCCAGGCATCGGTCCACCTGGGCAACCGTATGGGCGGCCGAGGCCTGCAGACGGATCCGGGCCTGTCCCCTGGGAACGACCGGAAAACTGAACCCGATGCAGTAGATGCCCTCACTTAGAAGATCCGCCGCCATGCCCTGGGCCAAAAAGGCGTCATTGTCGTGCTGGCGGAAATGCACCGGGATGATGGCATGATCACCTTCGTCCACGTCGAACCCGAGTTCCCTCAGGCCGCTCCGCAGGTGCATCTGATTTCTGGCCAACGTCTTAAGCGGACCCGGATCCTCACGAAGGATCTTCAGCACCTCCAGGGTCGCCCCGCAGATCATCATGGGCAACGAGTTGCTGAAAAGGTAGGGCCGGCTTTTCTGCCGCAGCCATTCGATGATTTCCCGCCGGCCGCTCGTGCAGCCGCCCAAAGCCCCGCCCAGCGCCTTACCCAGGGTGGTGGTGATGATATCAACCCTGTCCATGACTCCGAACTTTTCATGGGTCCCACGGCCGGTAAGACCGGTAAAACCGGTGGCATGGCTGTCATCGACCAGAACCATGGCCTCATATTTATCGGCCAGGTCGCAGATTTCGGCCAGGGGAGCCAGATGGCCGTCCATGGAAAAAACCCCGTCGGTGACAATCAGGCGGAATTCGGCGTCGTCCGCGTCCTTCAGCTGGGTTTCGAGGTGATCCATGTCCGCATGTTTGAAGATGTAGCGCCGGGCTTTGGCCAGCCGCACCCCGTCGATGATCGAGGCGTGATTCAGCTGGTCGGTGATGATGGCGCTGTCCTTGTCCAGCAGGGGTTCGAACACTCCCCCGTTGGCGTCGAAACAGGCCGCGTACAGGATCGTGTCCTCGGTACCGAGAAAATCACTCAGTTCTTGTTCGAGCTGCTTGTGCAGGGTGGTGGTGCCGCAAATGAACCGCACCGAGCTGAGACCATACCCCCATTCCTTGAGGGTACGCCGGGCAGCTTTGGTGACGCGCGGATCCGAAGCCAGCCCCAGGTAGTTGTTGGCGCAGAAATTCAGGACGGTCTTGCCGCCCACCTTGATTTCCGCGCCCTGCGGCCCTTCGAGGACGCGCTCGTCCTTGTACAACCCCTGCTCCCGGATCGAGTCCAACTCGGCCCGCAGAACGTCTCCGAATTTCCCGTACATCCAGTGCGTTCCTTCCGGTTCCGGAACTCTCAGGAACTCTAGTAGCGCTTGGCCATCTCCTGGAGGCTGACGACCGGGACCTTGTCCCCCCAGCCCGCTTGCCCGAAGGCGATCATGCGGGCCTTGACCACTTCGGCCATGGCGATGCGGGCGGGCTTCAGGTAGTCCCGCGGATCGAACTTGCCGGGGGATTCGGCAAACACCTTGCGGATGGCGCCGGTGATGGCCAGCCGGTTGTCGGTGTCCACGTTGATCTTCCGGACGCCGTGCTTGATGCCCTGCTGGATGGCCTCGACCGGCACGCCGAAGGTCTCGGGCATCTCGCCGCCGTACTGATTGATGATGTCGATCAGTTCCTTGGGCACCGAACTGGAGCCGTGCATGACCAGGTGGGTGTTGGGCAGGCGGCGGTTGATCTCTTCGATCAGATCCATCTTCAAGACATCGCCCGTGGGTTTGGACGTGAACTTGTAGGCGCCATGGCTGGTGCCGATGGCCACGGCCAGGGCGTCGCAACCGGTGTCGGCCACGAAACGTTCGGCCTCTTCGGGGTCGGTCAGATGTTCCAGAGCCTCTTCGCCGGAAAGCCCGGCGCCGTGCCCGTCCTCGATACCGCCCAGGCAGCCTATCTCCGCCTCCACCGTCACGCCCAGGGCATGGGCCTTGTCCACGACCTGCTTGGTCACGTCAACGTTGTATTCGAAGGAGGAGGGCGACTTGCCGTCTTCCTGCAACGAGCCGTCCATCATCACCGAGGTAAAGCCCTGGTCGATGGCGCTGAAACAGGTCGCCGGGCTGTTCCCGTGATCCTGGTGCATGGCGATGGGCACCTGAGGATTCAGCTCGGCTGCCGCCAACATCAAGTGGCGCAGGTAGTTGTCATTGGAGTAGGACCGAGCCCCGCGGCTGGCCTGGACGATCACCGGACTGTTGGTTTCAGTGGCGGCCATCATGATGGACTGGATCTGCTCCATATTATTCACGTTGAAAGCGCCGACGCCGTAACCGTTTTCGGCGGCGTGGTCGAGCATGACGCGCATGGGAATCAAAGGCATGAGTTCATCTCCTTGGGGGCAACCCCGGGTTTGGTGATGGTCATTGAGCGTTGTGCCCCGCCAAGCTAATTCAACTTCGGTCGGGAATCAACGGCGGGGAAT
>CBDUDB010000044.1:0-17545 GCA_965365795.1 uncultured bacterium | reverse complement strand
GGGGAATGGCCGCTTCGGTGTTGGCAAGATTCGACCGGGCTCGGGTCACGTCCAGCAAGGGAACCAGACCGGCGTCTTCCCTGGCCATGACGATGTCCATCGTCTCCCGCTGGCTTTTCACGTTTTCATGGGCGAATTCCAGCCGCAATTGCAGGGTCCGAACCTGGGTATACCTCGCAGCAACTTCCGCCTGGAGGGACACCAGAACGTCGCGGTAATCCTCGATCGAGGCCTGGATACCCGCGGCCGTCGCTTCGCGGGTGCGGCGGACCCGGCCGAAAACATCCAGTTCCCAGCTTGCGCCCAAGCCGAATTCCCAGTTGTTGGCGGGATTGTCCCCCAGGCCCGCGATAGCCCCCAGAGCCGTGTTCTCCCCTATTTCCGTGCGAGTCCAGGTGCCGTCAAACCCGAACTGGGGATAATAATCCCCGCCGGCGATCTGATGGTAAGCCCTCGCTTCACGGATTCTGCCGATGGCCTGGGCGGCATCCGGACTGGAATCCTTGGCCATGAGGACGAGGTTATTCAGCATGGTGTCCCCGAAGGCGGCCCACCATTCCTGGAGAACTGAATTCGAGTCGGCGATGTCCGCGGCCGCGGCGTTTTGCCAGGCGTCCGGAACCACCTCCAGTTCCGGGGTCTCAAAGTCAGGTCCCACCGTGCATCCGGCCAACAGGAGCACGGACACGCCCAGGGCCAGGAACCTCGCGGGTCGCCCGCCGATTCTTCTGTTCATCATGGCAAAAAACAATCTCCCGGTGGGATGTAGAAAACGAGCAGGGTTTCGGGCAAACCATGCTTCGGTTCGATGGTGGCAGCAGTCTGGTGTTTTGGAACAGAAATTCGCCAAAAAACATTCTATCAAGAAGAACCTTCAGTATCAATGAAATAGGAAATCGCAAGACAGGAAGGACTATTCGTTTTTCCGCTGACTGATCTGCTGCAGGAGCCGGGCCACGTCCTGATTGTCCGGGGCCAGTTCGGCGGCTTTGATCAGATCGGCCTCCGCCTCGTCAAAACGACCCGCGTGCATGTTCAACAGACCCCGGTTGAACCAGGCCGTCACCGAGGAAGCGTCGAGTTCCAGCGACTTGGTCAAAGCCTTTTCCGCTTCGACCGAATCTCCGGCCATGATCAGGGCCAGACCCAGATCGCGCCAGGCCGCCGCATAATCCGCATCAAGTTCCACGGCCCGGCGGAGGTTTCGAATGGCTTTTTTCTGTTGTTCCTTCTTCAGGAGCAGATGCCCGATTTCCGCCTCCAGGCGGCCGTCCTGCAGACCCAGTTTTTTCAGCCCTTTGGAGGCCCGCCGCAGGTCCTCCAGGCCCCTGCCCTCTTTGCCCGTCCTCGAGAAAACGATTCCCCGCGCCCGCAGGGCCCAGGGTTTGTCCTCATTCATGCGGATGCAGATCCCCGCCGAATTGACCAGCAGTCCGGCCCAGTTGTCCTTTTCCTCGGGAGAATCCGCCTGTTCGAAACGCTCCAGGGCATAGGCGGTGAAGGCCGACCGGGATCCGGTCACGAAGTATCGACCGAAGGCCACCCACACGGGTTGATGACTGGACCGCTCACGCCCGTCCAGGCGCTCGTGGGAAATTTCCACCAGGCAGGATGTGTCCTCGAAGGGAAGGGCGGCTGCCGACTCCCGGTACCAGCGGCGGGCGTAGGACCATTCGCCCACCCTTTCGGCGGCCAAGCCCATATCCCGCCAGCACTCGGCGGCGTGGTCCTCGATGGGCCGCAGATTCAGATAGTAGTTGAAGGCTTCCCGGTTCCGACCCCAGGATCGGTCCAGGCTCGACAGGATCCAGGCCGTATCGGTGTGATATCCCCGGGTTCGCTGGATATCATCGGCAATCTCATGCGCCCGTGATCTATGGCCCAGATTGGCTTCGAGCACACCCTGCACCTGTAGGGCCAGGGCATTGCCCGGTTCCAGTTTCACGGCCGCATTGGCCCACTTCAGACCATCGTAATATTCCGCCCGGTCGTAGTGCAGCCAGGCCCGCAGGGTGGCCGTACGCAGGGCGGCGTCTTTTTTGTAGCCGCCGGAGCGGTCGGTCAGATCGGAGCTCTGTCTCCCCAGCTTGCGAATGGCGGCAGCGGCGTTGTTAAGGCAGGTCTTGGTGCGCAGGTTGTCCCCCACCCACCGCCAGATCTTGGCCAGCTGCAGCCAGATCTCCGGATCGTCGGGCGCCAGGCCGGCCGCCCGGACCAGGGCCTGCACCCGATCGCTGGCCCTTCCGGCGCTGCGCGACCTGTCCAGCCAGATCTCGGCCTGATCACGCCGCGCTTTCCTGTGGGCGGGTTCCAGGGCTAGGAATTCCTCGAGTCCCAGTGAATCGGAAAAGGCTGCAAAGCCCTCCCTGGCCACGTCCGAGCATTCTTCAGGGGAAGTCCCGGCACACCCGGCCAACCCCAGCAGCATCAGGGCCCCCAGGACTATCAATCGTAAAAAACCCCACCGCCTCGACCAGGCGATGGGGTAGTTGCGAAAGTTTCCCGGGTATCGGCTGCCAGCCACGATTTTCACCATCCAACGGCGCTACAAAACCACGTCAATTCAATAACCGGTTCAGCCAGTTCCCTTTGGCGATTTCCTCCATGGTTACGATGGGTACGCTCCCGAGTTCCACCCCGTCGAGCAGGACCACGGCCCGGCCCACCTCCTGCCCCAGGGTCAAGGGCGCGGTCACCGGTTGAGAAATCTCGTTTTCCAGGACGAGGTCGGCTTCGCGATTCTTGGGCACGCTGACGGTCAACGACTCGCCGTAGGCGACGATCGCCTTCTTCTTCTTGCCGCCCTTGACCGTCACGAGATCCGGAAGCTCCTGGCCCGCAGCGGCGATCACCGGTACCTGCTTGTACATGTTGAAACCGTGGGTGAGAAGGCGGGTGGTTTCGGTGGCGCGGGCCTTGTCGGTGGAACATCCCATGACCACGGAGATCAACCGCTTGCCCTTTTGGATGGCGGTCGCTGTGACGCAGAATCCGGCCGGACCGGTGTAACCGGTCTTCAGGCCGTCCAGACCCCGGTAGTTGCCGACCAGCTTGTTGGGATTGGTGAGAAGGAACTTGCCATCCCTGAAGGGGGCGGTTTTGGTCGAGGCCCACAGGAGGGCCTGGGGATATTGGGCCAGTTCCCGACCCAGGACGGCCAGGTCACGGGCAGTTGTCAAGTCCGGTTCCTGCCTCCATTCGGGCGGCAAGCCGTGAACGGTGTGGAATACGGAGTTGGTCATGCCCAGTTCCTGCGCTCTCATGTTCATCAGATCGATGAAAGCGTTGGTGGAACCGGCGACATGTTCGGCCAGGACCACTGCGGCGTCGTTGGCCGAGTGGATGGCCAGGGCCTGGAGCAACTCCTCCACGGTGAAGATCTCGCCGTGTTTGAGATACACCTGGGATCCGCCCATCTTGCTCGCCTTGGCCGAGACCTTGATCTTGTCGGCCAGATTCAGCTCCCCTTCGGCAATATGTTCGAGAACAATCAATTCGGTCATCATTTTCAACATGGAAGCCGGCTGCTGGAGGCTGTTTTCATTGGCAGCCACCAGCACAAGGCCCGTGGCGGCGTCGATGACGATGGCGGATTTGAAATCGCCGGAAAGGACGTCGGGTGAGGCGGCTTTCGGGCCGGATTCGCCGTCGGCCGGCACAGCCTGGGTGGGAAACAGCCCGGCCAGGACCAGGGCGAATAGAAACAGAACACCCCTGGAGGGGATGGATTTCCTGAACAGCTCCATCTTGATCATCCTTCGTTCCTGGAAAGGTGGGCCCGCTTGATGGGGACCCTGGTCATCTTATTGCAGAAATATCAGGATCCTCGGCAAATGGCAAGAACGACCTCTACCACGGTGGTGCCTCAGCAGCGGGGTCGTTCCTTTACAAAACGATCCGACAGGTCATATTGTTGCCTTGCCCGAAGAACCGTCCGTCACCCCTGGATCCAAACTGGAGAATCATGCTAATGGAATCCGACTGGAAAAGTTCCCCCCGCCGGCGTCTGGCCCCGCGGGCGCTGATTGCGGCGGTGGCCCTGATTCTGCTGCCCACTCCGGCGCTTGCCTACATCGATCCGGGAACAGGGAGTTTCGTGATCCAGGGCATCATCGCCGCTGTCGTTGGCGCCAGCCTGGTGATCAAGATGTTCTGGCACCGCATCAAGTCCGTGTTCACCGGCAAACCCACCACCGAAGACGACGACATCGATGACTGACGGACCACATGCCGCCTCGTTTCGTGATCCGAGTGGATTCCTTTTTCACCATGAGGGAATCCTGTACCGTCAAGTCAACCGATCCTATGCCCAGGATTTTGAGCTGCTAAAAAGTTCCGGTCTTTACGATCTTCTGGTCGAAAAAGGCCTGCTCATTCCTCACCGCGAGGTCTCTCTCGATCTGGCCCGTACCAAAGATGCGGTGCGGATCCTCCAGCCCGAACCGGTCCTCTTCATCAGTTATCCCTACGAGTGGTGCTTTTCCCAGCTGAAGGACGCCGCCCTGACCACCCTGCGCATCCAGCGTCTGGCCCTGAAAAGGGGCATGTGCCTCAAGGACGCCAGCGCCTACAACATCCAGTTCCACGAAGGCCGTCCCGTTCTCATCGACACCCTTTCTTTCACGGTCTACCAGGAAGGCGCGCCCTGGGTTGCCTACCGGCAATTCTGCCAGCATTTCCTGGCCCCGTTGGCCTTGATGGCCAGATGTGACATCCGACTGGGCGCCCTGCTGCGAACCCATATCGACGGGGTCCCCTTGGACCTGGCTTCCCGATTGTTGCCCTGGCGTACGCGTTTGAATCCGGGCCTGTTGATGCACATCCACGCCCACGCCCGCAGCCAGGCCAAACACCAGGATCGCCGGCAAACGGGCAAGACCACCCGAGTCGGTAAAAACGCCTTGCGGGGAATCATCGACAGCTTGAAAGGGACGGTCGCCAAGCTAAAGTGGCGGCCGGGCGGCACCGAGTGGGGCGAATACTACGACGACACCAACTACTCGGACTCCGCCCTGATGGCCAAGCGGGATCATGTCGGAGGCATGCTGGACAAGACCGATTCCCGGGTCGTCTGGGACGTCGGGGCCAACAACGGGTTTTTCAGCCAGGTCGCCAGCGACCGGGAAATGTTCACGGTGGCCGCGGACATTGATCCGACCGCCGTGGAACAGAACTGGCGGGCCTGCCGCCAGGGCGGGCGATCTCACATGCTACCGCTGGTAATGGATCTGACCAATCCCAGCCCCGGACTGGGCTGGGGCCACGAGGAAAGGGATTCCTTCCTGGACCGTGGACCCGCCGATACGGTGATCGCCCTGGCATTGATCCACCATCTGGCCATCAGCAACAACGTGCCCCTGGACCGGTTGGCCCAATTTTTCGCACGGGCCGGCCGGCATCTCATCATCGAATTCGTACCGAAAAACGATTCCCAGGTCCAGCGCCTGCTCGCCACCCGGGAAGACGTTTTTCCCTCATACCATAAGGCCGGATTCGAACAGGCCTTTGCCGGCTGTTTCGAGATCCTCGAGCAAGTGGACATCAAGGGAAGTGAACGGACCCTTTACCTAATGCGGAAGTACTAGAGGTTTTTTCCAACCAACATTCAAGGGGGTCATTTTGAACTGGGGCTGGCCAGTCATAAAAGAGAAAGTCCTGGACGGGCAATGGCTGCATGCTCTGTTCCCTTTGGTTCTTTTGACACTGTATTTTGTTTCTTTTTCCTCTTTCCTGTCTTGGCTATTACCTGAGTACAGTTCCTGTGTTACAGCCAACTTCGTCAACAAGGCCTGGATATTTGTATTGATCCTTGTGGTCGGGTTGTACCTGGTTTTTTTTGCCCTCTTCAAGCTGGCAAATGGGAAAAAACTGTCGTTCAGCAATTCGAGCCAAAATCTTTTTCCCGCTGATTTTGTCCTGCTCCTGCTCCCCTTGACCCCCGTCGCTCAATACATCATTAATAACCAGGACATCCTCTCCCCCTTGGGCTCACTGTATGTCGTGGCTGTATTCGCGGGTTTTTCATTTTTTTTCATTATCGCTACGCCCACTTTTCTCAGCATTCTCGGATCATCCAGGACTTACATGTTTCTGGGGTTGGCATTCACCTTCACGATCACCAACATGGCCTCCTTGAGCTCGGAACAGCATTGGCTGGAACGTGGCAGCCTGATTGTTCAATCTGGGTATTTCATATTTGTTTTTCTTGTTGGCTCGCTACTCAACAATCTGGTCGGCCGAAAATTTCTTTACTTCACCGTCGCGATATTTTTCGCCGCCAACACCGGATATCAACTTGCTTCCAAAGAGCCGGAAGTTATTGAACCCGTCAGCGCGGTCTACGAAAACAAACTTGAAAACATGATTGATTCGAGAACACCACTTTCGACCCCCAATATTTATTTGTTGATCTATGACTCCTATGTAGTCAACGAAACCATGCTTTTTTACGGCATTGACAACAGTCCTCAGGAAAAATACCTGGAAACCCTGGGGTTCAAAATCTATCCCGCCACCTATTCGATTGCCGGTTTTACCATTGGAACAATGGGTAGAACCCTCAACGCAGCGAACGCGCTATACGGCAGCTTCAGAAAAAGCGTTTCAGGGGATGGGATTGTCCAGAATCTTCTTCAAACATTTGGTTATGAGACCATCGGTATTTTCTATGGGGATTTTTTCTTTCAAGGAATCGGCTCCACCTACGACACATCATTTCCCACCCTGAAAGCAACCCACCTGTTGATCATGAAGGCAATTTTCATGGGGGAATTCAGATTTGATGTAGAGTTCGACAAACCATCGAGGGAACAATTCGAGAAACAAAAAATCAGGAAATTTGAAAAAGGATCCGGCAAACCCAGGTTCATCTACATGCATGACGAACTACCCGGGCACAGCCAGAACTCCGGGGCCTGTAGACCGAATGAGATCCCACTCTTCGAGGAACGACTGGTTAAGGCAAACATCACGATGAAGAATGATGTCGAGATGATTATTCAAAAGGACCCTGAAGCCATCATCATTGTCGCAGGTGACCATGGTCCCTATCTTACCAAGAACTGCGTCGGGACGGGCGACAACTATGATATTTCTGACATATCACGCTATGATGTCCAGGACAGATACGGCACGTTTCTGGCCATCAAGTGGCCCACGGCAAACTTTTCAAAATATGACAACATCTGCGTCCTTCAGGACCTCTTTCCCGTAATTTTTGCCTTCCTTTTCGAGGATGAGAAACTCCTTGAGTCAAGAGTTGAAACCTCAACCCTGGCAAACGAAATAGTGAGCGGGGTGTCCGTCACCGATGGTATCATTCATGGGGGAATCAATGATGGTGAGGCTCTTTTCTTGAACCGGAAATGACGAGGCTATGCGGCGCAAGCCCCATGAGCTCGCGCCGCAATTTCGTCCCCCTCCATCAACAAAAAAGACCCGACTTCGGACCGCTTTCATCGGCCGGGCCACGGTTGGCCTGGTTCCGCTCCATTTCATTCCGCAGAGAGACGAACTCGTCCATGTCCTTGTCACCCCGCCCGGACAGATTGACGATGATCAGGAAGTTCTCCGGAAAATCGCCCTTCCTTCTTTCGAGATAGGCCAGGGCGTGGGAGCTTTCCAGAGCCGGTATGATCCCTTCGAGCCGGCAGAGGATCGCAAAGGCGGCTACCACTTCCTGATCATCCACCGCTTCGTACCGGACCCGCCCGGCATCCTTGAGAAAGCTGTGTTCCGGCCCGATGCCCGGGTAGTCCAGACCCGCGGCGATGCAGTGATTGCCCTTTGAAGTGACCGTGCCCTCTTCGATGCAGTAGGTGTTCATGCCGTGGATGACCTGGGGTTTGCCCGTGGTCAGGGTGGCGGCGTGCCGGTTGGTGGTCACTCCGGAACCGGCGGCCTCGACGCCAACCATCTTGACTTCCTGGTCCTCCAGGAAGGGATGGAACAGCCCGATGGCGTTGCTGCCCCCGCCCGCGCAGGCGCACAGCAGGTCGGGCAGGCGGCCAAACTGGGACAGGACCTGGCGGCGTGCCTCCATGCCGATGATCGACTGGAAATGCCGGACCATCAGGGGATACGGATGAGGTCCCACGACCGACCCCAGCAGGTAGAAGGCTTCATCCACTTCGGCGACCCAGGCGCCGATGGCCTCGTCCACCGCCGCGCTCAGGGTCTTGTCGCCGCTGGTCGCCGGAACGACCCGGGCGCCCATCAACTCGATGCGCGTGACGTTGGGACGCTGCCGTCGCATGTCCTCTTCGCCCATGTAGATGTCGCACGCCAGACCCAGCCGGGCAGCCACTGCGGCGGTGGCCACGCCGTGCTGCCCTGCTCCCGTTTCAGCGATGAGTTTCTTTTTGCCCATGCGGCGGGCCAGAAGGGCCTGGCCCAGGCAGTTGTTGAGCTTGTGAGCTCCCAGATGGTTCAGATCCTCACGCTTGAGCAGTACGGTGGCGCCCAAATGCTCGCTTAACCGCTCGGCGTGATACAGCGGAGTCGGGCGCCCGGAATAGTGCCGGTATTCCTGGGCCAGCTCCTGACGGAATACTTCATCGTCCCTGTGGCGCAGGAAAGCCTCGGTCAGTTCCTCCAGGGGACCGACGAGAGGCTCGGGGACGAAGCGCCCTCCGTAGGGGCCGAAGAACCCGTTTTCATCAGGCTGGCTGATGAAGTTTTCCTGACTTCCCTGAATGTCGCGGCTGGTGTTGTCCTGCTGGCTTCCCATGACTTTGTCTCCTTGTAATGGATCCAGAGATCCCATTGATTGATGAATTGAATCGAAACAAAAAAAACCGCCGGCTTCCAAGGAAGCCGGCGGTTGGTTGGCGCTATGTAGAAATCGTTACAGCAGCGCGCACCTCACCGTCCGGCGGTTACGCCACCACCACGAGCGGTTGACAGAGATGCGAACTTGCTGCTGCACGTAAGACGCTCCTGAAACAAAAAGAAGGAACCTGCCCAAAAATCGGACAGGCCGAGTTCAACTGTTATTCATTGTACCAAATCCCACAGCAAATTGCAACTGCCCTCAGGAAAACCATCAGGGTTTCCGCCAGACGAACACGCTTCCGGAATTTTTCCCGGGATGGAAACCACGGCCCGAAAAATCTGCATAATGGCCCAGTTTCTGAAATTGCGCCGCCTTGTGCCCCAGGCTGTAATCCCCGCTGGTGCGGGGATACAGAGGCACTTCCCCGGCAAAGATTTCCCCTTTGGGGCCGGCCAGGCTGGTGTGGAACACCAGGCGGTCGGGCCGGATGTCTTCGTACCAGCGCAGGAAAGTCAACTGATCCCCGGGCAGGTTGATTTCCGGAAAGATAAACTCTTCTTCACCCATTATGGGATCGAAGTTCACCGTTTGGAATATCCACACACCGCCTGATTCCAGCAGGTTCTTGACATGCAGCAGGAAACTCGCCAGGCGGTGGGCCGGAAGATGAGGCAGAACATTGCCGATGCAGAACACCCCGGCGAAACCGCCCTCGGAAAGCAGGCCGATTCCCTCCATGCCCAGGATCTGGTAATCCCCGACCGGGTGCCGCCGGGCCGCTTCGCCGATCATCCCCGGATCGAGATCGATACCCAGGGTTTGCCTCCCCGTTTTGTCCAGGGCGGCACAGTAGGAACCGGTGCCGCAGCCCACGTCCAAGATGCGACCGGTGGCGGGCATCCAGTGGTCCAGGAACGCGGCCACCGCCGGGCGGAAAGGAAATATCTTGTCGTAGTGGCCCGCGAAATCCGCATAAAAAGCCATGTCGCGCCTCAGGGAAGGATGTACATCTCGTAGCCGAGTCGGGGCCAAGGTTCACTCTTGACCGCGCCGGCGGCCAGGAGAGTTTCCCGCCAGAAATCCGTGCGGCGTTCATCCCCCGGCCGAAGGGCGATTTCCGCCGAGACGATACCCATGTCCTTCCAGGCGGCCAGCACCTCGGCGAAGGCCAGCCGACCGTTTTCGCAATCGGCGAGTTTCACCCGGAAGTCCACGATTTCGGGCGGCACCCAACCCGTGGCTCCCCCGGTCACCGGTTGCCCAGTTTCCAAGGATCGGGCGATCCACAGAGCTTCCGTGACATCTTCGTCATATTCGGTCGGCGGGGCAGGAAGGGTCACCACCGGGCCTTCCTGGGGAAAGGCGGGCCACAGCGGCCGCCCGACTATCGGCACCTTCAGAGCGGGCACGGCCGCCGGCAAAGAAACCAGGATCAAGAGGCCGACCACCGCCGGAGTCAGTCGTCCCATCAAGCCCTGGCGGCGAACGAGGCCTTCCACTCCCACGGCGGACCACCAGGCCACCGCAATCACGAACAACCAGGAAAAACGCCAGGCACCGCGGAATGCCTTGAACGGGGGCGCCACCGATCGCAGCCACTCCAGGGGCAGGGGAATCCGCTTGTCGCTTCCCGGCAATCCCACCGAATCCCCGAAGGCCAGGGCCAACCCCACCAGACCCATGACCAGCAAGCCGGCCCCCAACCTGCGGCGGGATGCCGAGATTCCCCCTCGTTGAAACCACCCGAAAATCGCCAGAGCCAAGGCCACCCATCCGGGATTGAGTACCTGGCGTTGACGATCCTTGTAGCGGTCCAGCCCGGTGGTACCTTGACCGATCCAGTCGGCGGGCTCCCCCCGGTAGACTCCCCGGTTCAGTAGATGGTGGATATCCGCACTGCCAAGGCGGACTTCTTCGCTCGGTCGGGTGAACTCAGGATATCGTTCCGCCAATTTCAGCTGCGGTAAGGCCAGAACAACCACCGCCGCCACAGCCAGACAGGCGGGAAGCCAGGCGTGGCGAACTGTCGACCTGATCTGGCCGGACAGGCCTTCGCGTCGGATGGCACCACTGATCAACCAGAAAACAATCAAGACGACGATCCCGATGACCGCGTGGGCGAATCCGTACCAACCCCAGGCGGCCTGGATGACCAGGGCGGTCGCCAGAGCCCACCAGGGCCAGGCAGGAGCCGTATCATCGGTCGAGGTCTTGAGGGCGGTCACCAGGGCGGCCAGGGCCAGCAATACAAAGGGAGGTGGCAGTTGATTGAGATGACCGATCTGGGCCTGGGTGTAGGGTGCCCCGATCAGGGCCAGGGCAAAAACCCCAGCCGTCCAGAACGCCCCGCCCGTTGAACGCCAGAGTATTCCCGCAGCGACGATGGCCAGCAACAGGCTTCCCAGGAAGGCCCCGTTGTAAAGCTCGGCCGCCGTGGGATCGGATAGCAGGCGCACCGGAACCACTAGCCAGGCCTGGCCCAGCAGGGAATCCATGAAACCCAAAGCGCCCGGTACGGGATGGAATATGGGTAGATCAACCCACAGGAATGGTTGGAACCAGTGCCGGGCGGTCCACTCCAGGATGCCGAGCTGCAGCATGGCGTCGATGCCGCCGAAAGGCGCGACCACGGAGCCGGACCAGTCCTTCCAGACCGGACCCAGGCAAGCGGCCACCACGGTCAGCACACCTGTCCACGCCAAGCCACCGGTCAGGAATTTTCGCATCGTATTACTCCGGGAACAGGCTGCCCAGCGGCGAGTGTCATCATCCGAAACTGGGCCGACTGACCGGCCGGCCCGCCTCGATCCAGCCGGAAATACCCCGCTGGAGATGGTTGACCTGCCGAAAATCCGACCGACCGTCAAGGAAACGGCCCAGCTTGCGGGTCCGAATCCCCTGCCGGCAAATGAGAATAAAGGGTTCGTTCCTGTCGGCCACCTTATCAAACGCCGTCAGCCAGGCGTCAAGGTCGTATTTGTACCGTTCATCGAAAAAGGTGAGAAGATGGCTGCCTTCGATGATCCCTGTCTCTGTCCATTCGGTTTGGCGGCGGATATCGATCAAGGGCGCACCGCCGGCGGCCAGGGTGACCAGTTGCTCGTCGGTCAGGTCCCCGACAACCGCCCCGGGCGGGGTGTTCAGCAACAGATAGATCACTTGGCCACCTTCAAGACACCCAGGTATTTTCCCCAGGGGCCCACTTCACTCTTGTACTGTCTGGCCAGGATTTCCATGCCTTCATCCAGTTCGAAATTCATGCGGCCGGCCTCCTTTTCATTCCGCCCACACCAGTAGCCTATCGCCCCCAGCGGTGGTCTCGTCCACCTTTGCCACCGAGGTGACCCGCGCCGCCAGAATACCGAACACCGCGAATCCCAGGAAGGCCGCCGCGAGTATGATAAGCAGGACGCGTGAAGGTCGCAGGGTCATCAGGTACCGGCCATTTTTTTCTGTTTCCGGGTCAAAAACTTGAAATAGATGGCAAAGTTGATGCCCAGGACCAACACCCCCAACACCACCTGGGTCTCCCGGGTCAGGCCGGGAGGATAAACGATGGGCATGATGTAATGGTCGACAAAACCACCACTATAAGTCGCAACGCTGCCGGCGGTACGCAGGTGATTTTCCAGGGGGGTCAAAGGACATGGTGCTCCCACCAATTCAACCAGACCGCCCCAGACCGCGGCCGGAACATGAATCCAGATCATCCGGGGCCAGCGAAACAAGGTCAGCCCCCCCAGGAAAACAAAGAGGATGAAAACCAGGTGGAGGACCACCACCAAATCTGCGGCCAGACGGTAGGTCAATTCCACGGCCGGTGGCCTTTGGACGGGCATTTCCCACTCACAGGAATCCCCCTTTCCGACCCCATTCCTGGCCCATGAACCTGAAGTCGATTTGTGGTCCCGATGTGGCCAATATTTTGTTCCCGGTTACGACTTTCAACGGTTTGCCGTACAAGTCCGTGAAGGGGCTAAGAGGTACAATACAATTGATCGGGTCCTTCGTCACAATTGAATCCTCGCTTTTTTCATCTTTTTCATTAAATTTCGGCCGGTCAAGCTGCAGCTGATTTATCTGGTGGGACTTGCATTGACAATTTTTGATGACCGTGATCCTATTTATTCCGTCCCACGCGAAATCCAAATCAAGCCTCGGATGCACGTACCCGGGGAATGTTGACCATAGATCCTGTCGGATTCCGAAAATCTCCACAGGGAATCCGAATCGGTCCAAAAATTCAAACGAAAGGAGAGCAAATGCTCAAGGAATTCAAGGAATTTATCATGCGCGGCAATGTCATGGACATGGCCATCGGTATCGTGATTGGCGCTGCCTTCGGGACCATCATCAAGTCCCTGGTCGCCGACGTGATCATGCCTCCCATCGGCATGCTGCTTGGCGGCGTGGACTTCTCGAACATGTTCGTGGTCCTCAAAGAGGGCGTCGAAGCCGCCGGGCCATACAACGCCCTGGCTGATGCCCAGGCTGCAGGGGCTGTGACCCTCAACTACGGCACGTTCATCAATACCATAATCAGCTTCATCATCATCGCTTTCGCCATTTTCATGATCATCAAAAGCATTAACTCGGCCAAGCGCAAGGAAGAAGCTGCACCGGCCGAACCGACCACCAAGAATTGCACCAAGTGCATGAGCGAAATCCCCATCAAGGCGACCCGGTGCCCCATGTGCACCTCGGAAGTCTGATAGGAAACTTTTCGCCGCTCGGATTTCGGGTCCTGGTGCATGGCGCCAGGACCCGAGTCATCTCGAAAGGACGCTCCAATGCTGCGCCGAATCATTCCCCTATTGATCGTCCTGGCGATTTGCCTTCCCGAGCCGGTTTCCGCCCAATTTGGCCGCTGGGAAAAAGAGGGGAACGAGGACCTCGAATCCCTGGTCAGATCGGGACGATTCCGTCCTTTCCTCGAAGCCAACTACGGCCTGGCCAAACCCCGGTTCGAAGGTCTCGAAAGTAAATTCAATACCCTCGGGATCGTGGAAATCAAACTGGGCTTTTCAGCCGTCGACAGTGTCCGCGCCGCACTCCATTCCCTGGACGATAGATACGCTTTCGCCAGTTATCTGGGAGAGGATGTCCGGCCCTCCGGTGAACTGGCCGAAGGCGAAATCGGCAGCGAACTGACCCGGTTCGGTTTTGGCAACCGATTGGGCTACGGTTTCGGCTCCAAAGGCCTGAGCTTCCAGATGTACAATCAGAACTCCTTGAACTGGACCAGGCTCTTGCCCGTTGAATACCAAAATATGAGTCCCGAAGCCCAGACCATTTTTGACCGTTACGAAAACAGCTTCCGGTTCGGCCAACTCATGGAAGCCGGGATCAAGGTGCACCTGTTCCGTTCCGTCGCCCTTTCAGCTGGTGCCGAGGGCGCCGTCGTATTCCCACGCCACATTTTCTGGCCTTGGCTGGGCAGCGCCATGATCTATTCCGGCGTCCAGGGAGGATTGCAGTTTTTCTCCGATTCGATCGTCAACCTTTCACCGGTGATCGGGCCTATTCTCCACTTTGTTCTGAAATCCGGGGCTTCGCTGGCTTATTACATGCTCTTGCGTGAGGACACGGCCTGGCCGTTCGGTTACGAGACACCTTTGACGGTGGAATCGGCCAAGGTGGGAGTTGCCATCACCTTCTGAACGGTTCTTGCCGAAACCAAGGATGGGGGTTGGATTCCGGTGATCGGTTGCGGCCGGCAGGTAGGACCGTAGGTATTTAGCCCCGTCCCGGCTCAGCGCAAAAAAGGTCCCTGCTTGGGGACCTTTTTTGCTCCTCGTGCGCTTTGCGCGCATTGGATTCGCCAGGACGGGGCTATATGCCTACGACCCTACCTGCCGCACACAATCGATTACCGTACCATCCACCCACTTGATAGCCGCCACCACCTTGTCTCCTAAGACGGGCTTGTCGGCGGCCCCTCCGCATATATCCTCCACCTCATTTTTGATATCCTCGATGGTACGGATCGGGAGGGAGGAGCCTTGCAGCCCCTCTATCAAATCCCGGCGCTGGGGATTGATGGCGATGCCGCGCTCGGTAACGATCACGTCGATCAACTCGCCGGGACCACAGAGAGTGGTCACGTTGTCCACGATCACCGGGATGCGGTCGCGGAAGCTGGGGATCGGGAGGATCGTGCACTTGCTGGCCAGGCAATTTTGCCAGCCGCCGATGCCGTGCAACAAGCGGCCGTCCGAATGGGTGACCACGTTGGCGTTGAAGTTCAGGTCGACCTCCGTTGCCCCCAGAACCACCGCGTCGAGCATGCTGGCGAAATTTCCCTTGCCGTGCCAGTTGTAGCTGGTGAAGGGCGATGTGTTCTGGTGACCGGGGTTTTCGCGCATGGAGCGCACACCCTCAAGGTCGAAGGTCTGGCCGTCAAGGATGTAGTCCGTCAGGCCCTCTTCGAGCATGTCCACCAGGTACTGGGTCGAACCGCCGCGAACAAAGCGGGCCTTGATGCCGCGCTCGCGCATCATGTCACGCAAAAACAGCGCGAAGCTCAGGGCCGTGCCGCCGGCGCCGGCCTGGAAACTGAAACCGTCCCGGACGATGCCGACCTCGTCGCAGAACCGGGCCGTCAGTTCGGCAATCAACAGGCGGTCGGGCGACTTGGTGACCTGGGTGGTGCCCGAGACGATCTTGCTGGCGTCGCCGATGGTGTCGGTGACCACGACCTGGTCCACGTTGTTGCCCTGGATCTGCCAGGGAATGCAGGGGAAAGAAACCAGGTTGTCCGTGGCGACGATCACCTGGTCTGCGTATTCGCTGTCGGCCAGGGCGAAACCCAGCAATCCACAGGCGGTGGGGCCACGGTCCCCGGTGGCGTTGCCGAAGGGGTCGGCAGTGGGTGCGGCGATCACGGCAATGTCGATGTGCACGTCGCCATCCTGCACGGCCTGATAGCGACCACCGTGGCTTCGCAGCACGGCCATGCCCCGCATTCTGCCGCGCGTGCAATAGTCGCCCAGCGGTCCGTTCATCGATCCTTCGATATGGTGGATCACACCGTTTTCCATGTGTGCGATCTGGGGTTCGTGCACCGGAAAACTGGCCGAAGGGAACCAGCGCAGATCCTTCACTCCCAGCTCGGCAGCCGCGTCGAACACCGAGTTGGCCACGAAATCGCCATTGCGTAGGTGGTGATGGGTGGAGATGGTCATCCCATCCCTGAGGCCCGCGTTGACCAGAGCGGTCTTGATGTCGGCGACGGTTTTGTCACCATCGGCCGGGTAGTCGGCGCAGGATCGAATGGGTGGGGCCGCCTTGCGGCCGCTCGGAACAAACTTGCCCACTCCCTGGTAAGCAACCGCCTCGGCACCATTGATCTGGACCGGGACCATTCTGCCCGCCGCGTTTTCCACCAGCTTTGTCATCGCCGATTCTCCATGTTCGGGTTCATGCCTGGATATCCAGCATTTCTTCCAGCAACTCGGCCGCCGTGCGCACGGCGCCGGGGCAGGAAATATCGTAAAGATCATCGGCCTCGACCCGCTCCAGATCGGCCGGCACGGACAGGTTCGCCCCCAGGATATCCGTGCACAGGGTGCTGCCCTTGCGCTCCTGGTAATGGCGCAAAAAATCCTGTGTCAGGCTCCGGATACGGCCGGACCCGGCTTCGTCGTCGGGATGAGAGTGGCCGTATTTCAGACCCAGAACCAGGAGGGCACCGGTGGCGGCGCCGCAGGGTCCGTCCGTCCGCGAAATCCCCCCGGCCAGCGGTGCGGCCAGGCGCAGAGCGGTCTCGCGCTCGACGCCCAGCAAGGGCCCGTAGACCCCGAGCAACGACTGGGCGCAGCTGTAGCCGTCGTTGAACATGGCCACGGCATTTTCCACACGCTCGGTCATACCGGGGGCCGGCCCTCTCGCCAGTCGGCGTCCAGCCGCCCCACGCGGATGGCTGATTCCACGGTCGTCAGCGCCCGCTTGACAACCGGCGCGTCGATCATCTTGCTGCCCAGACTGACCACCCCCAGCCCCTGGGCTTCGGCTTCCTCGAAGGCCAGAACGATTTTGCGGGCCCGGTCAATTTCCGCCTCTTCGGGCGCGAAGGCCTCGTGTACCACCATGATCTGGCGCGGGTGGATGCAACCCTTGCCCACAAAGCCCAGGCTCTTGGCCTCGCGTACCGAGGTGGCCAGACCTTCCATGTCCGTCACGTCACTGAACACCGTGTCGATGGGCTGCACGCCGGCGGCCTTGGCACCATTCAGCACTTGCGCCCGCGCCCAGAACGATTCGGTCCCGGCGAGCGTACGCTGGGCCCCGATATCGGCGGTATAGTCTTCCAGGCCGATGGCCAGGCCCACCACGTTGGGGCAGGCCGCACCGATTTCGAAGGCCCGCCAGGCGCCCAGGGCCGATTCGACAATGGGCATCAGAAACACCGGCTCGCTGCCCCCGGTTTTCTGCTTGATGGCGGCGATGCGCCGATCGACCTCGACCACCTGCTGAGGATATTCGACCTTGGGAATCAGAACCAGGTTCACGTTGTGGGGTACCACCCATTTGAGGTCTTCCAGGCCGGCCTCGCCCTGATTGATTCGGACCATGCGCTCGGCGCCGTAAAAATCCACCGCCCGCAAGGCGTTGCGGACCAGAGCGCGGGCCGCGTCCTTTTCGGTTGGGGCCACCGAATCTTCGAGATCGAGGATCACGCCGTCGGGCTGGTGCAGACCGGCGTTGACGTAAAACTTGGGTTCGTTGCCGGGCAGATACAGGCGGCTGCGGCGCAAACGGTCGCGGTCGCCG
>CBDUDB010000043.1:0-17948 GCA_965365795.1 uncultured bacterium | reverse complement strand
TCTATGAACCCATCGACTACGACGGTGGAGGAATCACCTGCACGGGAGCCTATGATGCAGGCCTCGACGAGGACAACGACGGTTTCAACAACGCCGACGAGATCGACAACGCGACCGACCCCTGTGCCAACGGTAGCTTCCCGGCCGACGCCGACGGGGATTTTGTTTCCGATCTGAATGACGACGATGACGACAACGACGGCCTTCTGGACGCAGTCGATCCCTTCAGCATCGATGCCGCCAACGGCCTGGCCACGGGCCTGCCGGTGGATTACACGTTCTCCATCAACTCCGGCGACCTGATTCCGGATACGTTTTTCAACCTTGGTTTCACCGGGTTGATGAGCAACGGGACGACCGACTATCTCGATCTCTACGATCCCGGCCAGCTGGCCGCCGGTGGAGCGGCAGGGTTTTTTACCGTCGAGGATGTTCCCCCCGGTGACGCCCTTCAGGCGGCCAACGATCAGGAATTCGCTTTCCAGTTCGGCCTCGATGTCGATTCCAACAGCCCTCCTTTCATGGTTCACACGCGGTTGGCGCCGCCGTTTTTCGGTGGAGTGGCGCCCACCGACAATCAAGCGTTCGGTCTGCAGCTGGGCACCGGGGACCAGGACAATTACTTCAAGGTGGTCTTCACCGCCAATGGCGGCCTCGGCGGGGTTCAGGTATTGATGGAGACTGATGGGGTGGCCACGGGAACGACCTATGGGCCGGGCGTTGCCGGGGATCTGCTAGCCGCCGGCACTGTCGATCTGTATGCTTTTGTCGATACGGGGTTGCTGATGATCCAGGCTCGGGTTTCGAACAACGGCGGGACGACCCTGGTGGACCTTGGTGCACCGATTGCCTTCCCCGAAGCTTGGTTGTCTCCGGTGGACGATCGCGGTCTCGCCGCGGGTATCATTGCGACATCCACAGGATCGGGTGTTCCCTTTAACGCCACCTGGGATCTGATCGAGGCCAAGGTCACCACCAGTGACGCGGCAGCGGCCCTGACCGTTACCGCGGGCGCCGGCCTCAACGCCAGTACCTACGGCAACAACTCGTTCCAGCTTTCCAACAACTCGGCTTCCGGCCAGAAGATCACCCGCGCGGTCATCGACCTGGGCACCGGCATGATCGAGGACATGGTGTTCGACCCGGATGGAACGGCCGGCGACTTGACCGCCAAACCCTTCACCGTCAATACCAACCCGGGCGTGGGTACCATCTCCCACACATTGTCGGTCCCGCACGGAAACGGTGGTTACGACGTTTTGACCATCGATTTCGCCGGTGGCGATTTTGATCCGGGAGAGACTCTGGGTTTTTCCATCGATGCCGATCCGACGAGTATCGAAGGTGTCAACGCTCCGGGGCCCGGTGAATCCGGCAGCGTTTCGGGCCTGGAACTGATTGGTTCCACCATCACAGTGGAATTCGACGATGGCTCAGCCCACACGGCCAACCTATACACGGACGGCAGTCTGGGCGGATCGGTGGCGGTGATGGACCAGACCGTGGCTCCGGCGCCGGGGATCGAAATGCTGGGTCTGGCTCCGCCGGTGACCGTCGGGACGGCCGAGCGGACCGTGCGTCTCACCGGACAGGCGGGGACGGCGGTGCGTTTGCTTATCGTGGAAGCCGCCCTTTTCGAACAGCCCGGTGGCGGCGTGGATTTGCAGCCCTACGAGGCCAACAGCGCCATCGCCAGACAAGAAATCACCAGCATCATCCTGGATGCTTCCGGCTCGGCCGACGTACCGGTGACCCTGACGAGGACGGATCCCGACGGGGGTCTCAATCATCTGGTGGCGGTCCTGGACCAACCTTCGGTGGCCACATCCGCGGCTCTTGTGGTGGAATATGACCCCTCGCAGGTGGAACCCGGCGCACCGGTTCTGTACCGCGTGAACACCGGTGGGCCCCTCCTTGGATCTGCGGATGGATCGTCCCCCCACTGGGCCGAGGACTCCGCGGCGGCGCCATCGCCTTTCCGAACCACCGGGGGAGAAGGCCTTTACGACATCACCGCCGGCGATGCTCATCCCGGCGTCGTTGACGTGAGCGAACCCACGCTGCCTACCAGTGTTCCGGCGGCCCTGTTTGAAACCGAGCGGAATGACCCGGCTGCAGCCCCGGAAATGGCCTGGGAGTTCCCGGTCGCCGAGGGTACCGCAGTGGAAGTGCGGCTGTATCTGGCCGAGCTGTTCAGTGGTGTCGCCAATCCCGGTGAGCGTGTTTTCGACGTGCTGGTTGAAGGCGAGGTTCCGGCCGCCTTTACGGCCCTGGATCCCAGCGGGATGGGCACCGGCCCCATGGTTGCGGCCTGGGTTTCGGTTGTCCAGCTGGTAACGGACGGCAACCTGAGCCTTGAGTTTGTGCACGGCCTGCTGGATCCCGCCATCAAGGGCATCGAAGTGATTGATGTGACCAATGAAATCAGCGCTGTGGGCGAGGATGACGGAATCCCCGAGCGGTTCGCCCTGCTGGGGGCCTACCCCAATCCCTTCAACCCGTCGACGACCATCGCCTTCGAATTGCCGTCGTCAACCATGGTGAGGCTGGGGATCTATGACCTGCAGGGGAGGCTTGTGCGTCGTCTGGTTGACGGACACCTGCCCGCCGGCAGCCACGGCATTGTCTGGGATGGCCGAGACCGCAGCGGGCGGACGGTGGGATCGGGTGTTTATCTCTACCGTTTCCTGGCTGCTGGGCTGGAGGAGACCCGGAAGATCATGCTAGTCAAGTAAAAGTCCATCAAGAACTTACGGAGGTCCGGTTGTCCAGCCCGTAAGGGGGTTGGGCATCGGGCCTCTGCCATTGGAAGCTTGACCCCCCGCAGATGACTCGCTTAAAATGCCCACCTGGAGAAAAATCCCATCATTGAAGAATTCCCATTTCAAGGAGTGAAAAAATCATGAATCCCAAAAAAGTGATCGCTGTTTCCACCGCCGTCCTGGTGGTCGGTTTGGCCCTGATCGCCGCTGCTGTTCCCGCCCAGGCCCAGGGTGAGCAGTACCTGGAACTGATGCGGCAGGACCTGAAAACCGCCAAGACCGCCTACATGACCGAAGGCATGCAATTGACCACCGAGCAGGGTGACGTGTTCTGGCCCATCTACCGGGAATACCTGGGAGAGTTGGCCAAGGTCGGGGATCGCCGGATTGCCAACATCAAGGATTACGCGACCCACTACCAGGCCATGACGGACGAGAAGGCTTCGGAGATCCTCAAGAAATCCTTCAAGAACCGGAAAGACGAACTCGGCCTGCTGGAGAAGTTCTCCAAGAAGGTAGCCAAGGCTTTGGATCCCGTGACCGCAGCCCGGTTCGTCCAGGTGGAGAATACTCTAAACCTGCTTATCGACCTGCAGCTGGCCGGTGAGATTCCACTGTTCGAGCACCCTGTCGAATAACACGGTTGGATGTTCCAGAACGGGGCGGCTCCGACCGGGGCCGCCCTTTCCCTTCCCCGGGAAGGAGATGCCATGATGATTGTCGGCAAGGAAATCGTCGTCAGTACGAGGGGTTTCAGTGATATCCACGACCTGACCCAAGAAATTGAAGCTGCGGTCATCGATGCGGGAGTGAAAGAGGGCCAGGTCCTGGTGTTCGCCGTGGGTTCGACCGCCTCGATCACCACCATCGAATTCGAACCCGCCCTGGCCGCGGACATGACCGAGGCCCTGGAGAATCTCTGGCCCAAGGACAGACCCACGCGCCACGGAACGACCTGGGGGGACGACAACGGATTTTCCCATTTGCGGGCCTCGTTCCTGGGCCCCAATGTTACAGTGCCGGTGCACCAGGGGAAACTGGTTCTGGGCACCTGGCAGCAGGTCGTGGTCATCGATCACGACAACCATCCTCGCGACCGCCGCATCTTCCTGCAGGTGACCGGGGAGTGACCGAACCGATCAGGAGAATTGACATGGCCGCACCCAGCCTGTCCGCCCATTTCGCTTCGCGGCAGCCGTCCGTCATCCGTTTGGCCCAGATTGAATTCGCCAAACGGAACGACAATACTTCAGATCTGAATGTCGCCATCGGCAACGTTTCGTTGCCCATGCATCTGGCCATGCAAAAACGCCTGCGCCGTCTGGGCGACCCAGGTAGTCCATTTGCCGAGGGCGTGGTCAAGTACAGTGCCACCGCGGGTATGGCCGAGACCAACGCCGCTTTTTTGAACATCATCGCCTCCAGCGGATTCGACACGGCAGGGCTGTTCAGTCAGGTCACCGACGGGGGCAGCCAGGCCATGGAGCTGGTCATCACCGGTTGCTGCGGTCCGGCCGGATCCACCGAAAAACCACTGTTTCTTATCGACGCCGCCTACACCAACTACAAGGCCTTCGCCGAACGGCTGGGGCGCCCCACGGTTTCCATCACCAGGGATCTGGGTGATGACGGCCGGTTTTCCCTGCCTTCGGTAGCCGAGACCGAAAAGTCCATTCTTGAACATCGCCCTGGGGCCATGGTCGTCATTCCCTACGACAATCCCACCGGGCAACTCTACGACCGCCAGGCCCTGGTGGAACTGGCCCGGCTGTGCGTGAAACACGGGCTCTGGCTGATAAGCGACGAGGCCTACCGTGAACTCTACTACACCGATGCCGAGACAATAAGCCTGTGGGGTTTGACCGAAGAAGATGTTCCGGGGATCACCGGGCGGAGGATCAGCATCGAGACCTCGTCGAAGGTATGGAACGCCTGCGGGCTGCGAATCGGCGCCCTGGTGACGGACAACCCGGAATTCCACGCGCGGGCCGTGGCCGAAAATACCGCCGGCCTGTGCTCCAATGTCATCGGCCAGTACATTTTTGCCGGCTTGGCCGAAGAGTCTCATGCGGATCTGCAAAAATGGTATGCGACCCAGCGGGATTACTACCGGGCCATGCTGCGGGATTTCACCACCCGCACCCGAGATCTGTTGCCGGGGATCATCGTCAGCCGCCCGGACGCCAGCATCTATTCGGTGGTGGATCTGCGGAACATCGTACCGGCTGATTTTGACGCGCTGGAATTTGTTTTGTTCTGCGCCCGCACAGGAAGCGTGGACGTGGCCGGCCGGCCCATGACCTTGCTGACCGCGCCCATGGCGGGATTCTACAGCACCGCCCCGGGCGAGCCCAACCCCGGCCGGACCCAGATGCGGATCGCCTACGTGGAAACGCCCGAACGTATGAAGCTCGTGCCGGAGTTACTGGCCGGATTGCTGAAACAGTACCTGGCCTAGTTTCTGACTTCAGGAATCTCCACCCATGGCTTCTGCCGCCCGCTGAAAGTCGGCGGTGGCTTTCCTGGTCAGACTCGAGGCGACCAGATCCGCAGCCACACGGGTTCCGAAGGTGAAAGTATCCAGACCCCTGGCCGCCAGGTCAACGACCTGTTCGGCGGTGCGCAGGCTGGCCGTCAACAGGCGGGTTTTTGATCCGGACCGGGTCAAGATTTCCTTCATGGTCATCAGTTTTGCTGTGCCGTCCTGGCCCGCCTCTTCGAGGCGGCCAAAGTAGGGGGCGGCGTAACAAGCTCCCAGACTGGCGGACGCCATGACCTGACCCGCGGTGAAGACGGCGGTCAGGGTCACGGACCGTCCGTTTTTCCGCAAGGTTCCAGCGGCCTGAAAGCCTTCCGGGGTGGCCGGGATTTTGATCACCACGCGCATATCGGGCATGGCCAGACCAGCCAGTCTTTCCCCGGTGGCCACCATTTCCTCGGGCCCGACGCCCCAGGTTTGCATCTGAATTTCCTGGACCCCGAGTTGCCGGGCTATTCCAGACAGCTCACGGAGATTGTCTACGGTGCAGGCCTGACCAGCGCGCTCCAGCAACAGGGGGTTGGTGGTCACGCCGTGGAAATATCCGAGGGGGAAAAACTGGCTCCACTCGGCTGGGTCGGCCGAGTCCAGAAACAGCCTCAGCCCCGGTTCCAATCGGACATTGTCTTGTTTCATAATATCCTCCAGCAACGGACTTGAATTCTTACGTGAACAGGTTCAACTGACCAGGGCTGTCATCCCAGACCGGGTTCAGGCATTCGGGCTGATCAAAAGCCGGCTTGTTCACCTGCGGGGTGACCGGGTGAGTCAAAAGGACATCGGGCGCGCAGGGTTTCAGCAGCTTCAACAACTGGCTGGCCTGGTCGGCCGGCATTTCGAGCCAGGCCTTCCAGTCGGTTTCCGACAGGACGACGGGCATACGATGATGAATGGGCCGCATTGTACTGTTGGCGGCCGTGGTCAGGATGGTGCAGGTTTCCAGTAACGATCCCTGGGGGTCCTGCCATTGTTCCCAGAGGCCGGCGAGGGCAAAAACCGATCGATCCTTGCGCTGGAAAACAAAGGGTTGTTTGCCGCCATCCCGTTTTTGCCATTCGTAGAAACCGTCCACTGGAATCAGGCATCGCCTGGCCAGAAAGGCCTCCTTGAAGGAGGGTTTTTCAAGAACGGTTTCACTGCGTGCATTGATCATCTTCGCACCAACCTCGGGGCCCTTGCTCCAGGGCGGTACCAGCCCCCAGCGGAACATCTTGACCAGTCGCCCGACGGACCGGGGATTGACCACGACAGCGGCTATTTCGCTGGCCGGGGCAATGTTATACCGCGGGATGACTTCGGGCACCAGGTCCAAGAAAAACTTCTCGGCCAGGACATGAGGCGCCGAGGTCAAGATGATGCGTCCGCACATGGCTAGAATCCCGTCAATGGTTCCGGTTAATAAGAAAAACCTTAAGGAAACATGATAAAGCACCGGAACCGGGATGCCAATCCACAGCGGAGCCGTTTTTCAAGGAAGATCGAAAACCAGGAATTCACTGTCTTCGACCGCTTCGATGGTCAGACGGAATTCCTCGCTGACAGCGACACCATCGCCGCGGTCGCAGGTCAGGCCGTTGAGGTCGAGCCGGCCACTGACCACCTGCACCCAGGCATGGCGGTTTTTCGACAGATCCAGTTCCACCTTCACGCCCGCCGACAGGAGAGAGGCGTACAGACGGACATCCTGCCCCCAGCGAAGGGAGCCGTCGGCACCATTCCCGGACGCCACCAAACGGAGTGTGTCGCGCCTTGCATCAGGGGAGAATTTTTTCTCGGCGTAGTCCGGCCGACGATCATTGCGGTCGGGCAGGATCCAGATCTGCAGCAAGTGAGTCGGTTCGTCCGGTGAGGGATTGAACTCGCTGTGCTGGACACCCGTGCCCGCGCTCATCCATTGCACGTCCCCGGGCCGTATGACCGAACCATTCCCCAGGTTGTCCTTGTGTTCCAGGGCGCCTTCAATCACGTAGGTCAGGATTTCCATGTCGCGGTGGGGATGGGTGCCGAATCCCCGGCCGGGGGCGATGACATCTTCATTGATCACGCGTAGGACGCGAAACCCCATATGGGCAGGGTCATGGTAACTGCCGAAAGAAAAACTGTGTCTGGCGTTCAGCCAGCCGTGGTCCACGTGGCCGCGTTCTTCGGAGCGGCGATGGGTCAACATGTCTTTCTCCATTTATCCATGGTTGCCGGGCCGGAAGTCCGGGAGGTTTAACCCGGATTATTCATGAATCACCTACTGCGGCTGCGTATGATAAGATTTGACAGCACCTTCTCGGTTTTCCTCCCTCAACGTACCTCCTGGTACGCCTCGGTCCCAAAACTCTGCGAGGGCACTGTCAAATCTTATCATACGCACCCTCGCTACGGAGATTCATGAATAACCCGGGTTAGGTTATTCCAGAATTTCCACTGGATCGCCCACGGAAATCTCGCCCGTCTTTTCGGGCACGAGGTTGACCCCGAACACGACCCCCTTTTCCCCTTGTCGAAAGGTGGCCAAGGTGCGCAAGGGTTCCTCTGAACGACGGCGGCCGGACGCCTGGTCCACCGTGGTGACGCTGCAGCGGGCGCAGAGGCCGGCAAACCGGAATACAGTTGGCCCAATCGAAATTTTTCGCCAGCGGTCTTCGGCGAACGAAGGGCAACCCTCGACCACCAGATTGGGCCGAAACCTGTCCATCGGCAGGGGCTCATCGAGTCGGGAATTGAGATCCGCCACCGAAGCGGTGGAAATCAGAAGACAGGGATAACCATCGGCGAAACTCACGGATTCTCCCGGCAGGCCACCCGCAGATGAAATGGGCCGGCGGCAAGCCTCATCCATAAAGGCGAGTCGGCACGGATGATCCATATAACGGGAAAGCCATCTGTCGGCCTCAGGACCGGCGGCCGCGGCGTCGACCTGGTCTCTCCACACCGCTACCTGGATGCGGAGTTTCCCGTCGGGGACGTCCAGGCTAAAAGGATCCTGGCCGGGCGCCGTCAAACCGAGACGTTTCCCGTCGAATTGGCCCGAAATCAGGGCCATCTGGGGGTGAGTGCGCTGGCTGAGAAATTTTCCCCGGTCATCGACGATGACCCAGCGGCGGTCGCCCCTCAGTCCGTCGGATTCCACATAGGCCCTGGTGGCGTCCACGGCCCGGACTCCCTTGACCGGATAGAGGTGGATGGCGGAAAGACGTATATCCATGTTACCTTCCTCGCAGGCGGTCCATTCCCTGATTGCCAGCCGCCAGCATAACCCTGAAACGACCCGAGGGCCATGACCAGCCGCACGCAACTTTTTCCGGACCGGGCGATCCTTCACATCGACATGGACGCTTTTTTTGCTTCGGTGGAGGTGCTCGATGACCCGTCCCTGGCCGGTAAACCCGTCATGGTCGGCGGGACACCGGAAGGCCGCGGGGTGGTTGCCGCCGCCAGTTACGAAGCCCGCGCCTTCGGTGTGCACAGCGCCATGAGTGCGGCCCGGGCGGTCAAGCTGTGTCCGGAGGGGATTTTCCTGCGCGGCCGCATGGACCGCTACTCCGAGGTGTCGGGCCAGGTCTTCAGTATCTTCGAGGACTACACGCCTCTGGTCGAACCCCTGTCCATAGACGAGGCTTTTCTTGATGTGACCGGCTGCCGCCGCCTTTTTGGGTCGGCGGAAAAGGTTGGCTGGATCATCAAGAGGAGGATCCGGGATGAAATCGGTCTGGTGGCTTCGGTCGGTTTGGCGGCCAACAAGTTTCTGGCCAAACTGGCCAGTGATCTCGAAAAGCCCGACGGTTTTGTGGTCATCGCACCGAATGAGGCCCGTGGCCTGCTGGCCTCCCTTCCCATCGGCAAGCTGTGGGGAGTGGGCAAGGTCGCCGAGAAGCAGATGCACCGTTTTGGTATCCGCAAGGTGGCCGACCTGTTGGCCATTCCACCGGAGTTGTTGATCAAGGAATTCGGAGACCATGCAGCTCATCTTTTGGAACTGGCCGTCGGGCATGACGAGCGATCGGTCGTCCCGGTGCACGAAGCCAAGTCCATCGGCAATGAGACGACCTTTCGTGAGGACATCAAGGATGCCCAGCATTTGCAGGATATCCTGGACTCCCTGGCCGCCAAGGTGGCCCGCCGGCTGCGGTCCCACCAGTTTCTGGCCCGGACCGTGACCCTCAAGGCGCGGTATCCAGATTTCACGACCCACACCCGGTCCGAGACTCTGCTGGCGGCCAGTGATTCGAGTGTGGATATCCGGGATACGGCGCGCCGCTTGCTGACGGAAAATCTCGGCCGCCGGGGGCGGCCCCTGCGGCTGATAGGCGTGACCGCTTCCAACCTGACACATTCGGTCGAAGGCCAGGGCCAGCTTTTTGTCGATCCGGACCGGGAACGCGACCGGAAACTGGACAATATCATGGATCAGGTTCACGGAAAGTTCGGGCCCATGCTGCGGCGCGGCTCCCAAAGCCAATAGGTCCGGGAACCGATCCCTGACCGTCGGGTTCGATCCCTGCTTGATCCTCCGGCTTTGATTTGCCATGCTGGATGCCAGGAATACCCCAGGAATACCCCAGGAATCAATCCCCAAACCTGGAGATAGCACATTGGATTACCTGTTTATCGGATTTTTCGGCGGCCTGGTGTTGGCGTTGGTGGGTGGAGGCATCTGGAAATTCGCTCGTCGTGGTCGTCGCAAGGGCAAGGCTCCGGCGGTTATCAACCACGAGAGTTTCATCACCAGCATGAAGGCAGTGGGGGAACTCAGCGTCTTCAGGATTATGACCAAGGAAGTGATCACCGCCAGCGATCACTGGTTCGGGGAATTTGGCAAGAAGTACCTGAACTGGTTGCTGTCTGAACAGCGCATAACCCTGGTGATCGAGTTCGACGTGGATTTCCGCTATGACCTCAACGATCCCCAGTTTCAGGTTGAGCGGCAGGGCGAAGGCGAGTTCAACGTTGTGCTGCCGCCTTGCCGGCATGATGTCCTGATCCGGGACATGCGCATTCACAGCGAGGACAAGACCAAGCTGCTTCCCTGGTTGATGCCCGAAGTGGTGGACCGGGTCTTCACCGGCGGATTCAGTGTGGATGCCAAGAACAAGCTCATCAGCGAAACCAAGGTCCAGACCAGCAACTACGCAGGCGACCTGGTGCGCAAGGCCACCGGGGAGGCCCAGCGTTCGGCGGCGCGAACCCTGACCATGCTGGCCCAGGGCCTGGGGGCGACCAGGGTCGATTTCGAGTTCACTCCTTCCGGGGAGTTTCACCCCAAGGTTGATACTTCCAAGCTGGAACAGATTCTGCCGGAACCCGGTCAGATCCGCGAAGGTGGGTATTGATATGCGCCGCACCGTTGTGGGGGTCATGGGGGGGTCCGTGGCCGATGAACAAACAACTGCCGGAGCGCGGGAACTGGGCCGCTTGATTGCTGAAAACGGCTGGGTTCTGGTCTCGGGTGGACGGCCGACCGGAGTCATGCAGGCCTCGGTGACCGGAGCCCATGAGGCCGGCGGTATGACCGTGGGCGTGCTTTACGAAGAGGACCGGGAAAAGGGGGCCGCCGGTCTTGATCTGGTCCTGCCGACCGGCATGGGGGCCGGTCGCAATATCATCAACGTGCTGTCGAGTGATGTGGTGGTCGCCTGCCGGGGCACCGGGGGAACCCTCAGCGAGATCGCCCTGGCCCTGCGCTTTGATCGTCCCGTCGTTTTGCTGGACTTCGATCCCGGTCAGGCGTTTCTCCAGGCAGGGGCGCCCGGTGCCAAGTGGTCCCTGGCCGAAACCCCCGCCCAGGCGGTGGAGCAGGTGCGTGGTTTTTTGCGGGAGCTGGGCCGCAAATGACCTACGATTTTGATACGCCGGTTGAAAGACGGGGGACTGACAGCCTCAAATGGGGAAAGTACGCCGATCAGGACATTCTGCCGCTATGGGTGGCGGACACGGATTTCCGTTCTCCGGAGGCCGTGGTCCAGGCCCTGCGGGATCGCGCGGGCCACGGTGTGTTCGGCTATGGTAATCCTCCCGTCGGCCTGGTCGATACCGTGGTGGGGACCTGCGCCGCCGAATGGGGCTGGGCCGTGGAGCCCGAATGGCTGGTCTGGCTGCCCGGGTTGGTCAGCGGCATCAATGTCACCTGCCGGGCCATCGGCCAGATGGGCGACGGCGTGGCCGCCCTGACCCCCGTTTATCCGCCCTTTCTCAAGGCGCCCGCCCTCATGGACCGCACCCTGGTTTCCATTCCCCTGGCCGGGGACAACCGGGCCGGCTGGACAGTGGAGCCGCGCCGGTTGAAAGCGGGATTGAGCGACGACTGTTCCCTGCTGCTGTGGTGTCATCCCCATAATCCGGTGGGCCGGGCCTGGCGCCGGGAAGAACTCGAAATCGTGGCCGAAACCTGCCTGGAAAACCGCACCGTCATCTGCAGCGACGAGATCCACAACCAGCTTATCCTCACTCCGGACGTCCAGCATGTGCCCATGGCCACTCTCGGCCCGGAGGTCGCGGCGCGGACCATCACCCTGCTGGCACCCAGCAAGGCTTTCAACGTGGCGGGCCTGGGTTGTTCGCTGGCCGTGATTCCGGACGAAAGGCTTCGCCGCCGATTTCGTCGCGCCATGGCGGGCATCGTGCCTTCGGTCAACGTGATGGGGTACGTGGCTGCCTTGGCCGCCTGGCGGAATTCGAAAGATTGGTTGGCCGCGCAGAATGATTACCTGAGGGGAAACCGGGATTTTCTGGCCGGGAAGGTGGCCGACCTTGGCCCAGTCACCATGGCTTCAGTGGAAGCCACGTATCTGGCCTGGCTGGAGGTGGAGGCCTTGGGTCTACCTGACCCGGTGGCCCATTTCGAGGCCCATGGCCTGGGCTTCTCCGACGGCCGCGAGTTTGGGGGACCCGGCTATGTGAGGCTGAACTTCGGTTGCACCCGGGCCACCTTGGAAAAGGCCTGTGACCGGCTGGCCGCTGCGGTGGTCGCCGCGGGGTGATCTGCCCGCGGCGACAAAACAACCGGACGTATCTCAGTCCTCGGCAACAGTCTCTTCCTCGGTGCCCAGCAGGTATTTTTCAAACCAGGCCAGATCCCACTTCATCTTGGCCAAGCGGTTTTCATGAGTGGTCAGTCCATGCGGTTCGCCCGGATAGACGACCAGTTCCGTGGGCACGTGCAGGTAGTGCTTCAGCGCCCGGTAAAGGGCCCGGCTGTGGGCCGGGGGTACCCGGGGATCGTCGCCGCCAACGTGAATGAGAGTCGGGGTTTTGACCTTGTCCAGGTGGTACAGCGGGGAAGCGCTCTGGTAGTGAGCGGGCTGTTCCCAGGGCAATCCTTCCACGAAATTGATGACGTGTCCGGGGGTGTCTTCGGTGCCCCACTGGATCACCATGTCCAGGACCCCGGCTCCGCTGCTGGCGGCGGCGAACAGGTCCGGTTCGGCCACGATCATGCAGTTGGTCAAATAGCCGCCGTTGCTCCAGCCGCTGACCCCGATCTTCTCGGGATCGGCGATACCCTGGTCGATCAACCAGCGCGTACCGGCGGCGATGTCCGTCACTTCGATTTCGTTTTCCCGTCCGATCAGTTTTTCCAGGAATTCGTCCCCGTACCCGGTGGAACCGTGATAGTTGGGGCTGAGCAGGGCGTAGCCGTTGGCGGCCATCAAGGCCCGGCCGTAAATCCACAACCGCAAGCGGAATTTGGTCGAGGAAGTGGGACCGCCGTGAAGTTCGATGATGGTGGGCAGCGGTCCGTCACCCGGCTGGTAGGTTGGGGGCAATTCGAGGATGCCATGGCAGACATCGCCATCGGCTCCCGGCCAGCTGACGTGCTGGATCTGGGGCAACTTCCAGGTATCGACCTGGGGGTTGACCAGGGTAAGGCGCTCGAATTTTTCCGGGGATTTGATGGTATAAATGTCGTTGGCGTCGGCAGTAGTCTCGAAAATGGCGGTCAGGTTCCGTCCCTTGTCGTCAAAATCGAACGACCCGGTCACGATGTCTCCGCCGGCCAGGATTTTCGTTTTACCCTGCTTGCCGCCGCCGACCTTTTCGGATCCGTAGACGTGGATTCGTCCCATGGTTTCGCCCAGGTAACAGAGAGTTCGGCCTTCGCCACGCCATTTCAATCCGCCCGCATAGGACACCATTTCCGGACGGGTCACCAGGTGAAGATCCCAGGCCCCGTTGTTTTCCTCGCCGGTCCAGATCCGGGAGGCATACCCATCATAGGAGATCGAAAAGGCCAGCGCTTTTCCATCACCAGACCAGGTGAGGTCTTCAATCCAACCGAAAGGGGAGGGGTGGTCCGTCCGCCATTGCTGGTCGGTCACCGGGGTCACCTCGCCGGAGGCGATGTCCAGGACCTCGACCCGTGACCAGCCTTCCTTGAAGATCAGTTCGTTGTCGTCGGTAGTGATCATGCCCAGGCGGTCACCGTCCGGAGACAAGGACATCTCCCAGATCACCCGGTCTGCCGGAAGCACCACTTCCTCCCGCCAGGTGGTGAGGTTCAGCTTGCGCACCTCGGAGAACCACGTCACACCGTGACCGTATTCGAGATCCTCGAATTCCTGGCGGAGATCCTTCCACAGGTCGGAAACTTCCTTTTCCTTGACGCTGTAGTAGAGGAAATCCCCCGTCGATGCCAGGGCATAGGACTGCACGCCGTCTTCGTTGCGGGTCACCGCCGTCGGCCTGGTCTGGCCCCGGTCCAGCCGCCAGACCTGGCGGCTGCCGTCGCCGGGAGGCGTGTCGCGCCCGGCCTTGTCCCGGCCCAGGAAATAGATGGTCTTGCCATCGGGCGACCAGGTGATCGAAGAGGCGGCAAAGCTGTCGAAGGTGTGCCTGACGGGACCGGTCCCGGTTCGCGCAACAGTCCACAGTTCGCTGTGGCGGCCTTCTTTACCCTGGCCCCAGCGGCTTTCGGTGTAGGCGATGGTGCCACCGTCGGGGGAAACCGCCAGATTGCCCAGGCCGGTCAAATCGAAATAGTCCTCCGGCACTATGTCGTGATCTCGGACCGGCGGCGCTCCCACAGCGGGGACCGACACCAGCAGGACCAGAATGACCGAAAGGAAATAAAGTTGGGGGATGTGTTTCACGGAAAAACCTCCGACTTGAAAAGGCAAACACCCCTGATGATTTCAGGGGCTGTGGGGCTATGAATCTTCTTCCTCGATGGCCACCTCGAGTTCAGGGTCGCGGCCTTCCTGTCGGGCCCGCAAACCTTCGGAGGTCTCCAGCGAGGTCCAGCACCGCTGCTGGGATTCCCATTCCACCGAAAGCATGCTGGTCAAGTCCAGGTTGGCTGCTTGCTGGACCCCGAGCTTGGTCAACTGGACCGCCGGCTGGGGAAGCCGGCGCATTCGCTCGGTGAAACGGTCCAGTTCCTCTTCCCAGACCTCATCGTCGATGAGGCGGTCGACCAGACCCATTTGCCAGGCTTCGTTGGCGCCGAGGGTCCGGTGTGACCAGAGGAAATCCAGGGTGCGTCCCGGACCGATCAACCGGGGCAGGATGTGCATCAGGCCCCAACCGGGCAACAGGCCTCCGGACATGTCCTGGGTGGTGAAGCTGGCCTTGTCACTGGCCAGGCGGATGTCCGCGGCCATGAAAAAGCCCAGCCCGAGATTGCGGATGTCACCCCTGGTGGCCGCCACGACAGGTTTGGTGGTTTCGCCGATCATGGTCACGATTTTACGTGAGATTTCCTCGTCCGCAGCCAGCAATTCAAACCCCTGATCCTGCAGGTGGGCCTCGGATAAAATATCGAGATTGTGATGCAATTCGAAGGCGTGGTCCCCGTCGGTGAACAGGATCATGCGCACCGCCTTATCCTCCTGGAGCCTGAGCATCATATCCACGAATTCGTCGCAGAGGTCGCCCATGTCCGGAGCGCCCGGACCCATCATGCGCACGGTGGCGCAGCCGCCTGCAATCTCGCAATCGAAATTCTGATAGTCCATGACAACTCCTGGCCGGATGAATTAAGGAGACAGTCCGACAAAAATAGGACAATTGGTGCCGCAAGCAACCCGGCCAAGTGGACAGTCCACCCCAACTGGGTTAGTCTCTTGCAGCTGCGTCATGTTTGGCGAATCCGGGTTCCGGCCGCTCGGGACCCCGGAAAGGTGACCGAATGAGGGTATTTATCACCGGCGGATCCGGTCTGGTTGGCCGGGCTGTTTCGAAAATGCTCCTGGATCGCGGTGACGAGGTTCTCTGCGTGACGCGGGATCCCGCCCGCGCCCGCAAGGTCCTCCCTGCCGGAGCCGAGATTCTGGGTGGGGATCCTACCCTGCCCGGAGATTGGCAGGACCGACTGGCCACTTGCACCGGGGTGATCAACCTGGCCGGGTCGCCCGTTGCGGACGGGTGGTGGACCCGAGGGAGAAAGCATCGGATAAAGCGTTCCCGGTTGGCCACTACCGAAAACATTGTCGCCGCACTTGCGACCTGTGTTTCCCCGGCGGTCCTGGCGAGCGCCTCGGCCGTGGGCTATTACGGCAACCGGGGCGAGGTTGCTCTGGGTGAGTCCAGTGAACCCGGCAGCGGTTTTCTGGCCAAGCTGGCTCTGGAATGGGAGCATACCGCCCTCAAGGCCGAACGGGACCAGGTCAGGATTGCGGTTGTCCGGATCGGCGTGGTCCTGTCCACCGAGGGTGGGGCTCTGGCCAAGATGTTGCCGGCCTTTCGCTTGGGCTTGGGCGGTCCCCTGGCGGGTGGCCGTCAATATTTCCCCTGGGTGCACATACGGGATCTGGCCCGTCTTTTCCTGTTCGTGCTGGATCAGGAAGAGATCCGCGGCCCGGTCAATGCCGTCGTGCCCGATCCTCCCCGCCAGATGGAATTTGCCGCCGCCCTCGGGCGCGCGGTCGGCAAACCGGCTTTCATGCCGGTGCCGCGATTTGTCCTGGGATGCATGATGGGGGAGATGGCCGACGTGTTGCTGGACAGTCAGCGGGTGGTTCCCAATGCCTTGAAAGCCGCCGGCTTCAAATTCGAATTCGGGGAACTGGACAAGGCCCTCGACGACTTAGTCTGATCGGTGATCAACCCACCACGAAAGCGTCCCGCTTCAAGTCGCCATTGGCGAATCTGTCCAGCGATAGATTGGTGATGATGTCGTCAGATTCCCCACTGACGATGTAGCGGGCCATGCGGCGCCCGGTCACCGGGCCGAGCATGAAACCATGGCCGCTGAATCCGCAGATATGATAGTACCCGTCCAGGCCGGGAACCCCGCCCAGGATGGGGCGGTGGTCGGGCGTGACATCGTACATGCCGGCCCACTGCCGCATCATCCGCACCTGGGCCGCGCGGGGGTAGTACCGGATCAACTCCTTGGCGAAGCGAACAGCGAAACGCAGCTGGCTTCGGGTGTCGAATGTAGCCGGGTCATCCAGACCTGGTTCGGCGGGATCGCCGATACCCCCGACAATTTCCCCCCGCAGACTTTGGCTGAAGTAGATGCCGTTGGTGATGGAGATCACCATGGGGTCCAGGAAGGGTTTCAACGATTCGCTGACCATTATCTCATGGCGTTCCTGAAGGTTGGGCAGCTGGACCCCGACCATGGCGGCCAGGGAACGGGCCCAGGGTCCGGCGCAGTTGACCACCCGTTCGGTGGCGATGTCGCCCCGATCGGTGTGAACGGTGCGGATCCGGCCCTCGTCGGCGGAAAGGCCGGTCACCATCGTTCTGATGAAGATATTCACTCCCGCCCGATGACAGGCCCGCGCATAACCCCAGACCACGGCAAAGGGATAGGCGGTGCCGTCCTTGGGACAGAAGGTGGCGCCCTTGAGGTGGGAGATGTCCAGGTCCGGAACGATCTTCAGGCACTCTTCGGGCTGAAGAAATTCCGTGGGGACGTCGCAACGGTTCTGCAGGGCCACCGCTTTGCGAAGGGCGGGCAGATCGTTTTCGCTCTCGGTGATCATCAAGTAGCCGCCCTGCCGGAAAAAAACCTGGTAACCAAGGTCCGCCGACATGTTCTCGTACATGGCGACGCTTTCCTGGGCCAAGCGGATATTCTCTTCGGTGGTCCATTGTTGCCTGATGCCGCCACCGCAACGGCCGGTCGATCCGCTGCCGATGTAATTCTTCTCGAGGATCACGATGTTTTTCAGACCCTGGCTCGCCAGTTCGCGGGCGCAGGTAAGGCCGTTGATGCCTCCGCCGATGATCACCGCGTCGGCGACCGCCGGTACGGGTCCGGTGGATAGGGGTATCACGGAGCCTCCTCTGGGTCGCCGCCGGGTGGCGGAACGTCGAGGGCCGCGAGCTGGGCAAAGGTCATGGATTCTGCGGGAGGGCGGATGGTGGTCAACCGGATTTCCCCGGGCGGGGTGTCACGCAGGGCAGCCAGCTCCCGTGCCGCTTCGCTCAGGCATCCCTTGCCCTGGCAGAACCCGGTGCCCACCCCCGTGTAGCGTTTGAGTGATTCGAGCTCCGAAAAACCCTCGTCATAAGCATCCCGGAATTCTTCCAGGGTCACATCCTCACAGCGGCAGAGAAAAGTCTTGTCCATGTTCATCGGCTTTCCACCTCGCCCGCCGAGGCCGCGCCGGGCAAAAGGCCGGCCGCCTCGCCGGCGGTCACCAGGCGGGCCCCCGCCGGCAACGAACTTATCCTGAGTCCGGATTCCGTCCCGGTGTCCGGATTCACCA
>CBDUDB010000042.1:0-18176 GCA_965365795.1 uncultured bacterium | reverse complement strand
GGAAAACAGGGACAGCGCACCTCAAGAGATGGGAACTTTTGTCTGTGAGTCGCTGCATTACTCTATCGTAAGCGGGGTACCGAGTCAATAGTATTTGTGCAAAAAAGAAGGGGTTCCGGATCCGAGCCGGTTTCTGAAAAGCCCGGTTTTTACCCGTCCCACTGGTTTCTGGGGACCCTATTCCAGGGGTGCCACCTGGCTGAAATCGGCAAACCGGACAAAAAGACCATGGATTTCCCTCAAAAAAGCGTGCCGCACCCGGCGCAGGGCCTCGTCAGGAACATTGACCCGTACCGTGTCGAAAAAGGCGTCGATGGCCGGCCCCAGGCCCGAAAAAATGGCGAAAACCTGGTCATAGTCCCCACCTTTTTCCGCCTGGGCCAGACGGGGAGCCGCAGCGATAACCAGGTCCCGCAACTGCTGTTCCGCCGCCTCGGTCAGGGTCGTGAAATCCTCCCCGCCTGCTCCCTGTCCCCCTGCGAGCCATCTATCCAGACAGCTGTCCAGATCCGCCGTCGCCAGGACATCGCCCTTGAGGATGTTCCGACACCGCTTGAACCCGGTGGCCAGAAGCAGGAAATCTTCACGGTCCCGGTAACCGGTCAGAGCCCTGGTCCAGGCCAGAGCATCCACCGGGTCGCGCCAGCGCACCGGAAGCACCGCCCGGACAGCCGCGGGATCGCAACCCAGGTTGTCGGTAAAATGCCCGGCCATGCGGGTCCTCACGAATTCGTGGATTTCGTCCAGAACACCGTCGGCATTCCTGTCAGCCGCCAGCTTGGCGATCGGCCCCATGGCCTGAGCCAAAGCCACCTCCAGGTCGATCCTGGAGCCCAGATCCAGGAGAATCCGTAATATCGACAGGACATGACGGCGCAAGGCATAGGGATCCTTGGCGCCGGTGGGAGCAAATCCGGCCAGCCAGCATCCGGTCACATTGTCCAGGCGATCGGCCACGGACAGGGTGCTGCTGAGGCGGTCGGTCGGCAATTCGCCGGCCGCCGAACGAGGGAAGTAGTGCCTTTCCATCGCCCGGCAGACATCATCGGATTCGCCGGCCAGGGCCGCGTAACGGGAACCGATGAAACCCTCCAGCTTGGTGAATTCCTTGCCATCCTTGATCATCTCGCTGACCAGATCGCTCTTGCAGATCTCCGCGGCCCGGACCAGGTCGGCCGGAACCTCAGCCGTGTCACCCAGGCCGGCGGTCCAGAGCCAGGAGGCCAAGGAGCCCAGGCGGTTGGTTTTGTCCCGGACCGAGCCGAAACCCTCGAGCCAGGTGACCTTGTCCAGCAATCCGCGGGATTCGTCGGGAGATTTTTTCTGATCGAAGGTCCAGTAAAAGAGGGCGTCCGCCAGACGGGCGTTCAGAACCCTTTCATTGCCGCGGACAACACCGGCCAGGTGGTCGGTCCCCCCGTCCCTGACGGCGGCAAATCGGGGCATCAACCCAGGGGCCGAAGCCGACCCGATGGAAAAATACCTCTGGTGGGCCTTGAGGGCGGTCGTGATGACTTCGGCCGGCAAGGCAAAATATTCCTCGCTGAAGGAACCCAGAAACGGAGTGGGGAATTCGCAGAGGAAAACCACCTCGGTCAGCAGGTCTTCGTCCTTTTTGAGGCGAGCATCCGGATGATAGGCTTCCAGTTCGGCGGCCAGGCCGTTGCGGATCAGGTCGGTTCGTTCCTGGTGATCGGCCACTACCTGGACCTGACGCATTACTTCCAGATAGGAATCGGCCGCGGGGATTTCCACCGGACAATCCTCGGCCAGGGTCCGGTGCCCGCGCGATGTCCGCCCCGCGGTCAGGTAGTCCACTTTCAGAGGCACCAGGTCCGACCCCAGCAGGGCCACCAGCCACTGAAGGGGTCGGGGATATTCCAGATCATGGGTCCCCCACCTCATGACTTTCCGGAAGGGCACAGCCAGAACGATCCGGGGCATGATCTCGGCCAGCACCTCGGCCGCTGGGCGGCCGGGTTCCGTCTTGCGCGCCAGCAGGAATTCTCCCCGCTTATCCGTGCCCCGCCCACAGGCGGCCAGGTCGATCCCCGCCTTCCGGGCGAATCCTTGGCCCGCCGGCGTCGGGTTGCCGTCGTCGTCAAAGGCCACCGAAACCGGGGGCCCCTTGATCTCCACCTCGCGATCGGGCTGCCGGGTGCTCAGACGCGCGACCATCAGAGCCATCCGCCTGGGTGTGGCCACCACTTTCAGGCCTTCGAAATCCAGATGGGCGGACCCAAGGGCGTCAGCGGCCAACCGACTCAACTCCTGAATGGCCGTGGGAATAAATCGGGCGGGAATCTCTTCACTACCTATTTCCAGAAGAAACGGCAAAAAGGCCTTGTCTGGGATCTGATTGGCTGGCTGGCTCATTCGGCCTGCTGCTCCTTGAGGAGGGGGAAACCCAGTTCTTCACGGCTGGCAACGTAACCGGAAGCGGCGGCACGGGCGAGATTCCTGACGCGGGTTATGAACCCCGTGCGTTCGGTCACGGAAATGGCCCCGCGAGCCTCCAGCACGTTGAAGATGTGGCTGCACTTGATGACGGCGTCATAACCGGGGTAAACGAGTCCCGCGGCCAGCAGAGCCTGGGCCTCGCCTTCTTTTTCATCGAACTGCCGGCGGTAAAGAGCCACGTCCGCCTGTTCAAAATTGAAGGCGGAATACTCGCGTTCGAACTGGCCCATCACCTCGCCCCAGGTCAAGCCTCCGCCCCAGAGGATATCCTTCACGTGATCGGTTTCCTGGATGAACATGCACAGGCGCAAAAGCCCATAGGTCAATTCCACCGCTACCGGTTTGCACCGCACCCCGCCCACCTGCTGGAAATAGGTGAACTGGGAAACCTCCATCCCGTCGAGCCAGACTTCCCAACCCAGGCCGGCGGCGCCCAGGGTAGGTGATTCCCAATCATCCTCCACGAAACGAATGTCATGTTCGGCGGGATCGATCCCCAGCGCCTTCAGCGATTCCAGGTACAGTTCCTGGCTGTTGGAGGGATTGGGTTTGAGGATTACCTGATACTGCAGAAACTGGTGAACCCGGTTCGGGTTCTCGAGATAGCGGCCGTCCTTGGGCCTCTTGCTGGGCTCGACGTAGGCCACCTGCCAGGGCTCCGGCCCCAGGGCCCGGAGAAAGGTGTTGGGGTTGAAAGTGCCCGCGCCGACCTCGCTGTTGTAGGGCTGGACGATCACGCAGCCGTAATCGCTCCAGAACTTCTGGAGGTTGGCGATCATCTGCTGGTATTCCATCATCCTGTGTTGTCCTTTCCCGCACGCAGCAGATCCAGAGCCGCGGGCAGACGATAACCGGGCAGGTGATAACCCAGGAACCTGTGCAGCAGGGCCCCCATTTCACGGCGCAACGGCCGGGCCAGGGTCGGTTCCCCTTCCCGGTCCAGGTCGATCCCGGTCCGGGCCATGTCCTGCAAATGGTCCCAGGCCTCTTGGCCCAGAGGTCGTCCGCCATTCACTCCTCCGGCTTGGATACAGCGGCCGCAGACGATGCCCCCTTCAGCCGGGCTGAACTGCAGGGTGGACAATTCCAGGTCGGTCCCGGCCCGTCCGCAAGAGACGCATGACGATACCTCGGGAGCCATACCGTGCCGGGCCAGCAATTCCCATTCGAAGGCAAAAAACAGCAGGGCCGGCCGGTTACAGGACTGGGACGATAACATTCTGACGAAACGTCCGCAAACGGCAAAGAGATGGGCCACGACCGGCGTCTGGTCCCGATCGTCCAAAACGCCCGGACCGCTTGCCACCGGACGACAACGGTCCACCAGTTCCAGGGCGCCCAGAAGGAAGGCGGACTTTTCCAGGGTCGGGCCCTCGCTCATGGGATCCAGATCGACCTCGCCCCCGCGGAGAAACTGGAGTTCCCGCGCTGGATCGAGGCTGAATTCCGCGGTCACCAGACGGCCCGGATCGATCAGGGGCCGCAACTTCGAGCGTGGACCGCGAGCACCCTTGGCAATAACCTTGACGTAACCGTGGTCGCGGGTCAGAAGGGAAACCACGGCGCTGGTTTCACCGCAAGGCCAGGCCCGCAAAACCAGGGCCTCGGTGTTGGCCGCGGGACGGGACAGGACTCCCATGGTCAGGCTCCCTGACCCAGGCTCAACAGGAGAGAGGCCAGCCCCAGGTAGATGACCATGCTCACGATGTCGTTGGCCGTGGTGATAAAGGGACCGGTGGCCACGGCGGGATCGATGCCGACCCGGTGCAGCAGCAAAGGTATTCCGGATCCAGCCATGGCCGCAAACAGCACGACCAGCAACATGGACAGACTCAGGACGAACGACAGGTTGGGATCTCCGCTGACCAGCCAGGATATGAGATAGATGAACGCGGCCACGGCCGCGCCGGTCAACACGGCGGTGCCCAGTTCCCGCAGCAGATGGCGGCCGAGGTGGTAAAAATCCACCTCACCGGTGGCGAGCCCGCGCACGACCACCGAAGAGGTCTGGATGCCGATGTTCCCGGCGGTGGCCATGATCATGGGAATGTAAAAGGTCAAAGCCACCATGGACTCGATGCTCTGTTCGAAATGGGACATGACCAGAACGGCCCCGAGTTGACCCACCAGCGCGCCGAGCAACCAGGGCAACCGGGACCGGGCCACCCGGAAGCTCGACTGTTCCCCGAACTCCTTCTTGCTCACACCGGCCAGGAGGGAAAAATCCTCGGTGGCCTCCTCTTCCATGACGTCCAGCACGTCGTCGGCGGTGATCAGGCCCACCATCCTCTTCCCCTGGTCGACGACCGGCAGCGAGATCAGATCATGGGTCTGGAAAAAACCGGCCACTTCCTCCTGGTCCAGATCTACGTCCACGTACAGGGGATCGGGCTCCATGACTTCGGTGACACTGGTGACCGGGTCACTGATAAGCAGGCGGACCAAAGGCAGCCGCCCCACCAGCAGACCTTGATCATCCAGCACGAAAACAAAATGGGTGGCTTCGAGATCGTCCTCATCCATGAGGCGCAGGCCCGCCGTCGCCTCGCCGGCGGTCTGCCGGTCGTCGCAGGTGGCGAACTCCTTGCCCATGAGACCACCGGCGGTTTCCGGCGGATACTGCAGAAGATCCGCGACCTCGGATCGCTCGGCCTCCTCCATGGCCGCCAGCACTTCGGCGGCCTGGTCGGTATCGAGTTCGCCGATCACGTCCGCAGCTTCGTCGGAGGGCATCTCCTCGATGATGTCGGCGATCTCGTCAATGTCCAGCAGGGTGAACAGGGCGCCCAAGCTGCGGTTGTCGATCTCGGCGAGAACTTCGGCCAGGGGATCGGCAGGCAGTATGCGCAGAATGCGGGAGGTGTCCTCCACACTCATGGGACGCAGGATCTCGGACAGGTCACCCGGGCTCAGACCGACGGCCAGTTCACGCAAGGATTCCGTATCGTCCAGGTCCAGCAGTTCGCCGAATTTCAACTCCAGGGCATGGCGCTGCGCGTCCAGGTTCCTGGGGTCCAGAACCACTTCCTCGACTATTTCCAGATCGGGGTTGTCGGGCATCCTGTCGGTCACGGTGCGGGGTCCTTTCCGGGCAGGATGTCGCCCGAACCCGACGGCCCGGGCCCCACCAGTTGTCCCACTCTCTTTTCGATCTGCCCGGCCTGGTCGGCGGTCATGATGGAACCACCGGACACGATGAGCTTGATGGCCTCCTCCACCGGAATCGGTAGTTCCTTCAGTTCCTCGCGCGGCACCAGCAACATGAAACCGCTGGTGGGATTCGGGGCCGTGGGCAGAAAGACATTGACCAGCCGGTTTTCCGCTTCGTCCCGGGTCACGAAGCCGATGGAAAACAGACCCTGCCGGGGATAGGCGAACAGCACCACCTTCTGGAAGGCCGTTCGGCGATCCTGCAGGAACACCTCGGATATCTGTTTGATAGCGGAAAAGACGCTCTTGACCACGGGAATCTGTTCAAAGAACCGCTCCAGGACCCGGAAAAAGGCAATGCCGATCAGATTGCGGGTGAACAGGCCGACCAGGGTGATCAGCAGGATGAAGACAATCACTCCGATGAGAGTCAGCAGGAACTCGGGATAGGTTTCGGTGACCGCGGGAATTCGCTGCAACCAGGGGCGCATGGTCGAGGAGATCAATACGTAGAACCGCCACAGGATCCAGGTGGTAATCACCAGCGGCGTGATGGACAGCAATCCGGTCAGGAAATGCCTTTGCAGGAACCTATACACCGTTCTCGTCCCTCCGGTGGAAACCCGGCAGGGGCTCGGTCGACTTCAGCAGCACCCGCAGGATCCTCTGGTCGGCCACGTCCTCCACCACCACGACAAAATCCACCACCTCCACCTGGTCGCCCTTCTCCGGCACATTGCCCGCGGCTTCATAGATCAGACCACCGAGGGTCTCGCTGGTCTCGATACCCTCGGCGCCGCCAAAGGTCACACCCAGCATTTCCTCGAGGTCTTCCAGATCGATCTTGGGATCCAGACGCACGGTGTATTCATCCACCCAGGTCAGCAGGTTTTCTTCGGCGTCGAATTCGTCCTCGATCTCTCCCACGATTTCCTCGATCACATCCTCGAGAGTCACCAGACCGGCCGTGCCGCCGTATTCGTCGATCACCACGGCCATGTGGATTCGCTTGGCCCGGAACTCGTCGAGCACCTCATCGATCTTCTTGCTCTCGGGAATGAAATAGGCGGGTCGCACCAGATCGTTCGGACTGAAATCACCGCCGGGGGAACTTCCGGCCTCGAACAGTTTCAGCAGATCCTTGGTATAGAGGATGCCCACCACCTTGTCCACGCTGCCTTCGAACACCGGCACCCGGGAGTGGCCGCTGGCGATGACCGCGGCCATGGTTCCGGTCAGATCAGAATCCCCGTCGAGGGAAACCATGTCGATTCGGGGGATCATGATCTCCCTGACCGCGGTGTCATGGAAAGCGAAGATGCTATGGATCATCTCCCTTTCGTCCTCGTCGAGGGTGACGTTTTCGCCATCGACCTTGATCAGGCTCCGGATCTCCCCGTCCGACAGGTGGGGCTGCATTTCGGCCGTCCACAACGTATCGTCCAGCTTGTCCATGACCAGCAGCATCAGGGCGGTCCAGGGCCGCAACAGCCAGGACAATGGGTAAATCAACATTCCAACGATCCGGGCGTAGGTTAAGGCCGTGTCGGATGCCAGCATCTTGAAGACCAGACCTCCCAGACTCCAGGCCAGCAGGGCGGAAAAAGCGAACATCAAATAGAAAGGCACGTCCAGGGCGCCTGGCCACTGGCGAGACAAAAGGTGTCCCCAGGAAAAAGCGCCCACCAAAGTGAGGATCAGGTACAGGGTCCCGGTGGTCACCTGGAAACGCCGGTCGTTCTCGAGGAAGTCCCGCAGTATTGGGCCCAGGGTGTCCTTTTCCAGCAGCCCGTTGCGATACAGGCCGCTGACCCGGTAATGGGCGGTCATCAGGCCACCCATGAGCATGGCGCCCAGCCAGGCGCCCACCGTCAACAGGATGATTCCGCCAGCTCCGGTCAATCCAGCACCCGTACCTTCCATCAGTGGGTCAACTCCTCTCACGAAGGGGATGAGGCAAACCTGCGCTCGCGAGAATCCCCTCCTCGACAGTACGCATGGCTTCGACCTCTTTATCGCTCGCGTGTTCCCAGCCCAAAAGATGCAGCATTCCGTGGACAACCAGCAGGGGAATCTCGTGTTCCAGGGCCCAACCCCTTTCCCGGCACCGATCGGCCACGAACCCCGGGGCCAGGATCACCTCGCCAACGGTCAGGTCCGATTCATTCTCCTGGTCCGGGACAAACGTGTCCAGCCACAGATTGCGAAAAGCGTGGCCCAGGCCACAGGGCAGATCGGGATCGCCCGAACCCGATTCCAGGAGATAGGAAAAGGAAAGAACGTCCGTCACCCCGTCGGCCTGCCGAAATTCCGCGTTCAAGCCGGCCATGGTTTGATTGTCGATCAGCACCACGTCAACCGCCCAGTCGGGTCGGCCGAGGGGCTCGGTCAAATCAGTCAGGAGCCGGTGCCGCTTTCCTGTCAGCCAGCTCTCCATTTCCCCGCCTGGGCGGGATCGTCGCTCCACGAACCGCAGGATCAAGTCCCAGCCTTCCGTTCGCCCCGGCGTTCGGGAATCTTGTCTGTGTCCCTTTCCTTCTGCCCCGGGTAGACGATTCGCGAGTGATGGATACCGTTCAACAGGGGGATGAACGCCTCCCTAATTCTCGCCAGGTCGCTGAGGGTCAGTCCGGACTTGTCCATTTCCCCGCTGAGCATCCGCTTGTCAATGATCTGCTTGGTAATTTCCCTGATGCGGCTGGGCGTGGGTTTGGCCAGGGACCGGGTGGCGGCTTCCACTGCGTCCGCCAGCATCAGGATGGCCGTTTCCCTTGAGCGGGGTTTGGGGCCGGGGTAGCGGAAATCATCTACCTTCACCGTCTCGTTGCCTTCGCCCTCGAGGGCCTTGTGGTAGAAAAATTCCATCACCAGAGTGCCATGGTGCTCGGGAATGAAATCGATCACCATCTGGGGCAGGCGCCACTTGCGGCCCAGTTCGATGCCGTCCTTGACGTGGGCGGCGATGACCAGGGCGCTCATGCTCGGACTCAATTCGTCATGCTTGTTGAATTCGGGCCTCTGATTTTCCACGTAGTACTCGGATTTTTCCATCTTGCCGATGTCGTGGAACAGGGCCCCCACCCTGGTCAACAGGGCGTTCGCGTCGATGGCCCGCGCGGCGTGCTCGGCCAGCTGCCCCACCACCTGGCTGTGGTGGTAGGTTCCCTGGGCCTCCAGCGCCATTCTCTTCAGCAGGGGATGATTCAGGTCCGATAGTTCCAAAAGGGTCAGATCGGAGCACACGCCGACCATTGGTTCGATGACCGGCAGAAGGAACAGACCGAAGGCCACCAGCAGGACCGGAGCGAATAGTCCCACCAGAAAAATATTTTCGCCGCCCTGGTCCGGACCAAAAGCGGCCGGCCCCAGCAGAAATACCAGGGTGACCGATAGAAAGGTCAACAGCAGCATGGTCTGGTAGAACTGGCTGCGCTTCTGGACCCGGCGGACTAAAATTACCGTCACCATGCCCAGGATGTACCAGGTAAAGATGCTGCCGGCCCCGGTGCCGGGCAGAATGGCCAGCAGGGTTACACCCAGCAGCGTGGTGGTGTAACCCACTTTGTCCTTGAACAACACCGTGGCAAACAGTGACAGCAGGATCACCGGAACGGCCACAGGCCCCAGGGCCGGGCGTCCGAGGGCGAAGGACGCCCCCACCAGATAGACCGCCACCACCACTGTCAGCGCGAGCAGAAATCTCAGGCGCCGCAATAAATCGGGAAAATGAATGATGGCCAGCCAGCCGAACAGGGCCAAGGCCATGGCGATCAGTAGACCCCGTACGAAAATGCGTGAAGCGCGCCCGGTTCCGTCGTCCCCACCACCCCGATCCATCAGGAGATCCTTCAGTGTCTCCAGGTACACCGCATGCTGTTCGGAGACCAGAATCCCATCGTCGATGATTCGTTGATCGAACTGGAAGGACATGGTCGTCGGAACGGAATCCCGGGCTTGATCCTGCCGCAGGCGCGATTCGACGGCGTCATAGATGAGATTGGGCGAAATAAAGGGCCGCAGCACGCTGGCGGCATGGGCGGTATCTTCGGGATTCATCCCTTCAATGTTGAGGATGAGGGCCAGCTTCTGCTCCAGGTTGGTCTGGTGAATGATCTCGCTCCGCTGGACCAGAGATTCGGTATTGGGCGTCAAGATGACGATCCGGTCGTAGTTCCCCACCGGCAGCATGTCGGCGACTCCGACGGTCATCACCTGGGCCCAGGATTGGGAGAGACGATCTACAAGGGAATCAGGTTCATCCGTGGCCAGCAACCAGGGAATCTCGTCAGGAAGAACGTTGGGATATTGGAGCACCAGCAGGCCGGATTTTTCTTCCAGGCTGTGCGAAGTGTCGACCAGGGCGGCCGCCAGGGCGTCGAGAAAAAGCTCCATCCTGCCGTCCCCACGACGGGACGAGCCAGGGACGACCTTGCGCAGGATCGGTGGTTCGACCAGCACCCTTTGATTGCGCTGCATCTGGACATCACGTTCTAAAAAAGGAGCTTCGAAAGCGAAGGGCGCCCGGATCTCCTTCTGGGCAACCTGACCGACCTCGGGGAAATCCGTCGCCAGTCGCGGCACCGGAGGGAACAGGACCAGATGCAGGACAAGAAGTCCGACCCCCAGCACCATCGTCCAGGTCAGCGGACGATCCACCCGGGGAGCCTCCCCTATCCCGGCCGTCTTCCCCGAACTTTTAGCGGCGGACTTCACGCCGGACTTCACGCCGGTCCGGCCGGATGTTCGCCCCTCCCGGGCCGAACCATCGCGGGCTATCCATGCCCTCGGGCGTTGCCACCACTCAGCCATGAGTCTTCCTTCCGTCAATCAGATGGACCAACATCCGGTCAATCTCCCTCGTCCGAAATACCTGCGGCCTCGAACGCATCCACGATACGGCGGACCAGTGGATGCCGCACCACATCCCGGCCGTCCAAATCCACGAACGACACCCCCTCGGTCTTCTGGAGAATGCTCCTCACCCTGATAAGGCCGGAAAGTCTCTTGTCCGGCAGATCCACCTGGGTGACGTCGCCGGTGACCACCGCCTTGGACTGCATCCCCAGGCGGGTCAGAAACATCTTCATCTGCCCCAGGGTCGTGTTCTGGGCTTCGTCCAGGATCACGAAGGCGTTGTTCAAGGTGCGGCCACGCATGTAGGCCAGGGGCGAGGCCTCGATGACCCCGCTGGACAGGTAGCGGGCAATCTTGGCAGCCCCGGAGATGTCCGACAAGGCATCAAACAAGGGCCGCAGGTAGGGGTTGATTTTTTCCTGTAGATCTCCCGGCAAAAAACCCAGCTGTTCACCGGCCTCGACCGCGGGACGCACCAGGACGATGCGGTCGACCAGCTGCCTTTTCAGGTAGTCCATGGCCATGACCACGGCCAGGAACGTTTTCCCGGTTCCCGCCGGTCCCACGGCGAACACCACGTCGTGATCGTGAACGGCTTTCACGTAGGCCTGTTGCCCGAGGGTCTTGACCCGAACGCCTTGGCGGTTACCCTTGGCAAAAAGGAGAGGTTCCTCATTGGGCGAAAAATCCGGCCCGGGTTCTTGCTCGCCGGCCCGTTGCTCCCACAGGTAACGCAAGCTGACACTGTCAACCAGTTGTCCCTGCCGAACCCTTTCCACCAGGTCGGCCAGAACTTCCCGGATGACATCCAACCGATCGGCCGGCCCGCGAATCATCAGGCGGTCGCCTCTTACTGCCAGGGTGCCGCCGAATTTCTCCTCCAGATAACGGAGGTTGGCGTCGCGGGTCCCCAGCAGCCCGAGTTGGTCGATCCCTCCGAGATCAAGGGAGGTCTCGGCCACGGTTTCGAAATCACCGTCGCTATTACCTCTGTTCATGAACCATCCTTCGGCCTTTCGGCCGGCTTGGGAACGATCGACAGATTCAACTCCTCGAGCTGGGCGGCGCTGATGGAACCGGGGCTGTCATCCAGCAGGCCGGTCGCGAGCGTCGTCTTGGGAAAGGCGATCACTTCCCGCAAGGATGGGCTGCCGGTCAGAAGCATGACGATCCGATCCAGACCCAGCGCGATACCTCCGTGGGGCGGGGCGCCTAATCCGAGGGCCTCCAGGAAAAACCCGAACTTGGCCAGGTATTCTTCGGCCGGCATGCCGACGATGCGGAATACCCTTTCCTGTAACTCGCGCTGGTGGATCCGGATGCTGCCCGAACCCAGTTCCACCCCGTTGCAGACCAGGTCGTACAGCTGGGCCCGCCCCTGGCCGGGGTCTTTTTCCAGGCCGCCCACATCCTCGGGCCGCGGCTGGGTGAACATGTGGTGGCAGGCATCCCAACCGCCGGCCTTGTTCTTTTCGAAGAGGGGAAAATTCCGGACCCAGGCCATGGCCCAACTGTTTTCGGGTATCCATTCCGCCCGGGCCGCCAGCTCCAGCCGCACAGCGCCCAGGGCCTCGCGCACCATGCCGGTATCGCCGGCCACGAACAGCAGAAGATCCCCATCCTGGCAACCGGCGCGTTCGATCAGCTTGCTCTGGAAATCCTCGCCCAGGAATTTGGCGATCCCCGTGTCCAGGCCCGCGGCGGTGACCTTGGCGCGGGCCAGTCCGAAGGCTCCCTTCTTCTTGACCAGTTCCTCCAACTCATCGACTTTCTTACGGCTCCAGCCGGCCAGCCCGGGAGCATTCAGACAACGCACCGTGCCACCTGCTTCCAGCGCCTTTTCAAATACACCGAATCCGCAGCCGGGAACCAGGTCATCGACGTTGCAGATGGGGCAGCCGAATCTCAGATCGGGTTTGTCCGAGCCGTACATGTCCATGGCATCGTCGTAAGAGATGCGGGGAAACGGCGTGGGCAGATCAATCCCCACGGTTTCGGCGAAGATCGTGGCCATCATCCGTTCCACCACGTCGTATATATCGTTTTCGCCGACGAAACTCATCTCCAGGTCGATCTGCGTATGCTCCGGCTGCCGGTCCGACCTCAAATCCTCGTCTCGCAGGCACCGGGCCAGCTGGAAATATCGGTCCACTCCACTGGCCATGAGGATCTGTTTATAGAGCTGGGGCGATTGAGGCAGGGCGTAGAACTGCCCGTGATGGATCCGGCTGGGCACCACGTAATCCCGGGCCCCTTCCGGAGTGGTCTTGATCAGCAGAGGGGTTTCGACCTCGAGAAAATCCAGGTCCGAGAGAAAACGCCGCGCCGCCTGTGCGGCCAGGTGCCGAACTCTCAGATTGTTGGCCATGACTGGGTGCCGCAGATGGATATACCGGTATTTGAGCCGCAATTCCTCGGTGGCGTTTTCGGCCTGGTCCAGCTGAAAGGGCAGCGGCGCACAGGCATTCAGGATCTCTACCTGCCGAGCCACCACCTCGATGGCTCCAGTGGCCTTGTTGGGGTTGACCATGTCCGCGGGCCGGGGACGAACTTCCCCTGTGATTCCCAGGACCGATTCGAGTTTGAAATCCTTGGCGATTTCCAAGGGCCGGCCGTCCTCGAAGACCACCTGCACGATGCCGTAACGGTCCCTCAGGTCGACAAAAACCACCCCACCCAGGTCACGGATCCTGCCGGCCCATCCGGCCAGCTTGATTTCCTGGCCGACAAGGCTTTCGTTAACCTCGCCGCAACGATGGGTTCTCATGCTGCCGACCTCTGCTGCCATGTTGTTCGGATTCACCCTTCCAGGACCTCCCGCACGACGGACAGGAGTTGGGTCCTGGCCACCGGCCTCTGTTCACCATCATCAAGATTTTTGAGTTGCAAATTGTCCTCGGCGATTTCGTTTTCGCCGACGGTCAACAGGAAACGGGCCCGGCGCAGATTGGCCGACTTGGCCTGGGCCTTCAGCGATCGGTCCGATGTATCCACTTCCACCCTGCAGAAACCCCGCAGGATATCCGCGCTCACGAAACCGAACCGCTGGGCGTCCAGCCCCTTGCAGGCCACGTAGATGTCCACCGGCGATTGGCGGCTGCGCTGCGGGTCCACCGGTTCCTCGTTCAAATGCAGCAAGGTTCGTTCGATTCCGATGGAAAACCCGACCGCCGGAGTGGACGGTCCTCCGCACTGCTCCACCAGATAGTCGTAGCGGCCGCCACCGGCGACGCTGCTTTGTTTGCGCCCGGCCGTGGCGGTGATTTCGAAAGTCGTCCGGCAGTAATAGTCCAGCCCCCGCACCAGGGTGGGATCTTCTTCAAAGGGCACCTCGAGGTCCCGGAGCGTGGCCAGAACCATATCGTGATGCCGGCGGCACGGTTCACAAAGCGAGGCAGTAATGGGCTCGAACCGGGCCAGCAGATCCTGAACCCCATCTTCCTTGGCGTCGAACAGACGCAACGGGTTGATATCGATCCGGGACCGCATACTGGCCGGCACCTGGTCGATATTCTCCTGGAGAAAAGCCTTCAACCGATCCAGGTAACCCGGGTTGCATTCAGGACAACCGATGCTGTTGACCTTGACCATGAGCCCTTGTGCATCCACGGCCTCGAAAAGGGCCATGGCGGTCTGGATTACTTCCGCATCCAGAACCGGACTGCCGGATCCGATGGCTTCGACCCCCACCTGATGAAACTGGCGGTATCGCCCCGCCTGCGGCCGGTCGTGGCGGAACATGGGAGCCAGATAGTAGAATTTGACCGTGCCCGGCTGCCGGCTCAGGCCGTTCTCAAGATAGGCCCGGACCACCGAAGCAGTCATTTCCGGACGCAGGGTCAGGCTTTCCCCACCCTTGGTCTGGAAGGTATACATCTCCTTGTCGACAATATCGGTCCCGGTCCCCACCGAACGCAGGAACAGATCCGTGGGTTCGATAATCGGAGTCCGGATCTCCCCGTACCCGTAGCGGGAAAGAACCTCGGACCAGCGCGCCTCACACCAGTGCCAACGCTCGATTTCCTCGAGCATGAGGTCCCGGGTGCCCTTCAGACGGCGGTATTTTATGTTCATCCTGTTCCTTCCAGGTCATCGCTGTTGGCTGGGGCCGCAATTCGCGTCGGTCAAGAGCCCGATAATATGGGTCAATCCCGGGCAGGAGGCCAATTCCCGGCGAAATTCCGGCGAACCAGGTCAAAATCCGGTTCGACCAACAAATTGAATCCTGCCAAATTCAGCCCGCCGAGGGCCTTGCGCGCCGATCCGGCGGCGGGCGAGTCGTCTTCGAGGCCCCGTCCCAGGCTGGCCAGCCCGTCACCGACCGCCAGGCGGGTTTTGCCGTTCACCGACCGGGACGCGAAGACCACCACATCCGGTACGGGTATGGTCATCAATTCAAGGCCCCATTCCAGGGGAGAAAGCAGGCCATCGGCAAAAAACCGGTCAGCGTCCCACTGCCTGACCAGGGCGTAGTCGAACCCCCCCAGCCGAGCCGCGTGCAGCACCGGGGAATGATCATACGGGTCAGGGCCCCAGGCGCAGGTGCCGGCGGCCGGGATTTCGGCCGTAGCCGACCTGCCCTGCCGCCTCCAGCTGCCGGTCGCGGTCAACGAAACGGAATCACCACAGACGGTGACCGCCGGTCGGGAAATCCAGGGATCGGGAACAAGTCCGGCGGACTTGCGATAGACCAGGACCCCCCGCGGTCTCAAATTTCGGGGAGCGGCCCTGCGACCGACCACTACGGGAACGAACTGGGTGGCGGGCAGGTCCACGCCCAAACCATCGGGGCACAGGATAAACTCAACCCCGGCGGCCTGCCTTTCAGTAAAGTCACCCACGGTGCCGACCACTTCGAGTTCCAGAGGACTCCCGGTGAATTCATTCAGAAACTTGAGAAGGGGTTCATAGACATTGACGACCCGAACGCGATCGCCCAGTGAATCGAATACCAGAAAAACACCCCGGTTGCGAGACGGCCCGGACCCCGGCCACAACAAGGCACCGAAGGCCAGGACCAGTACCAGGACCCCGGCCAGGACGGTGATCGACCTACCTCCACCGCCCCAACGGCCCGACCTGGGACCATCATTCACCCTGGCCCTCCTGTTCCTCTGCCGACTGGGAACCATTCCACAGGCTGGGCGGATTCCCGACGATCACCTGGAATTGAGTCGGGATCAATTCGATGGAGGTGGGCCAGTCAAGATGGACGACCTCCCCTTCGAGGAAATAGATTCCTTCGGTGCGATTGCCCACCGTGACGATCACCGAGATCCGGTCCTCGGTCAAAACCCTGAGCGAGTCCGCAAAACCCTTCACCACCACGTCCGCCACCGGGGGCGAGATTCCCACTTCCGGACGTCCGGCGTCCACCAGTCCGATCACCGGGATATTGGCCATGATGCGTGTTTCCAGTTTCCCCACCCGGAAATCGATCCCGACCTTTTCCCGCTCCAGCTCCAAATGTTCGCCGGGGACAACCAAATTCAGGGTCCGTTCAGCATCTCCCGAAATCCGGCCCAGGTTCACCGGCTCGGTTAACACGGACAGATCATCGTCGAAAAAACGCGCCGGTCCGGTTACCACGACCGAATCGGGGTCGGTCCTGGGGGGGATCACGAAAACCAGGCCCGAAGTCAGGACCCCTTCGGTATCCAGGTTTACGGGTACGGGCCTGGTTATCTCCCGGTCAATGGTCAGGGTCAGGAATTGCGAACCATGAATGTCCGGGTTTTTCATGTCGGTGATGATATGGGACCGGTCCAGGGGAAAGGTAATGGTGGTGTCGCTGTAGCCCGCCAAATTGACCCTGACCTCGCCGATGTACCGGTTGAAATACTGATGGGTCAGAAGCTGGAACTTGCTGCCGGTAACCCGGACCCTCACCTTGGGCGGCAGGTTTTTACTGCCGGTCACCGTCAATCCCTCGGCGAGCCCCGCCACCCGCAGGGGCAGGGTGGTGGTCTGCTCGATATCCGCCGTGGACGCCACCTGGATCCAGATGAGCACCGAGACCAGAATACAGCTGATTTTCAGACCGAGTCGATTCATGGATCCGGTTGAACCTCCGGTAGTTTCAAAAGCTGTCCGGCCAGGATGGAACGGTCGGCCAGATTGTTGCGCTGCGAAATTTCGTTGACCGTGGTCCCGTGGCGCTGGGCCAGTCGCCACAGGTTGTCACCACTGCGCACCTTGTATTCACGGGTCCAGGACGATTTCATCTTGGCAGGTGCAGCCGACGCCACGGTACCGGCCACCTGCAACCGGTTTTGTTGATCCCGCCGCCAATCTAGAATGCCCTCCACCAGGACCATGGCGATTCTACCGTGATTCGACCGGTCGGCAAGAAGCTTCCGGTCCCCGGTGTTGGAAAGATAGGCCACCTCCACCAAAGCCGAGGGCATGGCCAAAGATTTAAGCACATGGAACCCGGCCTGTTTGACCTTCCGTCCTTCCATCAAACTGCTGGCCTTGGCCGCGGTCACCAGACGTTGAGAAAGAGCGGCCGACTGGTGCAGGACCTGGCTCATGCGCAGATCCATCAGGATGTCCATGACCAGATCGTCAGGACGGCTGCCGGGAGCCAGCCCGACCAGTTGCGCTGCGTTCTCTTTGTCCGCCAGTTCCTTGGCTTCCCGATCGGTCGCACCCTGCAGAGATAAAAAATAGACTTCCATGCCCGATACCGCCGCTCGGGGGTGGCTATTGCAGTGAACGGAGATGAAAAGATCCCCCTCCTTGCGGCGGGCAAACTCGACCCGCTGCCACAATTCCAGGCCGTAGTCGGCGGTCCTGGTCAACACCGCCCGGTACCCGGGCAGGGCGTTGATCAGGCGGGCCATTTCCTTGGAAATACTCAGCACCACGTCTTTTTCCCTCACACCCTTGCGAGTGGCGCCGGGATCGAGCCCGCCGTGACCGGGATCAATGATCACCAGGAAGGGCCGCGGTGTCGGAGCCAGGACAATCTTGGCCTTGCTGACCGGCTCGGGCAGGGCTTCGGCGTGGGTTTTTGAACCTGCGGAAACTTTGGTGCGCAGAACATCAATCACGATGCGGTCGGGCCGGCCCGAACCCGAGGGCAGGGAAAAACTGCGAAAATCGGCCTTTTGATTCAGGTCAAGGACGACCTGGGCACGGTCGGCACCGGGATTCCGCCGGATTTTCCGCACCAAGCCGTCGGCCACGGCTATGGAGCCCGCCTCCTCGAAACCCGCCCGGGCCACGTTGACGGCAATGCGGTCGGGATTCTCGATCTGCCTGACCTCGAATGATCCTGGACCGCTCAGGTCCAGAACAACCCGGGTATGATCCGGGGCGGTGAAATGGCGGATACGGATGATGTCCGGAGCGGCTGCCGCCCCGAATATGCTCACGGGAAATCCGCTAGCCAAAAGAATCAATATCAGGGCTGAGAACCGAGGGGAACAAAAACGAGGGTTGCGCGAGGGAGTCGGGGACCCGGCCGGGGATTCGCCCCCAAACCGGACAGTGAACCTGTCGCAAATGGACGACCATCGGGAAATCTGCATGGAAACCCGCTCCTTCGGTCCGCAAGCAACTCAAAAAAGGCATACCCCGGTGTCGCATCCATTCGAAACCTCGGACACACCTTTCCTTGCCCAAATTACCATATGGGCCCATCCAGCGCCAAGGATAAGGTTGTGCCTTTGAGAATGTGTCCGGCCCACCTCTTGCGGTGGGTCGGA
>CBDUDB010000041.1:0-18582 GCA_965365795.1 uncultured bacterium | reverse complement strand
CCGATCGTCGTGGCCGCCAGCAGCGTCATCCGGCCCGGGCCGTCGGACAGCGGCATGTCGCGCAGTTTCGTGCTGCGGCACCTGGGCAAGGAGAAGCCGGTGCTGCCGCATCCGTCGCTGGAATTCTTGAACGAAACCTACGGCGTGATGATCTACCAGGAAGACGTCATGCGCACCCTCAGCGCCGTGGCCGGCATGACCCTGGCCGAGGCCGATCTGATGCGGCGCTCGATGAGTTTCAAGGGCGATGCGAAAGAGTTCCTGGCCATGAAGGACCGGTTCCTGGCCGGGGCACGCGACGCCATGGCTTCGGGTCATGCCCCCGAGGTGGCGCCCGGGGTGATCGATGAGTTGTGGCGACAGGTCAGCAGCTTCGCCGGTTATGCTTTCTGCAAGGCCCACTCGGCCAGTTACGCGGTGCTCTCGTTCCAGGCCGCCTGGTTGAAGGCCCACCATCCGGCCGAGTTCATGGCCGCGGTGATGAGCAACGGCGGCGGCTTCTACAGCGTGTCCGCCTACCTCGAGGAAACGCGCCGTCTGGGCCTGGAAATCCTGCTGCCGGACATCAATCACAGCCGGGACGTGTTTGTCGGCCAGGACAGGCAGGTCCGGATCGGACTGCAGCAGATCCACGGCATGAGCCGCCGTTCACAGGATGCGCTGCTGGACGAGCGCGACAGCCATGGCTACTTCGTTTCCCTGGGCAACCTGCTCGAGCGGGTGCCGCAGCTGGCCGCCAGCGAAATCGAGAACCTGATCCGCTGCGGCGCCTGTGACGGCTTCGAACTGACGCGGCCGGAACTGCTGTGGCGGCATGCCCTGATCAGAAAGGAACGCCGGCGCGGGCACAAGAGACTGAAGGCCGGTGCCGATGGTTCCGATGGTTCCGATGGCGGGCGCACCACCGTGCAGACGGCCACCCTGTTTCCCGTCGGCGGCACCGCGCCCGGCGCCGGCTCGGCCGTCTCGTTGATTCCCGCCATCCCCGACTATTCCCACATCGAAAAACTGCAGCAGGAAATGGAGGTGCTGCACCTGACGGCCACGGGCCACCCCATGGCCATGCTGCGCGACTGGCTCAGACAGCAGGGCGTGGTCTGCGCCCGCGACCTCGGCGGCTGGGCCGGCCGGCGGGTCAAGGTGGCCGGTACCCTGATCACCGCCAAGAGCGCTACGGTGCGCAAGACCGGCGAAGCCATGAAGTTCATCACGCTGGAAGACGAGACCGACCTGTGCGAGGTCACCCTGTTCCCGAAGGTGTATGCGCGTTACGGCTCGCGCCTGCTCAGCCGGGGACCCTACCTGGTCACCGGCGTCGTGGAAGACGACCACGGGTCGGTGACCCTGACGGCCGAAAGCCTGAAGATCATCTGATCCTGGACTTCGGGATTTAAAGAGCCATATTGCCGGCCGGTTACCCTGAATTTCCAAACACCCCGGAGGTGAATCATGGGCATCACGGCCTTCCTGCTTTTGTCGTTTTCGTCCCTGTTCGCGGTCATCGACCCCTTGGGCGTCATCCCGTTTTTCAGCGGCCTGACTTCGGGGATGGATCGGCGCCAAAAACGAAAAATTCTGATCAAGGCGCTGATCACGGCTTTTTTCGTTCTGCTCATGTTCACCGTGGCGGGACATCAGCTTCTCGAAGTGTTCGGGATCACTGTGAACGCCTTCCGGATCGCCGGCGGAGTGATCTTTTTCGGTATCGGCCTGGATATGCTGCAGTCCAAGCCCCAGCGCTGGCGCACGGGAATCGGTCGTGCCTACGCCAAGGACGTGGAGCTGAGCGAGGACGAGGAAGAGGATGACGATCCCTCCATCACACCGCTGGCCATTCCGATGATCGCCGGACCCGGCTCCATCACCACCGTCATGGTCCTCACTCCCCAGGCCCCTGGCCATCTGGGGATACCTCTGGTGATGGGCGCCGTCCTGGGCATCCTGCTGCTGACCGGGGCCATCCTCATGGGGGCCGACGCGATCTTGGCGAAACTCGGCCGCACGGGCCTCAAGGTCATTGAAAAATTGATGGGATTGCTGGTGACGGTGATCGCTGTGCAGCTGTTGATCGACGGCATCACGCCGGTCGTCTCGAGGTTGATGGACTGATCAGGCGGTAGCCTGGCGTTCGGCGACCAGCGACAGACCCAGCACCTTCATGTACAGGGCCTCGGTCGCGTCGAGCATGTGATCGAGAGTGAACCGGCGCCGGACACGCTCCTGGCCCCGGCGCCCCATTTCCCGGCGCAGACCCGGCGAGTCGAGCAGGCAGTCCAGACGGCGGGCCAGAACGTTCGCGTCGCCGGGGGGAATCAAAAAACCCTCCACCCCGTCACGCACAATTTCGGGGCTGCCTCCACTGTTGGTCACCGTAACCGGCAACCGCTGGGCCATGGCCTCCACGGTCACCAGGCCGAAGGGTTCGGCCTGGGAACTGACCACCTGCACATCGAAGGCCGCACAGGCCGAAGCGGCATTGTCCACATAACCGAAAAAGTGGGTTTGCCGTCCCAGGCCCAGTTGCCGGGCCAATGATTGCAGACTCTTGACGTAATCGTTGACCCCCGGACCGTCGCCCAAAATGAACAGATGGAAATCCGGCCACCGCCTTTTCAGCAGGGCCGCGGCCTCCAGAAGCGTTTCGACCCCCTTGCCCGGACACAGGCGGCCAACGAAGCCTACCACCGGAACCTCGGGCCCCACGCCCGCGGATTCGCGCAGGTCGCGGCTGCGGGTGCCGCTCGAGGACAGTTCGATCCCGTTGGGAATGGTCAGGACCCGCTCCGGATCCATCAATTCCGAGGCGATCAGCCCCCGGCGCACCGCCTGGCTGACGGCGATCATGGCGCTGAAACGGCTCATGAAGGGACGTTTGAGCACCGGCAGGGAAATCCGGTGCAACTGATGTCGGGAGCCCACGTTCAGAACCCCGGTACCAAGGGTGGCCGCCGCGGCGATGAAATAGTCACGCGGAAGGTGGGTGTGCAGGATCTGAATGTCCTGACGCACCAGCCAGCGCCTCAGTCGGGACACGCTCACCGGCTCGTACCAGTCAACCAGGGGCAAGGGAAAAACCTCGATGGACTTGGCCGCCAGCTCCCGGCGCAACCGGCTGCCCGGCCGGACCACACAAGCCACCGCATGCCCCCGTCGCCTCATTCCGGCCGCCAGATTCAGCAGACAGACCTCGCCGCCATAATAGCCGGTCATCGAACTGAGGTGGGCAATGCGCATGGAGCAGATTTCCCCGGGCTAAACACCGACCTATTGACAGGCCGGACATTCTGAACAATTCTATTACCAGTAAGATGGTACCCTACTGCATCATCCACACCAACCTGAAATAATGGCCGAGAGTCGGAGGCTTTCCCCATGGTGCGTCCCCCCCGATCATTCCCCCATCCCGCCTGGCTTCTTCTGGTGGCGGTGGGCCTTGGCTGCTTCCTGGCCCCGGCGGTGTTCGCTCAGGATCATGGGGCCGGCCACGGGGAAGCCAACCTGGACGACCATGGCGGCGCCCACGCCAGCCCCGTCGGCCTGTTGCCCCTGTGGACGATCATCCCTTTCGTGGGCATTCTGCTTTCCATTGCCCTGGGCCCCCTGGTCGCACCCCATTTCTGGCATGCCCATTTCCCCAAGGTTTCAGCCTTCTGGGCCCTGGCCTTCGCCGTTCCCTTCCTGATCTGGAACCCCAGCGAGGCCATCCAGGAAATCCTGCACATCTATCTCATGGACTACATTCCCTTCATCATCCTGTTGTGGGGTCTTTTCACGATTTCCGGCGGGATCTACCTGGGCGGTTCGTTGCGGGGCGCGCCACGGGTCAATCTGGTCTTGCTGTTGATCGGCACCATCCTGGCTTCACTGATCGGCACCACCGGCGCGGCCATGGTCCTGATCCGGCCCCTGCTGCGGGCCAACGAGTGGCGGCGCAACAAGGTACACCTGATCATTTTCTTCATCTTCCTGGTGGCCAACATCGGCGGATCGCTGACACCCCTTGGCGACCCGCCCCTGTTCCTGGGCTTTTTGCACAACGTGCCTTTTTTCTGGGTCACCACCGGAATTCTAAATGAAATGATAGTTACGGCTGGTCTGGTCCTGATCGTCTTTTTCCTGGTCGACACCTTTTTCTACCGCCGGGAAGAGAACAAGCCCCAGGCCGACCCCAAGGCCGAACCCCTGCACATCGAAGGCTGGCACAACTTCTTCTTTCTGCTCGGGGTCATGGGCGCAGTGATCATGTCCGGTTCGGTGAAACTCGTCGAGGTTCCCATCTACAGCGGCGGCACCCACGCGGTGACCGTCCCTTTGCAGAGCTGGGTGAAGGACGCGATCATCATACTGATGGGGCTCCTTTCCCTGAGAACCACCACCCAAACCCTGCGCAAGAAGAACGGATTCTCCTGGTTCCCCATCCAGGAAGTGGCCTTCCTGTTTGCCGGCATCTTCATGACCATTATCCCGGCCCTGGCCATCCTGAAGGCCGGTTCCGCGGGTGCCCTGGCCGACCTGACCGCCGCGGTTCACGGCCCGGTGCGCTACTTCTGGGCCACCGGCATTCTGTCCAGCTTCCTGGACAACGCCCCCACCTATCTGACCTTCTTCAACGCCGCCCTGGGTGATCTGGGCAAGGTCGAAGCCGATATTCCGGGCATGCTCGGATATCTGGACCAGTCCCTGCGCAACGAGGTTTTCATCAGCGATTTGACCGCTATATCAGCGGGAGCGGTATTCATGGGCGCGGTGACCTATATCGGCAACGCCCCCAACTTCATGGTCAAGGCCATTGCCGAGGAAGCCGGCATCCCCATGCCCAGCTTTTTCGGCTACATGGTCAAATGGTCGCTCCCGATCTTGATGCCGATCTTCGTCATCGTGACCCTGGTGTTTTTTGTCTAGAGGAGATTCCGAAATGGCCACAAAAAAACCTGCCGCCAAGAAGTCCTTCTACGAGGTTGTGTTTCGGGGCAAACCCAAGGTCGTCCGGGCCTTCATGAAGGGTTTCGTCATGGGCATCCACGACGCCGCCGTGGTCATCTATAGCTACAATTCGGGAATTTTTCACGAAGGCAAGGTCGAAAAGTTGGCCGAGATGGTGGGCATCCGAGGCACCGACTGCCACCTGGTGGTGGACAGCGACACCAGCTCCCTGCTGAAGAAACGGACCAAGCGGATCGTCGCTGAGACCGGCCTGGAGATCACCTCCCACCGCCATATCCGTTCGGCGAGCATGTACTTCAAGTTCCAGGCCTTCGCTCCCCAGTACAACGAGGAGATCGTGAACCTGGTAAAAAAACTCCCCACCGGATTGCGGCTGGATGGTTTCAAACACAATGTGAAACTCAACCCCAAGGCCAAGGGCATAGAGGCCTACTCGGTGGCCCACCACTACGAGGCCTGTGGCGAGGCAACTGTAGTAGGGCGCATCGACCTGCTGGTCGACCTCAAGAAAAAGTTTGCCGAATTTCCCCTCATCCAATCGGAGGACATTGTTCTGAAGTTGGCCTGAGAGGTGGGTCCGTGCCTGGGCAAAGGTAATCCCGGTAATCCGCAGGCCGAAGGCCGAGGACATCCGGGATTTCCTTTGCCCAGGTACGGACCCATCACCCAACCAACCCAGAACAATGTCCACCGATGGGTAGGGATTGTCACCCGATTGAGTCGATGCGCAGCAAGGGCTTCGACTACAAAACAGGGCGGCCCCGAAGGGTCGCCCTGTATTCCGACGCAAATGAAGCCGAGATTTATTGAAATAGACCTTCCGCTTCCACGTCGCACAGCGAGGTCCATCGACCTTCGTAGAATCCGCCCGGATAACCTTCCACCGGGTGAGAACGCCCGCCCAGATATCCTTTGAGGTTGCCGTTGCGGGCCGCCCAAGTACCCCGGAATTCTCCCAGGCCCCGATCGTCGGAGGTCGGTTCCCAGCCACCGCGATACAGGCCCCCGAAGCGACCGTTGCGGTTGATGAACTTGCCCACGAAAATCCGTTCGCCGTCCGCGTTCACTCCGTAGCCACCGCGCATGAAGCCGCGGATACTGCCATTCAGGTTGTACCAGGCACCGGCAAAGGAACCGTAACGGTGGCCTTCGCCTTCGGTGGCCACCACTTCGGGATCGTCCATAGGAACACGGAGGAAACGGCCGGACAGGAATCCCTTGGGGCAGACTTCAATGTCCCCCAGGCCGAATCCGTTCAGCTGAAACTTGTTGCCCAGATCATCCACGTCGAAGACTTCGTTCATGGCCTTCAGATCACTGACCAGGAACTCGCCCTGATAAAGCGGGGTGTCGATGTATAGCTTGTTCGGGGACACCGGAGTGGTGCTGTCCTCGAGCGGGGGTTCGACAATCTGGATCACCAGGCCGTCGAAGTGACACCAGGTGTGAGAGACGAAGGCCACTATCCGGGGATCCAGACGCGGAAAGACCACATGGTCCGCAGGCTCGAACTTGATCATGCGTTTGACCACTACCAGGCCGCGGTCGGTACGAATGGTACCCGTCCAATCGGTCATGTCACAGGGTGACTCGCTGGCCGTGGTGATATCGGGGCCGCGCAACATGCCCCAGCGCAGGCGCAGGAAGGTGAAGTTGGGACGCTGGGCAATCTCATAACGTTCCCGGTGACGGGAGCGCTCTTCCATCTCCAGGACCACCGGATCGTCCGCCAGCGGGTCCATCACCACTTCCTGTTCTTCGGCCAGCATCAAGGCCTTCAAGGTATCGTCACCGAAAGCCACATCTTCGTCCGTGGCGGTCAAACCGCCGTAGGTTTGGTTCAGATCCAGCTGGTCGAAGTCGTCCAGACCGGATCCGGAGGTGGTCGTCAAGCTGGTTTCATCACTGCTGCAGCCGACCAGCATACCGGCCGCCAGCAGAAACGTGGTGGCGATGATCGCCGTCAGGAAACTCGATTTGTTCTGCATATCGGCCCCTTTTTCTGGATGATCCGTATTCGATACGGAATTGATTCCCAAATGCCCCCATGACTCCATCAAACTCATGGAGGTATGCAGAGGCGATGCCAAATCACCCAGATGATTGTAACATATTGAAATACAACACATTAAAGAGATGGCTTCGGATAAGACCGCACAAGCGGGGCATGAATGTGTACCTGCGGGGACATTTCGCGGGGCCAACCGTACACTGAAGGACGCGACAGCCGGGCCTTGGGAATCACGACCCGGAGCGCTTGACCTTCAATTTGAGGGCCATCAGTTCTTCATGCCGGACACCCAGCACGGTACCCATCTTGTGCATGAGGGCATCCTCGTGGGCCTCAAGCACGCCGTCGCTGTAGACCACCTGCCACAGCAGTTCCAGGACGGCCAGCTTGCGGGCGCGCGTGAATTTTTCGTTGATCAGCTTGGCGAACTGGTACAGATCCCCGCTGGAGCGGCGTTCCTCGTCGGCCACGTGGAGAAGTTCTGCGGTCTGGTCGGCGTCCAGGCCGAACCGCGCCCGGACCATCTTGGCGATGGCCTCTTCCTCCTGCTCGCTGAAATCGTTGTCCGCGTGGGCGGCTTCCAGCAGCAGTGCGCACGTGGCCACCTGCAGGTGGTTCAGATCTTCGTCACTGCTAGCGGCCGGTGACATGGTCTCCTGGAAAAATCGACTGAGGGAACGGAACATGAATATCTCCACACCGGCGGTGCCGGGTCAAAGAGGAATGCGGGTCCAGGCCGGACCCGGCAGGGTGAGCACTTCGTAAGGGATGGTCCCCAGCCAATCGGCCAACATTTCCGGAGTGATGGTTTCGTCCCCCTGCCGCCCCAGCAACACCGCCGGGTCGCCGGGACCGGTGTCCGGGATATGGGTCACGTCAACCATGCACAGGTTCATGCAGATGCGCCCGACCAGAGGTGCCCGCCGGCCGCGAATCAACACGTGAGCTCGTCCGGAAAGCGCTCGCGGCCAGCCGTCGGCATATCCCACCGGCAGCACGGCGATGCGGCTGTCGGTCATGGCCTTCCACGAGCGTCCGTACCCCACGGTTTCACCCGCGGAAACCTGGCGCACCTGGGACACAGTCACTTTCCAGGTCATGGCCGGATTCAGGGCGACCTCTTCCCGTCCCCGCTGACGCACCGACACCAGAGTCTCTCGCGAAGGCCACACCCCGTAGGCGCTGATGCCCACCCGCACAATGTCCCGATGGCTGCGATCCCACAGCAGGGCCGCCGCGCTGCAGCTCATGTGCAGGGCCAGCTGGTTCAAACCGGCGGCGGACAGGATATCCCGGTAGCCCTTGAAACGCGCCATCTGAGTTTCGGCGAAGGCGTGGTCGGTGGTGTCCTCGATATCGGCGAAGTGGCTGGACAGACCGACTACCGAGATGTCAGGGGCGGACTTCAACTGAGCAACAGCTTCGTCGATTTCCGTTTCAACCAATCCCTGGCGATTAACCCCGGTTTCCACCTTGAGATGAACCCGCAAGGGCCCACCGCAATCCCGCGCCGCGGTGCAGGCGTGCAGGGAGGCTACGGTAATTTCCACATCGAGGGCCGCGGCCATGGCGGCCTCGTCCTTGTTGACCGGTCCCAGGACCAGGATGTCGGCGGTGATGCCGCCGTCCCGCAAACTTACCGCCTCGGCCACCGAGTGGACCCCGAGCAGATCGGCGCCTCCGTCAAGGAACGCCTCGGTGGCAACAAGAAGACCGTGGCCATAGGCATCTGCCTTGACCACGGCCATGATTCTTGAAGGCGGTTCCACCAGACGGCGGAAGACCGCGATGTTTCCCGAGAGGGCGGACCGGTCGACCTCAATGGTCAACCAGGTCCCAGTTGCGTCAGGCACCCCGGGCTTCGGCGGCTTTTTTGTTCTTGCGCTGGTTGCAGATTTCCTTGTCCTTGCAGGAACCATAGAGCTCCAGACGATGGCGGTAGATCTGGAAGTTGTTTTCCTCGGCCAGCTTTTCCTGGAGAGCCTCCAGCCGGGGATTGTAGAACTCCGAAATAACTCCGCATTCCAGGCAGATCATGTGGTCGTGGTGTTCCACGTCCGAGTGCCCTTCGTAACGGGCCAGGCCGTCGCCGAACCGGCGCTCCTCGACCAGATTGCTTTCCACCAGCAGGTGGAGCGTCCGGTACACGGTCGCATAACCGATACGGGGATTGACCTTCTTGACCTCTTTCAGCAACTCCTCCACCGAAATGTGTCCGCGCAATCGAAAAAAGACGGCGATGATGGTGTTGCGCTGACGTGTTGTCTTGAGCCCTTTGCGCTGGATGAATTCCGCGAATCCGGCTTCTTTTTCCTTAACCAGGCTCTCATCGACTTCCTTGGTTCGGTTATCCGGTGTCATATTGAACCTCTCGAAATTGAAGGTTTCCTGAAGTTACGAAATTGATTTCTGTTTTCGTATTTCAGAATAAGTCCACTTCAATCCGGTGTCAAGAAGCCCAATCAATCGAATCGCAAAGCCACCGCAATTCTTTCGGCGGGAAGGACATACCAAAAAGAGCGCAGGTCGTTCAGAAGAAGGATATCCTCACCGCGAAAGAGAAAAGATTCCGTATCCACGGTGGCGCTCCATTGGCGCCGCGACCCGGACAGACGGTACATCCGGCCGGTACCGCTGTCGGTCACCCACATGTCGCGACCGTCCCAGGCCACCCCGAAAGGGGAAAAACCCGGGGTGACGGCCGATCGGGTTATCGCCTTGGCCTCGGGGTCGAAGCGGTCGACCCGGCCGGAATCACGATCGCTGATCCAGACGAAACGCCCGTCGAAACACATGCCGCTGGGGCGATGCCCGGGCACGTCAAAAGCTTCGGCCACCTCCAGGGGATTCACCTGAATCTGGTACAGGATGGAGCTGCCGTCGGCGGCGTCACCGCAACTGTAGAGGAACTCCCCATCCCAGGCCAAGGCCCGGTCCAGCACTCCACTGAAATCCTTCCTCATCAGAATGGAGCCATACCGGTTCCGCAAAAGCAGATGAACTTCGCGATTGTTCAAGTTACTCGCCGATGCGGGAATTTCCTGGAGCACGGCCAGGGTATCCGGTCCCATCCAGGTGACCCCGGTGATGAGGCCGACATCCCCCAGGGGCATGGTGTCCTTGGTATTGAAGGACAAGATCAGATCCGGGGCTTCCGGATCGGCGGCCAAGGAAAAATCAAACGGAGCGATCGCCCCGGCGCCTCCCAGCCCGATCACCAGAAGCCACAGGGCCAAGGCCCGCGGTCGTCCGGTCGCGAATTTCAGGGTGTGGTTCGTCCTTGCCATCCGGTTCTTCCCTTCGCCTGATTACCTTTGGGCGGCATTCCGCCGTTCCCGGTTCAGGATTTCGCCCTGGCTCAGAATGTCGATGATCCGCGTCCACTCCAGGGGTTTGGCCGCGGTCAGATCCACGATGGCCGGATCCGCCGAGGCCAGGATTTTTTCCTGCCCCCAGCCGGTGATAAGGACAACAGCCAGGCACCGATCCCGTTTCCTCAAACGGGCCGCCAATTCCAGGCCCGACTGGCCGGGCAGCGTTTGATCCACCAGCGCCACGTTGAAATCACCGGGCTGGAAAATATCCAAGGCCGCCTGGGCATCCCGGACCGCGGTCACCCGGCAGTCCAGCTCGATCAGCACATCGGAAAGCATGTTCCGCACGGCCGGTTCATCATCAACCACCAGCACCGCCACACGAGAGTCGACAGAGAACCCGACACCGATTGGTGAGGTTCCCGCTTCCGCTTTCCTCGAGACGGGTTCGATTCGGGGCAGGTCCAACACGAAGGCCGCGCCGGTTCCCCGAGAATGCCCCATATCCAATCGACCGTCGAAACATTTCAGCAACTGGCGACTGCCCGCCAGGCCGATTCCCCGCAGTCCGTTGCCGCTGGTTGTGAACCCGGGTTCGAATATACGACAGGCCGTCTCTTGGTCCAGCCCGGGCCCGTTGTCCGTGACCGAAAGAGCCACCCGGTCCCTTGTTCCTTCGGCTTCGATGCGTATTTGCCCACCTTGGGGCAGAGCCTCCAGGGCGTTGACCACCAGGTTGCTCAGGACTTCCCGGATGACCTGCCCCGGTACGGGCGTGAACAAACCCTCCGGAACAGCTGAATCCAAAACCCAGGACCCTGCCGCCGAACCTTCCCGGGGCCCGGACCATTGGCCGGTGCCCAAGGGCCGGATCAACAGCCTGACGTCCCGGACAGCATCAGCAAGACTGACCTCGGTCTGGTCGCCCCAACCAGGCCGGACGGGCAGGCCCCTCTGCAATCTCTTGAGCATGGTGGCCGCATCCCGGGCGGCCAGGGCGATGGCTTCCAGGCCCTCACCGTGCGAGCCCTCACCCTCACCGTGCAACATTAGTTCGGCGCGGCCCAGAATCACAGCCAGCATCTGGTTGACGTCGTGGACCACTCCGGCCTGCCGCAGGGAGGCCCCCTCGGCTATTTCCGCCGTGCTGGGAGCGTCAGGTTTCCGGTCCTGGCCACCGGTTTGGTCGGACATGGTTTCTTCCCCGGGAGGGTGTCCAGACAGTTATACGATCCCGGGATCATACACTCCCGGACCGGTGACGCAACTGTTCAGAAAGAAAGGGAAGTTTCGGACAGGGGAGAATATTTTCCGGTCCAGCCGGGCAACCCGAGGTTGAGCGCCACGGTTCCCGGATCCGTGCAGGTCACCCGGGGTTTGACCCCCAGAACCTGCGTGAGATCGGGTGAAATCAAATACTGGACCAGGTGCTGGAGTTCAGTCCCGGATTCATCAACCAAGGCCTGGCCGGTCGGCACCCCGCCCGTTCGGGAAGCTCCTGTCCCGTGCGGGGCTGTAGGATCGGTTCGGACCGTGGCCGTCAACCGGCAATCCCTTGTGCCCGGATCAAGATCCAACCGGAAAACAGGGCGGTTTCCGGGACAGGCGTAGGCCAGGACCCGCTCCATCTGCACAGCCAGCACTCCCAGAAGTCGGGGATCGGTCATGACCTCGAAGGCCCTATCCTCATCCCCCAGGCGGACCTCCAGATGATCCGGCAGGGATTCGGCCAAGGATACCAGACTGATCGGGCCCAGGGCTGCCGTAAGTGGTGAATCAGCCAGGGCCAGCAGTTCCTGGCTCCAATCCACCGTCCGGGTCAGGCGCGTAAGGTTGCGCCTGGCGATGGCTAGCATCTTCGCCGAGTCACTTCCCTGGTCTTTTTCGGCCGCCAGAACCGTCAAGGCGGTATTGATGGCCGTCAGGGGGCTGCGTAGCTCATGGCCCAGGAAATTCCGAAATTGATTCCGGTCGTGCCGGACATCTGGATCACCACGCAACATGCGGGACCGCTCCTGGCAAGACTGCAGGGCCGCCCGCAGATGCGAACCTCCTGGGCCGGGGTCCGGAATGGTGACCCAGGGTGTTTTCAGTGATTCGTTCGCCAGCCAGGAGCCGATGACCAGAAGGGGAGCCGCCGCCGAGGCGAACTCCCCTTCCGTCTCAGCACCATCGGGCATGGCGCCTGAATCTCCGGCCGAGACACGGTTTTCTCCGCCCAGATACACGACGGCATCACAGTCCTCAACCGTGGGCCCCGGCAAGGCCCAATCTGCGGCCGAAAGACTGCCGACCGTCACACCGAACTGCCAGAACAGGGAGCGCAGTCCAGGATGCCGTCGGATGTCACCGTCGAAAAGAACGTGGGTCAAAATCTGATCTCCCTGATCAACACAACTGCCATGATCATCACCCTAGCCAAGCTCGTCATAACTGCCAAGCGGGCGGGAATCCCGGTTCACTATCTGATAGAAGGGAGAACCGCAAGCCACGTGCCACGGTCAAACAGGGGCGAAAGCCCCCTCTGAGGGCAAGGCGGACAGGTACTTACAAGGGAATGACAGGTCCTTCTCACCCCGCAGGGAAACCGGGAGAAACGATGGGGAACAGGAGGACTGCCAGGGACAGGAACAGGAGGGCCAGGGCGCTTCGTGCGATCCTGGAATACCGGAATACCCGGCATGGCAAAACGCAACTCCCACCTCCGTGACCGGCACCGGGACATCCGAATCAAGAAGGAATCAAGGGCGAATCAAGGTTCGTCCGAGGCCACTTGCGGGCGGTAGCGGAGGCTGTCCAGGCGCCAGCCCAGGGTGAAATACCAGGCGGCGGGCCGGTCGAGGGTTCCCTGCAATTCCCGAGCGACTTTGAGGCCGAAAGAGCCGCCTTCACCCCACGGGAACCACCACTGGACACCTGCCAACTGAGACCGCCGCGATTTGCGATCCTGGAAATCATAAGAAATTCCCAGCCGGCTACCGGGTCCCCGGAAAAAATCCAGCGACGCGCCAAGGTGAATACCGCTGGGAAAAGCCGTGGAGTCCAGATAGTTTTTCCCGGAATCCATATGGGAGAGATAGCCGGCCACCAGACCCAGATGTCCAGCGCGGCGGAGAGGATAGATTTTTTTGACTTCTACCCTCAGCGGAAGGCTCATCGAAGAGAATGGATAGACCTTGTCGCTGCCGGTAGGCAGTCCCAAGGCCAACGCGTAGTCCATGGGGCCCAGCCACTTCAGTCCAAATGCCCCGGTGACCCCCACTTCGATCTGGCCGAAACTGGAAATACGTTTTTCATGGGGCCAGCCGTTCTGCCCGTCCTCGGCCATTGCCCAGGGCCACCTTTGGGCCACCGAAACATCACCGGTGTCGAATGTCAGGTGTGGTAACCGCAGGAAAAAAATGGCGTCATCCCCGGCGGGAAGCACGGCGGTCAGGAGGATCCGGTTCAAGTTCCAGTTGAACTTGGGGTCGTGAAACCGGCCTACTTCCACGATCATGGCCAGCCGGGAGGTTGAATCGGCAGGGGTGATCCAGGGCACGGCGTCCAGGTGCGGCAATTGAGCTTCGGCTCCGACCGGGAACAACAGGCAACCGAACAACAGGAAAACCAGGATTCCGGTCGGTGGGCCGGGGACAGACAGCCCTGGAAAATATTTCATTCCCGAGACGACCGATGCCATGACTAGCGGGGCGCCATTTCGATCAGACGCACCACTCCGGCCTCCTCGAAATAACATTTGATGACCTGTCGGTTGCCCGGCAACTTTTCCTTGGCCACCACGACCCCGCATTCCTCCCACGCCTGGTGATGGATGCACTGTCCCACCTCGTAGGATTCCCAGGGTCGGTAAGGTGTGGGTTCGCTCTGGTCCTTTTCGGCAAGAAGCGCGGCGTATTCGTGAAGGGGTTCGGCGGCTTCGTCGGGTTGTGCGGGTGGTTTTCGGTCCCCGGCATGACCCGACAGATCCCCCGGGGCGGCATCCTCCAGCTCAGCAGGAGGCACCTCGGGTATGGAATCTTTCTGCGCCGCCATCATGTCGGCGGGGCTTTCCCAGGGCATGGTCTCATCGGATTTGGCCGGGGCTGGTGAGTCATTCGTGGGCGCCGAGGCCTCCGGGGCATCATCGCCGGCGGGCGACTCGGCCGGGACGGAGCCGTCCGGAGAATCGGCCTGGAGATCCGCCCCGCTCAGCTTGGGCAGAAACCCCTGGCATTGCGGACACCGAAACCAGATGACCCCATCATCCTCTTCGCCCTCGCTCGTAGGAACGACTTCCATTTCGAGCCATTCCTTGCAGACCGAACAGAACTGTCTGGACTTCATCAGGGTCACCAGGAGGGGTCAGGGATTGATCTTGCAACAGTTGTCCGCTTCGTCCTTGCTCATGTAGCGCATGCCGCACACGAGACATTTTTTGGGACCGTCGATTCGTCCTTCGGTCTCGGCTTTGGTCAAAAGCCGTTCATACTTGACGAAGCTTTCATCGCGAACGAGGATATCTTCTTCTTTGACGCTGGCCATTGGCTCCTCCTTGGCTCTTGTTACGCGCCCGCCCTGGCCGAATCCCCGGGTTGATTCCCTGCGGGTCTTCAGATGTGCTCCTGCAAGCCAGGACATCGATATAAGCAGGCATACTATTACATTGTTAATTCTGAGTCAATATGGTAGCGGATTTTTTTATCAAAAACGGCAGGTCGGACTTTCGTCAAGATTCGGCGGCCCGTGAGGCGAGAGAATCTTCGTCGGTGGCCCGGGCGGCGGTGATCTCCTCCACCCGGTATAGATCGCCCAGATCGACCAGTCCCAGTTCGTCGGCTTCCTTGAATACCTGCAGCAGGACACCGGCGGTGGCGGCTGCATCCGCGGCGGCCCGATGGGGATTGTCGTGAATGACCCCGAAATGCTCGGCCAGATCGGGCAGACTCCGGCTCCCCAGGTCGGGCCAGAACTGTCGGCTGAGCTGAAGGGTGCACAAACCCGTCACCGCGGGACGTCCGATGCCGCGCCGGGCAAACTCCCAGCGCAGAAACGGCAGGTCAAACCTGATGTCATGGGCCACGAAGACATTTCCCTCGAGCAGGTCGACCACCGTCTCGGCCAGATCCGAAAAAGTCGGCGCCCCTTCCAGATCGGCGTTGCCGATGCCGGTCAGCCGGGCCACCCAGGGCGGTATGGCCCGATCGGACCAGACCAGGGATTCGAAACGTTCGACGATCTTGCCGCCCCTAACCTGTATCAGGCCTATCTCGATGATTTCATCGACCCCGATGACACTGCCCGTGGTTTCCAGATCCACCACGGAAAAAGTGGCCTCCTTCAAGGGCTTGCGCAGAAGGGGCGAACCCAGCACGGTCCAGCAGTGGTCGTGGGTTTCCACGAAGCGGGGATCGTCCGCCAGCAAGGCCCTGACAACCACCTGGGTTTCGGGCATTTCATGGCGACGGGCGCCAAAAAGGCGCCTGGCAATGGCCGCGGTAGGCAAAGGCTTCTGCTGGCCCAGCAGAAATTCGTGGGCCTCAACCCTGAATTCGTTCAGGTCACTGGATATCATAATATAACTATACCACAAGCGAATGGAGGGGGTCAATCTCCGACACTGAGGGAGGGTACCGCCCCGAATCCAAAATCAAGCAATTCCATCACTTCAACCCTGATCTGGGGCGGCGGGGGTGAGAATTTCCTGCTGGGAGGATCGAGTTGCGATTCGGACCTGACACGTTCGGCCGCATAGGCGACACCGAGGAAGGGAATGTCCCCGTGGATCGCGGCGGTGATCTCCCGGGAAGTCATCTGGACCATGGTGCCGGCAGGCAGGGCGGCGCGCTGGGTGTCCGCGGCGCTCATGACGAACTGCTCACACAGGTACTGGGTGCCCATGACGACCCGGGTGGTCGGATCCTTGGCTTCGACTAGGTCCGGGGTGAATTCCGATTCCAGGGAGGCTGCAACCAACGGATCGTTGAGTAGCTGGTCCTGGGAAACCTTTTCGGGAATCCCGTCACGCCATTTTTCCGCCGAGACCACGGCGGCAAAGAGATCGCCCTGGCGATCCAGCATCTTTCGGGACAACCGCAACCGGGCTCCCTCGCCAGGTACGGGAACCAGGCGGCCGTCAGGCTGCTCGGTCAGCGGCAGCATTTCGACCAACCAGGTGTCCTTGTCCGAACCGTGCTCCTGACCCAGGCATACCACCCGTGTGAGTCCCTCTTCACGGCGGCCACCGGCCATGACCTGGGTACGGTAGTCGGCCCAGGCCCCCTCCTCCATGCGCAAGGGCAATTCCGGCTGGCGCCACAGGGTGAAAACATCAAGGGCGCAGACCGGCCGCACCCCGGATGAAAACATGCCGCAGGCCACCCAGAAAAGGGTAAGACCCAGCAGCCGGCTAATGTTTGATCTTTTCCCAGTATGTCGCATAGTCGAATTCTGGACTGTTTTTCTTGTCGTGACAGATGGTACAGGAATCCTTGGCCTGGGCCACCCACTTGCCGTCACGCGCATGTTCGGTCCCATAACCATGGCAGGCTTCGCACTGGACGTTGATCAGCTTGGTGAACGGAGGTTCGTCGGAATATCCATTCTTGTGCTGATACCCGGTGGTGTGACAGGCCAGGCACTCGGGCTCGAAGCTCTGGCCCTTGTTGCGGATCGTCGCAAAGGCCGACCGGTGCGGCGAATCCAGATAAACCTTGAAAGCATCTTCGTGACAGGCCATGCAGGCCCGTTCGCCGAGGAAGGATTCCTTGTCCGATCCCCTGGTCCGGGGGAAGGCGGCCCGCTTGGCCGATTTGAAATCCTTCAGGTCGACCTTGTACTGCTCCACCCGGGCCAGCATCCCCTCGTCCTCTTGCATATCCTCACCGAGAGTGGTGATGCCCACGTCGATGGCCATCACGCGGCCGTCGGCGTCGTCGATGAAGAGGTTGGCCCGACCGATGGTCCGGCCCTCGAAGGCCGCCGAGAAAACGGCCGTGTCGTTGATGATCCGCTCGGCCTTGATGCTGCGCGAGGTATGCCCCATGACACACATGTCGATGCCGTTGACTTCCTTGATAAGTTCTTCAGTAGGCTTTTCGCCCAGGTGGGACAACAGCAGAATGGTATCGGCTTCCTTGCGCATTCTGGGCAGAAGTTCCCGCAGGACCGCCACGGGATCATCCACGGTGAAAGCATCTTCTTCGGCCGACATGGTCAGGATTCTTTGATTGGTCCCCAGGACACTGACGAGGCCGTACTTGATACCGTTTTTTTCCACGACCAGGTATTCGGGAAGAATCAATTCTCCGGTCTTGGTTTCCCGCACATTGGCGTTGATGAAGGGCAGGTCATGTTTCTCGATCATTTCCTTCAGGAAAGACAGCCCGTAATTCAAGTCTCGCTCGCCCAACCCGATGGCGTCATAACCCATTTCCCCGGTCATCTCGGCCAGAAACTCCGACTGATGCCGGTCATTCTTGTTCCGGGTCCCGAACAAATCCCCCGCGTCGACCATCAGGACCGGTCGTTCTTCACTCCAAACTCCGTCTAAAAAGGCAGCCCTCCGGGCCAACCCGCCACGCTTGTTGGATTTTCAGCCACAGGGTTCGATTTTGCCCTTGATGTCGGTGGTGTAAAGCAGAACGAGGTCTTGCCAGGTTCCATCGCCCGCCCGGGCGGCTGTCGGCTGCTGGCCAGGCAAAGTCACCGAAAAAACGAAGGCCAGTGCCAGCACCAGGCTCACCAGGGGCAGGGCAGCTGTCAGGTCCTTGAGCTTGATCATTTTGGAAACCTTTCTCGAGATTTCAAATGCGGAGGCCGCCATGAGCAGGCGGCAGAACAACATCAGCGCCGGGAAGTATACCACAAGCGGCGGGTTTTTGTTCCGCCCTCAAAATATATGGAGTTCGGCCGGCGGGCAACCCGGGATACCGGCCAGGAGCGGCCCATCCCAAATGAAAAGGGCGGCCGTTAAGCCGCCCCTTCCTTCACCATCTGGTCCGGTTACTTCTGCACCCGGTCCTTGAGGCTTTTACCCGCCACGAAAGCAGGGTACTTAGCCGCGGGAATGGTGAGCGTGGCGCCAGTCTGGGGGTTGCGCCCCATCCTTTTCTTGCGCTTGCGACGCTCGAACGTCCCAAAGCCGGTGATCTGCACCCGATCACCCTTGGACACTGCGTTAGCGATGATCCCTTCTCGCGGAGAGGTGGAGAAAATAGCATCGATAGCGCGCTTGGCCGCAGCCTTGGTCATTCCGGTCTTCTTCGACAATTGTTCGGTAAGTTCCGTCTTGTTCATACATATCACCTCCTTTCAGCGGCCATCAAACCCCGG
>CBDUDB010000040.1:0-18784 GCA_965365795.1 uncultured bacterium | reverse complement strand
CAGTCTGGCGGCGTCGTAGGGCCGGGCCCCGGTCGCCTGAACGATGGCGCCCACGCGCATGGACTCAACCCCACCGGGACCTTCCAGTTCGACGTCGAACTGACCCGGCTGCCCATCGATCTTTTTCGTCATGGTGGACTTGAAGACCTTGATCTGCGGATGGGATTCCACGGCCGCGACAAGGTCGCCGATCGGGTTGGCGTGAATGGTGTCGTAGGGGGGAATCTCCGGAACGACGTCCTTCATACCGGCCATGTATCCGCCCAGCTTGTCCTCCGACTCGACCAGAACCACGGAGTGGCCCATGCCGGCGGCCGCCTGCGCGGCCTCCAGGCCAGCCAGACCTCCGCCCACGACCAACACGGTGCGGTCGACTTCCTCGCTCAGCGGAACCGGGGTTTTCACGGTCGTGGCCTTGGCCAGGCCCATGCGTAGCAGGTCCTCGGCCAGCATCTGGGTGTCTTCCTCGCCGGGAGGCTGGCACCAGGCCACCTGCTCGCGCAGGCAGACTCTTTCCACGTGGACCTTGGTCGGGTCGAACTTGAACTCTTCGATCTTGGCCCGGTGACTGCAGGCGGCGATCACGACGCCGTCGGTGCCCTCGTCGATGGCACCCTGGATGGTCGCCACGCCCTCGGGCGAGCACAGAAACTCGTGTGTATGGTAACTGGAAGCTCCGGCGTCGGTCGCGACTTCCTCGAAATCCTCCAAGGGCACGGCTGTTCCGATTTCACAGCCGGTGCAAACGAAAACTCCTACATTATTCATTTCGCACCCCCAGTTGCGGCGACACAGGCTTTCGCGGCGGCTCCGGTGGCGTCCCGCACACTGGCGGCGACGTCTTCGGGCCTTCGGGCCACTCCGGTCACGAACAGTTTGGCTTCCTTGTTGTCCAGCCCGAATCCGTCGTCGTCCGTCTGGACGGCAAACGGCGGGGCATCGGCAGTCAGATTCGAGACCATGCCGGTGGCCAGAACCACCAGGTCGGCCTCGGCCTCGAGCAACTGGCCGGATTCCACGTCTTCCACTCTCAGGACCAGACCCTTATCGCCCTGGCTGACCTTGCCGACCTTGCCCTTGACCAGGTTGACGCCTTCCATCTCGGTGACCTGCGTCAGCATGGTCTCGTTGCGGCCGGGTGTGCGCCGGTCGATGTAGAAGATGGTCACTTCGCTCTCGGGCAGCTGTTCCTTCACGTACATGGCCTGTTTCATGGAGGCCAGGCAGCAGACTCCCGAGCAGTAGGGCAGATGGTTGACGTCGCGTGAACCGGCGCACTGGACAAAGGCCACCTTGGCGGGAGCCGCGTTGTCACTGGGGCGCAGGATCTTGCCGCCGGTGGGACCGCTCGGCGCCGCCAGGCGTTCGAGGGTCACGTTGTTGATGACGTCGGGCAGAACGCCGCCGCCCAGGTCGGTCAGGTTTTCCAGAGGGTAGGGGTGCCAGCCGGTGGCCATCACGGCCGCTCCGACTGTCACGGTTTTTTCGGTCGCCTGGGCGTTCAGATCGATCGCGCCGAACTTGCAGGCATCGACGCATTTGGTACATCCGTCGGGGCAGGCGGCGCGGTCCAGGGAGTAGCGCGCGGGCCAGGCGTCGAGATGGGGCAGGCGAATCGCCGGCACCTCGGTCAGTCCCATGTTGAAGGGGTCGGCCACCTTCACGGGGCACGCCTTCGAACAGTCGTCACAGACGGTGCAACGGGCATTGACAAAGGCCGGCGCGGTCTTGAGCGTCACGGACCAGCCGTCGCCGTCTTTCTCGGCCTTGGTCACGGTGGTGTTGGTGAACACCATGATCCGGGGGTTGCGCTCCAGGCGCCGCGTATTGAGCTCCATGCCGCAGCTGGGCGGACAGAGCTTGGGAAAGTAGTTGTGACTGCGCAGAACGCGGCCGCCGATGGACGGCTCGCGCTCAACCAGAATGACTTCCCGGCCAGCTTCGGCGGCTTCGAGGGCCGCGGTCACGCCGGATATTCCCGCCCCGACGACCATCAGGGGCGCTGCATTGGTATGGCTCATGATTCCTTCTCCAGGGTTGCTCCGGTCGCGGCCTTTGACGCGCTGTCGGTAACGGTCATGGTCGGCTCGGCGAAAAGGGCGAAGCGCAGCCAGCGGAATGCGAACCGCAGCAGGGCTTCATCATCCGTCTTCAACTGTTTGAGAAGATCTTCCTCCAGCTCGAAACGATCGATGAAAGAAGTGGAAAAAACGAATCTGCGGAAGGTGTCGAGGTCGTAGCATGAGGTGTAGAACATTTCCATCCGCTTGGGATCGAGCTGGCGCTGGCCCCCGATGAACCAGGGGTGCGAGACGATATCCCGGAAGCCGGTTTCAAGTTCTTCCTGGTGATGCAGCTTCTGATCGTCTTTCCAGCTCTTGATGGTCCATTCCGTTTTCTCGAGGTGACCTTTGCAAAAGTCGTCCTCGACCAAGAAGTGGACCGGTTCGTTGTCTTCGCCCGCCCGGGCCGGCGGCAGAGCCGAACCAAGAGGGTACATGCGGCAGGCCCAGGGCCGGTCCTCGTAGACGCCGCAGCCCTCTTCACTGACGAAGGAGCAGCGCTTCTCGGGATCGTCGCCCATCTTGAGCATGACTACCGGCAAAAAAAGATCCTTGGTGATGGGCATCTGCGTGTGCTTGTCGAGAAAATCCCCGGTGGGCATTTCCAGCCGCCGCGCCAGATTCAGAACATCCGCCGGGGTCAACAGGATGTTGATGTCCCGACAGCAGTGGGTGAAACACTCGAGTCCCATGTGGCAGCCGAAGTGGAAGACGTCGTCACCTTCCAGCTTGCGTCGACCCTTCAGCGGATCCACTGCTTCGGGGGGTGGGGTCTGTCCGGTGGAATCCGGTTGGTTGTTCACAGGGTCGTTCATGGCTGTCTCCGTTCTCAAGTTCAACGTTACAGGTCCGTTAAGGATTTCCCCCTAGCCGAAACTGAAAGGAGACCCCAAGCGCATTCGCACCTGGGGCCTCCCTCACCACATCAACCGCCGTGCAGGTTGCGAATCATCCGCCGACGAGTTCGTGATCGGACGCTTCATCGAAGACGAGCTTAATGGGTACCTTCTTGAAGGTCCATTCGCCCGAAGCCGGGTTCAGCGCGCCGTTGACGAAAACATTCCAGTTCTCGTTGTCCATCTTCGGGGTGTCGGTTCGGAAGTAGTAACCCGGCCAGCGGGTCTCTTCGCGGAACAGCATCGCCCGGACATGGGCCTCGGCCTGGTAGCTGCGGTGCACGTTCTCCCAGCACCGCATGAGCTGGTGCAGGTCCGGAGCGCCGAGCTTTTCAGAATCCTCGCGCAGCAGGTCCAGAAGTTCCAGAGCCCTTTCGAGATTGGGCTTGGAAGTCGTGAACTGGGCCGACACGCCACCCGCGTATTCGTCCATGAGCTTCTGCAGTCGCAGCATGAACATCTTGGGCAGAATGTAAGCGGGGTTCACGTCGGCCTGCGTCGAGAGGCCCTGGTTTTCCTCGTAGGTCTTCAGAGGCTGAAGGACCGTGGCCTTCATGGCGTCGATCGAAGCGTCGTCGTACTTGAGTCCGTCCAGGTTCTCATTGACGATGTAGCGGACGGCGGCCTTACCCGCGATCCGACCCTCGGCGTGGGAACCGGAGGAGAACTTGTGCGACGAGGCGCCAGAGGCGTCACCCGCGGCGAACAGACCCTTGATCGTGGTCATGTTCTCATAGCCCCAGAAGTATTCGTCCGGAGCGATGTCCTTCGGACCGCTGACCCAGGCACCGGAGGCGCCGGAGTGCGAGCCGATGAAGTAAGGCTCTGCGGCGGCGATTTCCGATGGGCTTTCTTCCGGCTGGATGTTGGTCGCAGCCCAGAGAATGGCCTGAGAAATCGTCATGTCCAGGAAGTCTTCCCAAGCTTCGGCTTCGAGCTCCTTGAGCTTCTTCTTGGCCTTCTTGGGGTCTGTTTCGCTGGCGGCGATCCTCTGGATCGCTTCAGCCGTCTGCATGTAGATGGGGCCCTTGCCTTCCATCACGTCCAGCATCATCAGGTAGTTGCGCAGGTTGGCGGGCACGGGCTTGACGGCTCCGTACGGCTGCCAGTTCGCCAACTCGGGACGACGCTCGACCATGTAGTTCCCGCCCAGGGCGCTGGTGGCCGTGGACTTGAACAGCAGGAACCAGGCACCCACAGGACCGTAGGCGTCCTTGAAGCGCACAGGGATGAACCGCACTTCCTGGCAGGTCATCTCGGCGCCGGCCTTGATGGTGAAGTAGGCGGAAGCACCCGAGTTGAACGGCGGGTACCAGGCGCGACCGGCGCCTTCGCCAGAGCTACGGGGCTTGAACACGCCAACGGCGCCACCCATGGAGCAGATGGTGGCCTTGGCCTTGAACACGTAGAACTTGTTTTCACGGACCGAGAAACCGATGGCGCCGACACACTTGTCGCCGTCCATCAGAGGATCGGTGATGAAGACGCGTTCGTAGACGTTGTCCACGCCCAGGGCGGTCTTGGCGGCTTCAGCGACGATGACCTTGTAGGACTCGCCGTTGATCATCAGCTGCCAGCGACCTTCATGCACATAACCGCCGTCCTTGTCTTTCCAGATCGGCAGTCCCCACTTCTCGAAGAGGTGGACCGAGGAGTCAACGTGGCGAGCGATGTTCGCCACCAGATCCTCGCGCGTGATGCCCATCAAGTCGTTACGGACGTAGTCCACGTAGTTGCGGATCGTGTTCTCGCCGTCCCTCAGACCAACGTACTGGTTGATCGCGGACAGGCCCATGGCCACGGCACCGGAACGGTCCATGGCGGCCTTGTCGACCAACGTAACCTTCAGGCCTTTTTTCTTGGCCCAGTAGGCGGCCTCGACGGCGGAGCCACAGGCGGCCATGCCGCCACCTAAAATCAGAAGGTCAGTTTCGACCACTTCTGTCGTGAAGTCCTGCATGGCTATGCACCACCTTTCGTCCACAGTGCGGGCAAGCCGCAGGATTCGGGTTCAGTGAAAAGCACGGAGCTTTCCAGATCGGGATCGTTGTCCCAGCCGCCACTCGGGTTGGCTTCGCCCTCGGGAGTGGTGCGGATGGGGAACTTGAAGCGCTTGACATTGCCATTGCGGAACTTGACGGTCCACATGATGCTGTCGGTCGAGCGCATGGGAACCACGGAGGCGCCCATCGGAACGAAGTCAGCATATCCGCGCACGTCGATGGCATCGACGGGGCAGATCTTGACGCAGCTGTAGCATTCCCAGCACTGCGACGGATCCTGGTTGAACGCCTTCATCTGTTCTTTGTCAAGAACCATGAGGTCGTTGGGGCAAATGTACTGGCAGGCGGTTTTGTCCAACGCCTTGCATCCATCACATTTGTCCGGAATCACGAAACTTGGCATCTAAATACCTCCTAAGGTCTAACCCCGAAGCTTGGATACTGCTAACTGTTAATCAGCTTCCAATACATGGAAGAATGGGTCCCGGGAACCCATAAAATCAACGCTAAACTTTGGATGAGACCTATAAAGAGAGTTTGTATGTAGAGGAGGGAATATCAGTCCAAAATTGTCTTGTCCCTGCAATCCTTCCATTGGGCCCCGTGCTTCTTTAATTCGTCAAGAAAAGCCGCAACGGCCGGGGTGGGCTCGAAATTCTTCCAGGTCACCAGGACGATGCGTCTTGTCAGCGGGGGATCGACGTGAGCCCGGCTGAAGGGGCCCATGGGGAAGCCTTCACAGGGAATTCCGCGAGCGGTGACCATGTCCGGCAGAAAGGCGATGCCCAGACCGGTTTCGACCATTTCCCGGACGGTTTCCACGTTGTCGGTGGAGACGACGATATCGACATTCACTCCCAACATGGCCAGATAATCTCGGACGATCTGCCCGGTGGGGTTTTCCGTAGTCAGAGTGGCGAAAGGCTGGTCGCGCAGCTCGTCCGGATCTACGGCTTTTCGCCCGTAAAAGGGGCTGGACTTGCCGCAGACCAGGGAAATTTTCTCCTCAACGATGGTCTCCATGCGTAAGCGCCTGTCAGGCTGCGGGTTAGCCACCAAGGCGAGGTCCACCTGGTTGGCCAGAAGGGCATCGATGATTTCATAGGAATTGCGGTACAAGACCGTGGGCCGGGCCGAGGGTTCCTGATTCCGCATATTGTGCAGGACATCTGGCAGAAAGTAGATCCCGACGCTGTTCACGGTCCCGATCCGGACTTCCCCCGCCACCTCGTTGGAAAGTCTCTCCAGGGCCTGCTGGGCTTTGCGGACCTTGTCCTGGATCACCTGAGCATGCTGGTAAAGGACTCGTCCTGCTTCGGTGGGGCTGATCCCGCGGGACCGGCGATAGAATAAGGGGATGTCCAGATCGGTTTCCAGCAACTTGATCTGGTAGGAGATGGCGGGCTGGGTCATGTGCAGACGGGTCGTGGCACGGTTGAAACCGCCTTCTTCCACCACGGCGACGAAGCACTCAAGTTGTCGAAGTTCCATCGCGACTTTCACCCGGTAAAAAACTCAGACGGATGCGTCCAGCGTCAGGGCATCCTGAAATAAGACCATTCTATCAATTACATGATCTTAACTCGCTTTGAACTTATAGGAAAAGCTGAGGGTTGGAGCCTTTGCTGTCAAGTTTCATATGGGGACCGGCCGGTACTTGTGTCCATTTTCAAATCCTGGCTGCTCAACCCATTAGGAGCATGGTCCGGCGGGGCAATAGGGGGGTGCCCGAAATTGATAATGGCCCCCAGATCCTACCTCTACCCACCCACGTAAACCCAATCCTGGCAAAATTCTACATCAAGTCTTCAAAGCCTGGATCTGCCCTAACCGAACATTGGCGGTCCTGGCCAGCGTTTGGCCGGGATCAATACATTATTTCCCGATTGATCCGAAATCTGTCATCAAGGCCTTTTATGGGGTCCATTCAAACTGCCAGTTTGACTTGGATGAACAGATTCATTTTTAATGGACTCATAAATTGGGTGCGGCCTCAGCCACCTTCGGGTTGGCGGGCCTTTTCCCATGCTGGTTTTGCGGGTTCCGGAGACACCATATCCGGGCAATTCCCGGAAGTCCAGCGTTGCCAACCCTCCAGGCGCGGAAAGGGGACGCTATGTCCGAAAAGTTGCGTAAAACGCCTTTATTGGACGAGCTCGAAAAAGGCCCGTGGCCGAGTTTCGTTACGGAGATCAAGAAGAGCGCTGTCAAGAATCCCATGGCCAATGATGAGCTGGGTATTCTCGAACGTTCTTACCAGGACAAGATCGGTCACTGGAAGCACGGCGGACTTGTGGGAGTCATGGGATATGGCGGCGGCGTCATCGGGCGCTACAGCGATCTTCCCGAAGATTTCCCGGAATGCTCGGAATTCCACACCATTCGTGTCAACCAGCCCGCCGGCTGGTTCTACACCGCCGACGTGCTGCGCAAGCTTTGCGATGTGTGGGAAAAACACGGCTCCGGTCTGACCAACATGCACGGCTCAACGGGGGACATCATCCTTTTGGGCGCCAAGACCGCGGCCCTCGAGCCCGTCTTCTCGGAACTGACCGAGCTTGGTTTCGACCTCGGCGGCTCCGGCTCCGACGTGCGGACGCCCAGTTGCTGCTGCGGCGAATCGCGTTGCGAGTGGGCCTGTTACGACACCATGAAGTTCACCCACGAAATCACCCACCATTTCCAGGACGAACTCCACCGTCCGGCGTTCCCCTACAAGTTCAAGTTCAAGATGTCCGGTTGTCCCAACGACTGCGTGGCTTCGGTCGCCCGTTCGGACATGTCAATCATCGGAACCTGGCGGGACAACATCCAGGTGGACGCGAAGGAAGTCACCGCCTACGCCAAGGCCGGCAAGGTGGATTTCGAGGAAGACATCATCAGCCGCTGCCCCACCGGTTGCATCAAGTGGGACGGCAAGGCCATCGCCATCGACAACACCAACTGCGTCAAGTGCATGCACTGCATCAACGTTCTGCCCAAGGCCCTGGCCCCGGGTAAGGAACGCGGCGCGACCATCCTGATCGGCGCCAAGGCGCCCATCATCGGCGGAGCGTTGCTCGCGTCGGTGCTGGTGCCCTTCGTGGAGATGGATGACCCTGAAGACATCTACGAACTGGCCGAGGAGATCTGGGATCTCTGGGGCGAGCACGGCATGAACCGTGAACGTGTAGGTGAGTTCATCCAGCGGATAGGGCTCGGGAATTTCCTTGAGCAGATCGGTCTGGAACCGGAGCCGGAGATGGTCATTCATCCTCGGACGAACCCCTACATTTTCTTTGAACTTGACGAGGAGGAATAATATGTCAGCCACTCCTGCACCCAGGAAGACCGACATCGGTCCTCCGCATTACGAACAGTTCCTGCCCGAGGTCATCAAGAAGAACTACGGGCAGTGGAAGTACCATGAGATCCCGAAGCCGGGCGTGCTTCTGCACGTGGCGAAGTCGGGCGACAAACTGTGGTCAGTGCGTGCGGCAACCCCGCGCCTGTTGAGCATCGAGACCATCCGTCTGTTCGCCGACCTGGCCGACAAGTACTGTGACGGTCACCTCCGCTTTACCAGCCGCAACAACGTGGAATTCCTGGTTGTCGACGAGTCCAAGATCGATCCCTTGATCGCGGACCTCAAGAAACAAGGATACCCCGTAGGCGGCATGGGCGCTTCGATCACCAACATCGTCCACACCCAGGGCTGGGTCCACTGTCACTCGGCTGCGACCGACGCTTCCGGCGTGGTCAAATCCGTGATGGATGACCTCTTTCCCTATTTCGACGGCACCGAGAAGCTGCCGGCGAAGTTGCGTATCGCCTTTGCCTGCTGCCTGAACATGTGCGGCGCCGTGCACTGCTCCGACATCGCGATCCTCGGTGTTCACCGCCGGGCTCCGGTGATCAGGCACGACTTGATCAAGTCGCAGTGCGAGATTCCTTCGACCGTGTCTGCCTGTCCCACGGGGGCCATCCGGCCTGCCAAGGTGGACGGCGTCGAGACGGTGGAAGTGATCGAAGAGAAGTGCATGTTCTGCGCGAACTGCTTCACCGTTTGCCCGGCCATGACGCTGAACGATCCCGAAAACGATGGTTTGTCCATCTGGGTCGGCGGCAAGGTCAGCAACGCTCGCTGCGAGCCCATGTTCTCGAAGCTGGCGATTCCCTTCATCCCCAACGACCCTCCGCGGTGGGGTGAAACGGTCGCCGCGGTGCGGAACATCGTCGAAGTGTACGCCAAGGGCGCGCGCAAGTACGAACGTGTGGGCGAGTGGATCGAACGTATCGGTTGGCCGGCCTTCTTTGATGAGACGGGCATCGAGTTCACCAAGTACCACGTGGACGACTTCAAACATGCCGGGGAGACCTACAAGAGGTCGTTGCATTTCCGGCACAAACAATGAAAAGGGCGTGATTAACATGGCGACCAAGGAAGAAGTGGCAGAGGCCATGTTCAAGTTGGTTCAGGATTACCACGGTAAGAAGAACCTGAAAGCCCTGGATCTCAGGAAGGCCATGATCGAGAAGTTCGGGGATGACAATTGCGACAAGAAATTGTGCAAAGAGGCCATCCGCGAGTTGATCGATTCGGGCAAGTGCACCTATTCCTACGTCGGCGGCAGCTACATCGTGCTGCCTCCCGAGGTGAAGGAATAAGGAAAGGGACGGTCACCGGCGCCTGACAGCGCCGGTGACCGGTTCCCTCGGCGGTGGACTGCGGCGCATGCAGTTGCCGTCTAGACTGCCGATCCAGTTCAGGAGAAGTGAAGTGGTCCGGTCCAAGCTGCCAAGACTGGTCATCGCAGGGCTCGCCGGAGACAGCGGCAAGAGCCTGGTTTCGCTCGGCCTCATCGGGGCCTTGCGGAGTCGCGGTTTCCAGGTGGCACCCTTCAAAAAAGGTCCCGACTTCATCGACGCCGCCTGGCTGGGCGCCGCTGCGGACTCACCTTGTCGAAATCTCGATTCCTTCATGATGCCACCGGAAGTCATTCGCGACTCCCTAATCGAGGGGGGGCGGAATGCGTCCCTGGCCGTGGTTGAAGGCAATCGGGGTCTTTTCGACGGGATGGATGCGAACGGCTCCCATTCGACGGCCCAGCTGGCCAAACTCATCGGCGCGCCGGTGGTTCTGGTCATCGATGTCAGCAAATCGACCCGCACGGTGGCCGCCCAGGTCCTGGGCTGTTGCATGATGGATCCCGAGATCACGGTCTCCGGAGTCATCCTCAACCGGGTCGGAACCCGGAGGCAGGAAAAAGTCATTCGCGAGGCTGTGGCCAGCGCCACGGGCGTGCCCGTGCTGGGGGCCATTCCCAGGCTGGTGGACCAGCACCTTCCGAGCCGGCACCTGGGGCTGGTGACCGCCATGGAACATCCGGAAATCGGAGAGACCCTGGAGCGGGTCGCCCGGATCGTGGACGATCACGCCGACGTGCCCGGGCTCATCGAACTGGCGGGCTCAGCTGAAGACCTTCCGGTGGCCGAGGCTACCTCCGAGGCCGGATTACCGAACAGAACCAGGTCGTCGGTTCGCATCGGCGTTCTGCGCGATCGGGCGTTTTCGTTCTACTACCCTGACAACCTCGCCGCCCTCGAGGCCGCGGGGGCTGAAATCTGCGAGATCTCGCCCTTGTCGGACAGAGAATTGCCCGCCATCGACGGGCTCTACGCCGGTGGGGGATTTCCCGAAGAATACGCGTCCGAACTGGCGGCCAACCGGTCCCTGCGCGAGGCCCTTGCCCGGCAGATCGACCAGGGCCTACCGGTCTGGGCGGAGTGCGGGGGGCTTATGTATCTCTCCAAGGCCCTGGTAAAGAATGGGGAACTCCACGAGATGGTTGGCGCCCTGCCGGTGATCATTGAACAGACCATGCGGCCCCAGGGTCACGGTTACGTGCAGGCCCGCACCGAAAGATCCAATCCGTTCCTGGCCGAAGGCACGGAACTTTGCGGGCATGAGTTTCATTACTCGTGCCTGATGGAAGAACCGAACCAGGTGCCCACGGTTTTCCGGCTTACCCGGGGAGTCGGGGTCGGCCGCGGCCGCGACGGCCTGCAGGTCGGAAACACGGTGGCTTCCTATACCCACCTGCACGCCCTGGCCACACCGTCCTGGGCGGGCGGGCTGGTCAAGGCAGCGGCGGGGACCCTGCAATGAGCCTCAGGGTTCAGGTCCAGGAACTGGTCGCGCAGGGCGAAACGGAAAAACTGGGCGTGCTGGTGGCTCAAGAACCGCGGGCGATCCGATACCTGTTGGGCTGTACCTACCAGGCGGACGAACAGGTTCGCGCGATCGCCTGCAGGGCGATAGGACGTGCGTCGCGCCACCACCCGGACCTGGTTCAGCAGGTGGTCAGACGCCTGATCTGGGCCATGAACGACGAGTCCGGGACCAACTCGCTCACCGCGCCGGAGGTGGTCAAGGCGGTGGCCGAGGAAAGCCCGGAGTTGCTGCTGCCGATGGTGCCGGATCTGACCCGCTTGGCCGCGGACGAAGGTCTCCATGAACGGTTGGCCGCGGTCCTGCGAATGCTGGCCGAAAAATTTCCGGGCAGCGTGGGGCGCGGCATCGAGGGCTCTCTGGTAAAGGAATTGAAAAAGATCTCCAAGAAAAGGAAGACCAATGGTTTCGGGCCCTGAAAAAAAGCCGGTGAAGATCGACGAACTGCAAAAAGTGGTTTCGGAAAATCCGGATTCCGCGGTCGCCCACATGAAACTTGGCACGGCCTGGCTGCAAGCGGGCGCCGCCAAGAAGGCGGTTGTGGCCCTTCGCCGCGCGGTCGAAATCGATCCGGAATACGACGAAGCCTGGGTCAACCTCGGCGGTATCCTGCTCGGAAGTTGGGATTTCGCCGGTTGCGTCGAAGTGAACAGCAAGGTCGCCAAGCGCAATCCCGGGCTTTTGCTGGCTCATTACAACCAGGGTCTGGGTCATCTCTATTTGCGTGAGGCCAAAGAGATGATCGCCTGTATGCGCCGCGTTCTGGAGATCGATCCGGAGCATGCGGCCGGGCACTACCACCTGGCGGTGGGATTGCTCGAGATAGGTGAAGTGGAAGAGGCTCGCGCCGCCCTCGATCGGGCGGTCGAACTGGGGCACTCTCCGGCACCCGAATTCCTGAAAGCGATCGAGCGGAAGGACAAGAATGCCGGTTCAGGTCCCGGAAACAAAAGATCCGACAGTCGGAGTTGAAAACCAAGTCCAAATGAAGGAGGACGATGATGGCGGAATTCCAAGCAGGTGATCAGGTCGTGGATGTTGACGAGGATGGATTCCTCCAGGAACCCGACAAGTGGAACGAAGTCGTGGCCGCGGCCATGGGTAAGACCGAGGGCGTGGATGATCTGACCGAAGACCACTGGAAGGTTGTGAACTTCCTGCGCGAGTATTATCTGGAGTTCGGTGTGGCTCCGATGATTCGCAAGCTTTGCAAGTCGACCGGGTTCAAGCTCAGTGCAATCTACGAGCTGTTCCCCTCGGGTCCGGCCAAGGGTGCCTGCAAGATTGCCGGCCTGCCCAAGCCTACGGGCTGCGTCTAGAAGCATCGGAACCGGGCCCCGGCTATGGTCGGGGCTCGGACCCGGTTAATCGGCGTCTGTCTCTCCGGCTTCGAGATCGAATGCTGGACAGGCGCACCTTGAGGTTGAAGGATTTTCCCAAGGCGGGGTGACAGGTGCTTGCCGATCTCCTCCAGAGGAACAGCGCCGCCATCAAGGAACGATGGCTGGAGCGGACCCTCGCTTCCTACCGTCAGGAATCGGCGGGTTTTTTTCTGCAGACCAAAGACCGCTTCGCCAATCCCGTGGGGCAGACCCTGGCCACCGCAACGGAGGCCCTGGTGGACTGCCTGATTGAGGGGGCGGACGCGGCCGAGTTTTGTCTTCATCTGGAAGAAATCGTCAAGATACGGGCCGTCCAGGATTTTACTCCCAGCGAAGCGGTTTCTTTTGTCTTTCTGCTCAAGGACTCGATCAGGGAAGAGCTCCAGGGCGATCTGTCCGATCCTCGGCTGCTGGCCGAACTGGTCGCCTTAGAGGATCGCATCGACCAGATGGCCCTGTTTGCCTTCGACATCTTCGTCAAGTGGCGTGAAAAGGTTTATAGCCTGCGGGTGCGCGAGATCAAGGCCGGTTACGTGCAACCCAAATGACAATCGGTGAGGTGGTGGCTGAATGACTGTTCTTTTAGCTCTCGTGGCGACTGTGATCCTGGTTCTGCTGGCCTATTTTGGCGGCCAGGTGGAAGGATTGCAGGTCGTGTTCGGGGTGATCGTACCCTACGCGGCCATCGTCCTGTTTTTGGGGGGCTTCATCTTGAAGGTGACCAAGTGGGCTCGCGCTCCGGTGCCTTTCCGAATCCCCACCACGTGCGGGCAGCAGAAATCCCTGCCGTGGATTTCCGACAGCAAGCTGGACAACCCCAGCACCTCGCTGGGTGTGGTCGGCCGGATGGCCCTCGAGGTCCTTTTCTTCCGCTCGCTTTTCCGCAACACCAAGGTGGAAATCAAACCCGGCGGCAACGTGGTCTATTCGCCCAACAAGTGGCTGTGGGCGGCGGGACTCGCTTTCCACTATTCGTTCCTGATCATCTTCATCAGGCACCTGCGGTTCTTCACCGAACCGGTGCCCAGGTTTGTGAACCAGATTCAGGCCGTGGACGGATTCTTCGAGATCGGAGTGCCGGCCATTTTCCTGACCAGCTTCCTGTTGCTCGGCTCGCTGGGCTTCCTGTTGCTGCGCCGGCTGGTCACGCCCACGTTGCGGTACATCTCCCTCGCCAACGACTATTTTCCTCTTTTCCTGCTGCTGGCCATCGGCACCACCGGCGTTCTGCTCAGGCACTTCGTCAAGACCGACATCGAGGGAATCAAGGCCGTGGCCATGGGCATCCTGAGTTTTCATCCGGTAACCCCGGCGGGAATCGATCCCCTGTTTACGGCCCACTTTTTCCTGGTCTGTGTGCTGTTCGCCGTCTTCCCCTTCAGCAAGCTGATGCACATGGCGGGTGTGTTCATGAGCCCCACGCGGAACATGGCCAACAACAACCGCGCACGCCGACATGTGAATCCCTGGAACCCGTCCTTGGATTTCCATACCTACGAGGCTTACGAGGATGAATTCCGCGACAAGATGAAAGCGGCCGGCATTCCTGTGGATAAGGAGTAGAGATGACGGACTTCAAGCCGGATCAGGTCGAGTTCTACGAACACGACGTCATGGAAAAAGTCGATCTGAATCCCCCCAAGACGCGCTGGCAGGACACCCCGGCCGACTTCAGGCCGGGCAGCTGGATCTACCCGACCAAGCCGAAACACCTCGAGTACCTGGGCATGCCCAATCCCCGCGAGTGGTCTCCCGCCGCTGAAGACTGGCAACTGCCGGAGAACTGGCAGGAGATCATCCACAAGAAATTCAAGGAGCTGCTGGGCAAGTACCGGTCGTTCCAGATTTTCATGGATACCTGTGTGCGCTGCGGCGCCTGCGCGGACAAGTGCCACTTCTTCATCGGCGGTGGTGATCCCAAGAACATGCCCGTTCTGCGGGCGGAATTGGTGCGGTCCATCTACCGCAACGACTTCACCACCGTGGGCAAGATCCTGGGCACACTGGGCGGTGGACGCAAGCTGACCTATGACGTGATCAAGGAGTGGTTCTACTACTTCTACCAGTGCACCGAGTGCCGGCGCTGTTCGGTCTTTTGTCCCTACGGGATCGACACGGCGGAAATCACGATGATGGCCCGCGAGATGCTGCACGAGCTGGGACTGGGCGTCAACTGGGTGATGGAGCCGGTGGCCAACTGTTCGCGCACGGGCAACCATCTGGGCATCCAGCCCCACGGTCTGAAGGACACCCTCGAGTTCTTCTGCGAGGATATAGAGGAGGTGACCGGAGTCTCCATCGAACCGCCCATCAACAAGAAGGGCGCGGAGGTTCTCTTTGTCACGCCTTCGGGTGATTTCCTGGCGGAACCCGGGACCTTCACCTGCATGGGCTACATGATGCTCTTCCATGAGCTGGGCCTGGATTACACCTGGAGCACCTATGCCTCCGAAGGCGGCAACTTCGGTTTGTTCACCTCGTCCAAGATCATGAAAAAACTCAACGCCAAGATCTACGCCGAGGCCAAGAGGCTGGGGGTCAAGTACATCATCGGCGGCGAGTGTGGGCACATGTGGCGGGTGGCGCACCAGTACATGGATACGATGAACGGGCCGGCGGACTTCCTGGAAGTTCCGCGTTCGTCCATCACCGGTACGGTGTTCGAGAATGCACGCTCGAGCAAGATGATCCACATCACCGAGTTCACCGCGGACCTGATCAAGAACAACAAGCTCAAGCTGGATCCGAGCATGAACGACCACATCCGGGTCACCTTCCACGATTCGTGCAATCCGGCCCGCGGCATGGGGCTGTTCGAGGAACCGCGCTACATCATCAACAACGTGTGCAACAACTTCCACGAGATGCCCGAGAACACCATCCGCGAGCAGACCTTTTGTTGCGGTGGCGGGGCCGGGCTGGGAACCGACGAGAACATGGAGATGCGGATCCGCGGCGGCATGCCCCGGGGCAATGCCGTGCGTCACGTGCGCGACAAGTACGATGTAAACCAGCTGGCCTGCGTCTGTGCCATCGACCGCGCCACCCTGACCACCGTGTGTGACTACTGGGCACCCGGCGTTGTTGTAACGGGAGTGCACGAAATGGTTGCCAACGCCCTGGTGATGAAGGGTCAGAAGGAGCGAACCGTGGACCTGAGGCTCGAACCTCTGCCGCAGGCGGTCGGCCAGAAGGAGGCGAGCGATGCCTAATCGAGATTCAGGAAGAATCATCCTGGGAGTGGTGATCTTTCTCATCCTGGTCAGTTTCCCGATCTGGTACACCGCCACGCGCGGCCAGTCGGACTATCGTCCGGAGCTGGAATACCCGGCCGGTGAAACCTCCTGCGTGGAGTCCAAGGAGTACATGAAGGCCTGGCACATGGACCTGCTCAACGAGTGGCGGAATTCGGTCGTCCGCAAGGGCGTCCGGACCTACACCTCCGAGGCGGACCACCACCAGTACGACATGAGCCTGCAGAACACCTGCATGAAATGCCACCAGAACAAGGCCGCGTTTTGCGACCGCTGCCACAACTACGTCGGCGTCAGTCCCACCTGCTGGAACTGCCACGTCGAACCGAAGGGAGGGCTGTTCGATGGAAAAAAGTAGAAGGGGCTTCCTGAAAATGGCCGGGACTTCGCTGCTGGGTCTCAGCGCTGCGGTACCGGTGGTGGCCAGCGCTTCCGGTGTCGCCGCCAAGAAGGATGCGACCGGCATCCGCTGGGCCATGGTCATCGATACCCGCAAGTGCCAGAAGGATAACGGCTGCACCGCCTGCATCGATGCCTGCCATGTGACGCACAACGTACCGGAGATTCCCGAATCCAACCACGAGGTCAAGTGGGTCTGGAAGGAAGAATATCCCCGGGCGTTTCCCCACCAGGTGCATCCTTACACTCAGGACTCGCTGATGAAGCGGCAGGTGCTGGTCATGTGCAACCACTGCGACCGCCCGCCCTGCGTCAGGGTCTGTCCCACCCAGGCCACCTTCAAGAACGCCGAGGGTATCGTGTCCATGGATCCCCATCGGTGCATCGGTTGCCGGTACTGCCTGGCCGCCTGTCCCTATGGCTCGCGCAGTTTCAACTGGCTCGATCCCCGGCCGTACATCGACGAGGTGAACCCGGAATACCCCACGCGCACCAAGGGTGTGGTCGAGAAGTGCAATTTCTGCGTGGAGCGCCTGGCCAAGGGGAAACTACCGGCCTGTGTCGAAGCCGGCCGCAAAGCCGGCTGCGGATCTCTGTTCTTCGGGGATCTGAACGATCCCGAGTCCGAGGTTTCGCAATTGCTGAGGACGAACAATAGCTTGCGCCGGAAACCGAACTTGGGCACCGCGCCCAGTATCTTCTACATCGTGTGAGGAGTGTGAGGTTGTAATGCTGGAGAAGGCACTCAAAGGCAGCCCGCGATACTGGAGCTGGGTTGCGGTCCTCTTGCTGATCATCGCCGCCGGGTTCTTTGCCTACTGGCGTCAGTTGAATCACGGTTTGGGCATCACCGGGCTGAGCCGGGACGTGCCCTGGGGATTCTATATCGCCCAGTTCACCTTCATGGTCGGCGTGGCCGCCTCGGCGGTGATGGTGGTTCTGCCCTATTACCTGCACAACTACAAGCCGTTCGGTCGGATGGTCATCATCGGCGAATGCCTGGCCATCTCGGCGGTGATCATGTGCATGCTGTTCATCTTCGTCGATATGGGGCAACCCGCTCGCGTGCTCAACGTGATCCGTTTCCCGTCGGTCAATTCACTCATGTTCTGGGACATGATGTCGCTGTCGGGCTACTTGTTGCTGAACATTGTGATCAGCCTGGTGGTCTTCGGTTCCGAACGCAAGGGCATCGCCCCGCCGAACTGGATCAAGCCGGTGATCATCCTGTCGATTCCCTGGGCCGTGAGCATTCACACCGTTACGGCTTTCCTGTATTCGGGACTCGAAGCGCGCTCCTTCTGGCTGACGGCCATCCTGGTGCCGAGGTTTCTGGCTTCGGCCTTCGCTTCGGGGCCGAGTCTGCTGATCATCCTGGCGCTGTTGCTGCGCCGGTTCACCAAGTTCGATCCGGGCCGCGAAGCTCTCAAGGAACTCTCGCTGATCGTCACCTACGCCTTGTCGGTGAACATCTTCTTCGTGGCGGTCGAGCTGTTCACGGGTTTGTACAGCGACATCCCCGAACACGTGCATCACTTCCAGTACCTGTTTTTCGGTCTGGAGGGCAAGGCGGCCCTGGCGCCCTGGATGTGGCTGTCGGTTTCCCTTTCGGTATTGTCGCTGATCCTGCTCTACTTCCCGGGTGTGCGCGGAAACGAAAAAATACTGCCTTTCATCTGCGGGTCCGTGATCGTGGCCGTTTGGATCGAAAAGGGTCTCGGCCTGGTGGTGGCCGGGTTTATCCCCAATCCCATGGGCGGAATCACCGAGTATTTCCCGACCCTGCCCGAATCGATGATCACCATCGGGGTCTACGGCATCGGCTTTCTCATATTGACGGGGTTATACAAGATCGCGATCACCGTGCGCGAGGAGATTGATGTTCTCTAGGTCTTACACCCGGTCCGCGGACCACTGCTACCTTGTCGGCAACGGCCGAGGAGGTAGGTGATTTGGCAGCTGGAACACATGACGTGGTTGTCGTCGGGGCTTCGGCCGCCGGGTTGCGGTGTGCCAGCCGCCTGGCCCGGCTGCGGCCGGATTGGCGGATCACGGTGGTGGAAGCCAGGGAAACGTTTTCTTACGCCGCTTGTGGAATGCCCTACGTTTTGTCCGGTGACATCACCAACCTGGAAGCCTTGCACCGGACCGCCGACGGCGCCACACGCGACACCGATTATTTCCTGGGCGTCAAGGGTGTAGAGGTTCTCGCCGGGTGGCGGGCGACGGCCATCGATTCGGACAAAAACGAGTTGCTGATCCGGGATGCCGGCGGACAGGAAAAATCCCTCCCCTGGGACGATCTGGTTCTGGCCACGGGTGCCCGACCCCTGCGTCTGCCTGGCCAGCCGGACCACCCGCGAATCGTTTCATTCCATACGCCCGAAGATGTGCAATCGCTTCATAAGGGTCTGGCCACAGGCCAGATCAGCAGCGTCATTGTCATCGGTGCGGGGTTTCTGGGCTGTGAACTGGCCGAGGCCTTCACCTCCCTGTGGGGCGCCGAGGTGACCCTGCTGGAAGCGGCGCCCTCGCCTCTTCCCGCCCAGCTGGATCCCGAAACCGGAGCCATGGTT
>CBDUDB010000039.1:0-18959 GCA_965365795.1 uncultured bacterium | reverse complement strand
ATCCGGAATTGGATCCGGAATCCGAAGACGAGGGGCAGACCTTCGACCTGTCGGCTTTCGGGGCGATACCGGTGTCTGATGACGATCCCCAGAATCCGGATCAGGTTTTCGAGCTTTCGGATTTCGGAGCCTCTCAGATGGCCACCGAGACGCCGGAAGCTGAAGAAGATGTTTACGATCTTTCCGAGTTCAGCGCCTCGCCTCTGGAACCAGTGGCCGGCGTGGGCACCGATGACGCCGCGGTGGAGGACGATGTTTTCGACCTCTCGGATTTTGGCGCCAAACCCATGACTTGATCTCCGGTCGGAGCGTTCTTTTCCGGTCCGGGGCCAAAGCGACCGGAACCGGAAATGAACGCAGCCAACCCGAGCCATCCCGAATTCGGTCCCGGCCCATTGGCTGATTACCTGGCGGAGCTGCTTGAGCGGTTCCGCCATTTTTCAGGCCTGAGGGAACCCGCCCCTGGAATGGCTTCCCACCTGGCCCGCATCAAGGTTTCCGCCCGACTTCTGGCAGCTGTAGTTCAGGCCCCCGGTCCGGCCGGTGAGGGTTTTGTCCGCCTGAGCGGAGTTCTTGCCGAATGGGTGGCTCGATTCGAGTCCTCACCAGAATCTTTTCCTCTTCATCTGGTCTTTCCCCTGGGACGTCTGGCCGACTTCCTGGAAGAATTGCTGGCCAAGAGGGATCAGGGTTCCGCGCCGGCGGAGCTGTACCGGGACACGGGCTGGGAGTCGGCCCTGGAATCGTTTCGCCATGCGGGGACGCCCTTGGCGGTCCTGGATGAGGCAGAGGCTCTGTTCCGGAAATGGGGCCGTCGCTGGTCTGAATCAAATCTGACCCCGGCCCAGGAACAGCGATTAAAAGGGCGCTGGCTCAACCTGAGAAAAAGGGGCGATGTCCTGTTTTTTCCTGCTGAAAGACAGGTCCACCGGATGGAGGAATCCGGTGATTCTGCTACCGAACCCGCTGAGATCCTGTTGCTGGTGGACAGCGCCTTTCGACGGGAAGAAATCCGGGAAAAACTCTCCGATCGCAACTACCGGGTGGACCTGCCGTGTGACCCTGGCCAGGCCCTGGAATATCTGGCCATTGGCCCGGCGCCGCGGGCCATTCTTTGCGACAACCTGGAGCCCACCAGGCATCTGGTCCGAATGAAAGAGGGCCTGGCCTCTGTGCCCATGGGGGCGAAAATCCCGCTTGTCCTGGTTGTGGGAAGCTCTCTGGCCGATGCCTCGGACAGGGAACGAGCCCGCTTGCTGGGGGCGGGTGCCGCCTGGAAGGAGCCATTCGACCCCATCGAGCTCAATCGCATATTGCAACGCCTTTCTCAACCTTGATGTATCCTGCACCGCCGGGCCGGGTTCCACCGTTCCCCGCCATTCCCCATCCTTCCCATTAAACCCTTGTAATGCGGCATTTTCTGCCGAATCCCAGCTGTCCTGACTATGGGCATGGGAGTTGCAAGATTCGGATCTCGTGTTGTGGCACGCCATGCCTGGAATCTAGAGAAGGAGACATCCTCAATGCCTGACTACAACGATTCTTCCAGGGTTTTTATCGGTGGTGAAGAAAGCTATGGTCAAGTAATGACCTCGGTGGAAGCTGCTGAATACCTGAAGATGCATGTCAAGACGGTTTGCCGGCTGGCCAAAGAAGGAAAGATCCCGGCCAAGAAGGTCGGCAGTGAATGGCGGTTCTTGCGCCCGGTCCTGGACCGTTGGCTAACCGAAACAATGGTCTGATTTATGGCGACAAGGTTCAAACCCCTCAATCTCAAGGATTCCCGGCTGTTCGGTATCCGGCTGTCGGGAATTATCGGCCGCTCGGACAAAAGCAACCTGCTGGATCTGGCGGAACGATGTCTGAAAAAGAACAAGGTCTATTTGATACTGGACCTGTCCGATCTTTCTTCCATGGGCGGAGGCGGTGCGGCCATCCTCGCGGATCTCCAGAGACGATTGAATTCGGCCGGTGGGGAGGCCGTATTCGTGGGGGCCGGGGAAGTGGTGCAACGGTTCCTGAATTTGAAATTCGAGGATTTGCCTCTGCGCTTTTTCGACTCGGTCAAAGAGGCGGCCGATAGCCTGGTTGTTGGGGTTCCCTCGATCGAGGAGACCGTCGTGGAACCTGAACCCGAAGTCGTGGAACTTGAACCCGAACCGGTTCCCGATCCTGTGGCTGAAACTCCGGTGGAAAAACCCGAGTACCCGAAGAAAAAGCGATCGTCAGGTTCGGCTCGCCAAGCCAAGGCCGAAACTCGGGCGCCGGCCATTTGCGACGAGGGCATCTCCGCCATGAACGAAGTCCTGGAGGAGTTCAACGGCCCTGCGGAGGAAACGTCGAATCACCTGGGACGGCGTAAGGACCACCACTACACCTCCTTGTCCGAAGCGGTGGGCGCTCTGGGAAGCTGGTCGGAGTACAAGGATCATTCTGAATACATGGCGACCCTGAGAAACCTGCTCTTCAGCCACGGTTTGGCCGACGATACCCATATGTTGGTCCAACGCGAAGACATGATGGAGGATCCGGACCAGGAGTGGCAGCTGCCGACGGATTGTTCCCTGGTTCGTCAGCTCGAAAAAGCCCGTGCCCCCCTGTCTATTCTGGATCTCCAGGAAGAAGAGCTGGGGGAAGACGAAATCCACATGCTGGAGGAGATCAATCCCCAGATCATCTTGCCGGTCATGCGCCAAGAGAAGCTGGCGGCCATACTCCTGCTGAACCGCGGGGACCAGGAACGCGAATATTCCGTGGCGGAGCACTTCGCCCTGGAATTGCTGCTGCAGGTGCTGGAAGCTGGCGGAGACGAGTCTCCAAGTCCCGAGAATACGGCGAGGGCAACCTCTGTGAACAGGGCCGATTCCAGTGGGGATTCCGAAAAGAGTCAGGAAAAAGAGGCAGGCCACAGGGAACAGTCCTTGCCTGATTCCTGGACCTTGCCGGCGGCGGATGAGGATTCCACCGCCAAGGTTCTCCTGACGCTGGCCTTGAATCTTCCGGACGCCGACGATCGGCCTCATTTCTGGCGATTGTTCGCCCGCCATAGCTGGCCGGCGTTGCCGGTTCGCCACCTGGCCTTCCTGGGTCCTGATATGACCCGGCCCCAGGTCATGGTTGGTCACCACAATCACTGGGAAAGACTGGAGTTGTCCGGCCGCAAGATCGGACAGTATTTCCGGGGCATGCAAAGGCCTGTCGATGCGGCCAACATCCCGGTCACCTTCAAGGATATCAAAGAGCGATTGGCCGAATGTCAGGCCGAATGGATCGTGGGCCTGCACTGGGACGATGAATATCTGGGTACGGCCATTCTCGGCCTCGATGAAGAGTTCACCTGCGAGGATTCGGCCGATCGAATCAGCCGGTTATTCAAGGAAACCTCCCGGTTGCTGGCCCGGTTCGACGATACCAACGACCATGCCGACGGCAGTCTCCAGCTGGTTCGGCTCCTGTTGGCCCAGCGGGAAAAAAGGTGCTTTGGTCACGACAAATTGACCCAGTCCATCGTGGACCACGTCCATCGTCTGGCGCGGGTCATGGGCTTTCCCCCGGACCAGGAACGCAGCCTCACCTATGGCTGCCTGCTGCGGGATATCGGTCTGATCGACAAGGATGACGATCTGATGAAACCGCCTGAGGAAATGGATCCTACCCAGTGGCCTGTTTTCCGGAGCCATCCGGCCGAGGGAGCCAAGCTCTTGGCGGGGCTCAATCTGCCGAATACCATCGTGGATGTGGTTCATTGCCACCATGAGCGGTTCAACGGTGAAGGTTTTCCCCGCGGGCTGAAGGGCCGGGAAATTCCCCTGGCCGCCCGCCTGGTCACGGTGGTGGAAAACTACGTATCCATGGTGACGGGTACGTTCAGCCAGAACCCCATCGCCCCGAGTACGGCGGCCCGTATCCTGCGGGACAACCTGGGGGACCGATATGATCCTGATATCGTCGGCCTGTTCCTGAACGCAATTTTGGGCGAGTCGGATTCTTCGGCGGAACAGGAGCCGTCCAAGAAGCGGGTGAGCAAAAAGGCCCTTCTCAAGAGCTGACCTGAACAAATAGGCTTCCGGTGTCCCGGTGTCCCGCTGCGAATTCACGCAGCGGGACATTTTTTGGATTTTACCGGGACAGATGTGGGACCGATCCAGGAACATACGCCAGGGGACGCCAGGACGACAATGCGTCTAGGTGTTGCGAATTAACGACATACAAGGGCGGTGAGAGGTTGGGTTCGGTTTCGAAATGACGGCAGGGTGGTTGCATGGGTAATGGTGCTGGTGGTGAGGCTGGGAGGACTCACCTTCAGCGATCGAAGCGGCCGCTGTCCTTGGGTTGCGGGAAGGGGCGGCGGCGGCTTCATGTTGGTGGGGAAAGATCGGCCGCCCATTGCCATAGGGCCGCGGTTCTGACATTATGATCTTCAGTGGATTCCGTTTTCATTTCCGGACTCGTTCCGGATGCGACCCCCTGGAGAGTCATGTCCAGCACCTTCGGCAGAGTGTTTCGAATCACATCTTTTGGGGAGTCCCATGGCCAGGCCCTGGGGGTCGTGGTGGACGGCTGTCCACCCAGGCTTGAACTGGCTCCTGCGGACGTTCAGGCCCAGCTGGATCGGCGCCGGCCGGGTCAGGGGGATCTGACCTCGGACCGCAAGGAATCCGACCGGGTGGAAATCCTGTCAGGCCTGGAAAATGGCCAAACCCTGGGCACCCCCCTTGCCATGATGGTACGGAACCGGGATCACAGGCCCGAGGAATATGCCGCCCACCAAGATATCCCGCGGCCCTCTCATGCCGATTTGACTACCCTGGAAAAATTCGGGATCAAGGTTGCCAGCGGGGGAGGCCGGGCCAGTGCCAGGGAAACCTGGGCCCGGGTGGCCGGAGGTTGTGTCGCCGAAAAATGGCTGGCTCTGAAGTACGGGGTCGAGATCGTAGCCTGGGTCGAAAGCGTGGGGAATGCCGGACCCGCCGAAGTCGATGCCCTGAATGTGACCCGCGGCCAGGTGGATGCCACGGATATCCGCTGCCCTGATCCCGATCTGGCCCCAGCCTTGACCGACACCGTCTTGGCGGCCCGGCGGGACAAGGATTCCGTCGGCGGGGTTATTGCCTGCGTGTGCCGCGGCGTGCCCATTGGTTGGGGTGAACCCGTATTCGACAAGCTGGAAGCCCTGCTGGCCGCCGGCATGTTGTCCATTCCTGCGGCCAAGGGGTTCGAGGTCGGCTCGGGATTTGCCGGTACCAGGATGCGTGGGTCCGACCACAATGACCCTTATGTGAAAAAGGGGCAAAGCCTGGGCACGGTCACCAATAACAGCGGCGGAATCCAGGGCGGCATCAGCAATGGGGAACCCATTGTTTTTCGCGTGGCCTTCAAGCCTCCGGCCACCATTGGGGTGGCCCAGCAGACGGCCGACTATTCAGGCGGGGAAACCACTCTGGAAGCTCGGGGCCGCCATGATCCCTGCGTGGTGCCTCGTGCCGTGCCCATTGTCGAAGCGATGGCGGCGCTGGTCCTGGCAGACCTGGCCCTGATCCAAAAAACGCGGAAATAAAATCATCCGAATATTAATACTCGTGAAAGCCCAGGATTTGGTGGAATCCCAAAACCAGCCCCGGAATAGGGCACCCCGGTTTGCGCCCCTTTGCTCAGTGGGGTAACATCAACGTCCGGATTTCCGTTCACGACGTTCGGGGGCGGCTGGTCCGGACGGTTGTGGATGGGGTCATGGACTTAGGCGACCACGTCATGCAGTGGGATGGCCGCGGTGAAGACGGCTTACGGGCTCCCGCCGGGATGTACTTCATCCAGCTGCAAACGGCTCAGGCCAGTCGGGTACAGAGGGTTGTGGTTGTGCGCTAAGCGAGCGGGATAGTCGACCCGGACCGGGTCAGGAAACTGTTTCGCCCGGGACTTCCGGAGCGGATTCGGAAACGAGCTTGTCGGGGTCTTTGCGTTCGGAGGATTTTTTCTTCCCGGACCCCGACTTCCGCAGATAGATCCTTTCCAGCTCGGTGGTCAGGTCGTCCAGGGAAAGACCTCGGCGAATATCTCCCTCGTACACCAGGCTGATGGCCCGCGTTTCTTCCGAGACGACGATCACGATGGCGTCGGATTGTTCACTGATGCCGATGGCGGCCCGGTGCCGCGTCCCCAAAATGTAACCCAGCTCTTCCCGTTCGGTGATGGGCAGGATGACCGCGGCCGCGGCGATCTTGTCCTGGCTGATGATCACGGCTCCGTCATGCAGGGGACCAGGTACGGTGAAGATGGACTCGATGGTCAGGGCGGTGATCTCCGCATCCAGGGGAACACCTTTTTTGATCCAGTTGTTCAGACGCACTTCCCGTTCAATAACGATCAGAGCCCCGAGACCTCGTTTTGCACAGCGTGTCACCGCTTTCAGGATTTCCTGTTCCTTGGGGATCTCATCCTCGGTGGTAAACAGACCAAACCCCCGGCGTAAGCCTAGGTTAGTCAGGGCCGAGCGCAGTTCGGGCTGGAATATGATGATGAAGGCGATCACCCACACGGTCTGCAGGGTGCCGATGATGCGCCCGACCACGATCATCCCCAGGCTGCTGGCCACAAACGACAGCAATAGCAGAAGCGCCAGGCCCACGAACATCTGGATCACCCGGGTGTCCTTGATGAACACGATCAGGCGGTACAGCAGATAGGCCACGATGAGGATATCGAGGAGGTCGATGATGGGGCTGTTGGTAATGCTTTCCCACATGATGATCCAAACTAGCATCGCCGAGGAAGTTACTCAACCTCAAGGTTGCATCCCGCGGCCGGCTCTGGTCAAGAGTGAGCGGCCACGGCTTTCAGCACTTCCAGGTACTGCACCGATTCCTTCACGTCGTGGACCCGGACCATGGACGCGCCGCCTTGCCAGGCCCAGTGCAGTGCGGCCAGGCTGCCGGGTAGGCGGTCTTCGACCCCGGCGCCGGAAATATCCCCGATGAACCTCTTCCGGCTGGCGCCCAGCAACAGCGGCCGGCTGCCGGCCACGTCCTTGAGATTCCCCAGAAGGGCCAGGTTGTGATCCCGGGTCTTGCCGAACCCGATGCCCGGGTCGACCAGCAGCCGGTCCGGCGCCACGCCTTGATCGAGTGCCAGGCGGCAGCGAGCCGCCAACCAGCCGGAAACTTCGGCTACCACATCGGTATAGGCCGGCGCGTCCTGCATGGTTCGCGGCGTTCCCCGCATGTGCATCAACACCAGACCGCACCCGCGATCGGCGGCCAGGGGAATCATTTCCGGGTCGTGCAGACCGGCGGAAATATCGTTGATGCCGTCCGCGCCCGCGTTCAGGGCGGCTCGGGCGGTTCCCGCACGGACGGTGTCCACGGTCACCGGAAGGGAGGTTTCGGTCCGCAGGGCTTCCAGGACAGGTAGCAGCCGGTCCTGCTCTTCGGCTGCGCCGACGGGTTCGGCGCCGGGTCGCGAAGACTCCGCGCCGAGATCCAGGAGGTCGGCCCCTTCGGCCTGCAGTCGCAAAGCCAATTCCACCGCCGGCCCACAATCTTCCGTACGACTGCCGGCAAAAAAACTATCGAGAGTCAGATTGACGATACCCATCACCAGGGGCCGTCCCGCAGGTTCGAGGACCTGGCGCCCCAGGTTCCAGCCCGGCGCGACAAAGGGGGCCTTCAGGCCCCCCTTGGGTTTTTCCGGTGGGATCATGAGCGTTCACCTGGTGGATCCAGATCGCCTACCTCTTCGGTATCGGAAAAATCCGGTTCGGCGTCAGGAATTTCAGGTTCGGTCACCGGCTCATCATCGGCCAGGGAGTGGTCGACCAGGATTTCGAGTTCCGGCAGCTCCTGGCCCTGCATGAGCATCTGGAATTCCACAGCATCCAGGGTTTCCCGCTCCAGCAAGGCGGCGGCCAGGGTCTCGACCTGATCCTTGTGGCCTTCCAGTAGGCGGTTGGCCCGATCCAACTGCTCGGAGACAATTCGCTTCACCTCGCCGTCGATGTCCTGCAGCGTCTTTTCGCTGTACACGTGCTGACGCCCGATGTCCCGGCCCAGGAATACCTGCTCGGAGCCCTCCTCGAAGGCGATGGGACCCATCTTTTCACTCATGCCCAGGCGGGTGACCATGGTCCGGGCGTAGTTGGTGACGGCCTTGATGTCGCCGTAGGCTCCGGATCCGATCTTGCCCAGGAAGATGTCCTCGGCCACGCGGCCGCCCAAAGCGACACAGATCTGGTCCAGGTACTTCTGCTGGGAAATCGTGTACTGGTCCTCCACCGGCAGCATGGCCGTCAGGCCCAGGGCCTGGCCGCGGGGGATGATGGTCACCTTGTGCACGGGATCGGCTTCCTCGACATGAAAGGCCACCACGGCGTGCCCGGCCTCGTGGTAGGCGACCTCGCGTTTGACCTTGTCGGTGAAGACCCGGCTGCGGCGCTCGGGGCCGAGCATGACCTTTTCCTTGGCGTCCTCGAAGTCATCCATGGTCACCGAGTCATGATTTTTGCGCGCGGCCAGCAGGGCGGCCTCATTGACGAGGTTCTCCAGGTCGGCGCCCGCCATGCCCGGCGTACCGGCGGCGATCTGCTGGGCGGAAACCGATTCGTCCAGTTTCACCTTTTTCATGTGGACCTTCAAGATGGCCTCGCGCCCGACCAGGTCCGGCATGTCGACCACGATCTGACGGTCGAAACGGCCCGGGCGCAGCAGGGCGGGGTCCAGCACGTCGGGCCGGTTGGTGGCCGCCAGCAGGATCACGCCTTCGTTGGATTCGAAGCCGTCCATCTCCACCAGTAGCTGATTGAGGGTCTGTTCGCGCTCGTCATGTCCGCCGCCCAGGCCGGCGCCGCGATGGCGGCCGACGGCGTCGATCTCGTCAATGAAGATGATGCAGGGAGCGTTTTTCTTGCCCTGGTCGAACAGGTCGCGGACGCGGCTGGCGCCGACGCCGACAAACATCTCCACGAAATCAGAGCCGCTCATGCTGAAAAACGGCACCTCGGCCTCGCCGGCCACGGCCTTGCCCAGCAGGGTCTTGCCGGTTCCGGGTGCGCCCACCAGCAGGGCTCCCTTGGGAATGCGACCACCCAGGCGCTGGAATTTCTGGGGCGCGCGCAGAAAATCGATGATCTCCTGCAGTTCGTATTTGGCCTCGTCGCAGCCGGCCACGTCCTCGAAGGTGATTTCCGGCTTGTCCATGTTGAACATCTTGGCCTTGCTCTTGCCGAAGCTGAAAGCCTTGTTGCCGCCGCCCTGCATCTGGCGCAGGAAAAACAGCCACAGCCCAAGAATCAACAGGAAGGGCAGATAATAAGTCAGGAAATGGCCCCACCAGTTGGTCTTGGGGGGCTCGCCGATCAGGGAGGCCTCGGGGTTGGAGGCGGAAATCCAGTCGGCGAAATCGTCCCGGTCCGAAAGCAGGCGGGTGTGGAAACGGTCCACTTCTTTCAGGGAGCCGTCCTTGACCGTCAAGGTCATCTTCTCGTTCAATTCGCCGTTGACGTCCAGACCGGTCTTGGAAATGGAGCGCAGGTTGCCCTGGGTGACCTGCTGCTCGAAGGCGGAATAGGTCAGCTCGTGGATGGCGGACCGGTCGATATAGACCATCTGGTAGACCAAAAAGACCAGGAATACCAACAGGATCCAGAATCCCGCGGTCTTGCCGGGGATCTGGGGGACCTTCATGCCCGGTCCCTTGTTGGGCCCTTTGGGAGGCTGATTGCCGGGTCCGGATTTTTTGCTGCCAGGATTGGGGCTCATTAATTATCGTTCCTTGGTTCGGATAATCCGTTCGAATCGTCAGTTCGTTTGGCGACAGAGATAGTAACTGTCTCCGAGGCGGACGGCAACAAGCGGGTTCGTTCGGCGCGCGCCAGGCCGACCACCCACAGGATGCCGGCCTCATCGGCCACCACCAGGACCCCCGGACGTGCTTCGCGGGAAATTTGCCGCTCCCGCAAAAGATCGCTCAATTTCTTGGATCCTTCCAGGCCGAAGGGCTGAAACCGATCACCGGGGCCCCAGTTCCGCACTTTCAGATTGCCGGTCAGGCTTTCCGCGGGACAGGTCAATCGCCAGGTCGATTCGTCGGCGGGGTCGCCGCAGCCCAAGGGGTGGCCTTCGGGTGGCTCGGACGATTTCTTTGTGACCAAAATACGATAATCCTCCGCCCGCCGCAGGACCGGTGCTGCCAGGACATCCTTCTGGCGGGACAGCCTGTCAAAGTCTCGGACCAGCCGCAGGCCGTCGGCAAGATCAAGTCCGGAGCCGGATTGCCCTCCGGCAAGCCAGGCCAGGATGTCATCCAAATGGACGCGTTCCAGGCCCACCGGTTGCATCTCTTCCAGCCACAGCTTCAGGGTCCGGGGGGCCAGGCCGGCCTCAAGATCCAGCAGTTTGGCCACGCTCAATTGTTCCGGCTGATCCGGCAACCGGACTTCAGCCAGAGCTTTTCGGGTAAAATGCTCCAGAAGATCCATGTCCTGCTGGAGCAGTTCCGCCAGCCTGGCCGGGACGATTTCACTTCCGGGGCCGAAGATACCCCGGACCAGGGGCAATAATTCACGGCGAATCCTGGCCCGAAGGTTTTCTCCCTCCAGGTTGGTGGTGTCCGTGCGCCAGGGTTGTCCACAGTCTTCCAGAAAAGCGACGATTTCCCCGCGTCCGACCGTGAGCAAGGGATGAATGAACGACCCGCTCACCGGCCGAATTCCACGCAGCCCGGCAGGGCCGGTGCCGCGAAACAGCCGCATGATCACCGTTTCGGTCTGGTCGTCGCGATGGTGGCCGGTGGCCACGGCGTGCAGATCGGTGTTTTGAGCCAGGACTTTTCGAAAAAACTGGCGCCGAAGGTGGCGGGCGGCTTCTTCGAGCCCTTGACCGCGCGACCTGGCTGCGGGTCGTGGGTCTTCTCCGTCTTCATGAAGAGTGATTTCCAGCTGGGCACAAAGGTCGCGGCAGAAAAGGGCGTCCCGGTCGGCTTCGGCCGGCCGCAATCTGTGGTTGAAGTGGGCCGCGGCCAAAGGGGAGCCCGTTTTTTCAGACCAGGCTTTGGCGGCCAGCAACAGGGCCACCGAGTCCGGTCCTCCTGACAATCCCACCACCAGGCCGGGTCGTGAAACGTCACGGCAGCAACGCCGGACCAGATCCTCGATCCGGGCCGAAACGGTACCGGTAAACCGGTGGTCGCTGAAAGGAAACTGGGGCACTCTGCCTCCGGTCGTGGGTGAGGCGGCGGCGGGAAGGAAAAGTCGATCCGGACGAATGGATTTTCGGGAAATTATGATGGTAGCGGCTCAGGGACTCGAACCCCGGACACTCGGATTATGATTCCGATGCTCTAACCAGCTGAGCTAAGCCGCCACCCATGTCCTTCAAAACCGGAAAAACCCCTGTTTTTCCGGGCAGGAGGGCAATTTATCCAATCAGAGGATTCTTGTCAAGGAACCCGGATGGGGCTATTCTGCGGTCCATGGTGAAAAAAATATTCAAACAATATCCTCCGCCGCCGGGTACGGTGGTGGAACGTGATGGCGCCCATCTCGGATTCCTTGAAGGCAGGACCGTGGCGGTGGTCGGTTACGGCACCATGGGCTCTGCTCATGCCCAGAATCTCCGTCGCAGTGGCGTGAAGGTGGTCGTCGGGGCCAGGGATGGCTCGGTTTCGGGCCAGCGGGCCTCCGATAGGGGTTTTGAGGTCCTTTCCGTTGCCGAAGCGGTGGCCGCCGGTGATGTCGTGATGCTCATGCTGCCGGACGAGGCCATGGCTCCGGTATTCACCCGCCAGATCGCGCCAAATCTGCAACCGCTGGCCGCCCTTGGGTTTGCCCACGGTTTTGCCGTCGCATTTGACCAGGTCAAGCCCGATCCCGGCCGCTCCTGTTTCCTGGTGGCGCCCAAAGGTCAGGGCGATATGTTGGCCGCCGCCCACGCCGCCGGTTCGGGTGTGCCCGGCCTGCTGGCGGTGACCGGAGATTCGCCCGCCGAAACCTGGGATCTGGCGGCTTCGTATGCCCTGGCGGTCGGATGCCTGACCGGAGGCGGCTTCGTGACCACCTTCCGGGCCGAATGCATCAGCGATCAGTTCGGCGAGCAGGTGGTCCTGTGCGGCGGGGTGATCGAACTTCTCAAATCGGCTTTCGACATCATGGTCGCAGCGGGCTACGACGAAACCAACGCCTACTTCGAGTGTGTGCACGAACTGAAACTGATCACCGACCTGTTGCACCGGCAGGGCATCGACGGACTGCGGAAAAGGATCAGCGGGACCGCCGCCTACGGTGGCTTGACTCGGGGACCGCGGGTCATCGATGACCGGGTGCGCCGGAACATGAAACGGATTCTGGACGAAATCGAAAACGGGGATTTTGCGGCGGAGTTTTTGCGGAATCACCGGGACACGGAAAAAATGGCGGACGAAGAAGCGGACGGCCCCTTGGCCCGGGCGGGACGAAAAGTTTTGCCGCGCCTTCATCCGGATTATCCGGATTATCCGGACAAGACCACCGACTGAAAACAAGGAGCATACCGACCATGAACGATTCATTTTCCGGACGGCTCACGGACCTTTTCACCAACCCCGGGCGACTCATGGACAACGTGGGTGCCAATCCGCGCTGGTGGCAGCCGGGGCTTCTGGTTTTGCTGGTCATGCTTGTTTTCTCCTGGTTCACGCTGCCCATTTCCGCGCCGGAGCAGGCCGAGTTGATGCGGGACTCAAAGATCATGGAGATGATTCCCGAAGACATGGCCGAACAGCAGTACGAAGAGGCCCGGAACATCACCCAGGACAAACGGATCACCCAGTCGGGCATCGCCGGTTTCACGACCTGGCTCATGGTCCTGATCTTCGGCTTGATTCTGGGTTTTTTCGTGCGCCTGGGAGGTGGTGACGGCTCCTTCAAGCAGGCCCTCGGCATCGTGTCGTGGGGATCATTGCCGGTATTTGCCATCGCTTCTGTGATCAAACTGCCACTGATCCTGATGACCGATTCGGTGTTCAAGGTCAATATCGGCCTGGCCGCCCTGATGCCGGGTGGGGACCCGAAGTCCTTTCTCTACCAGGCCCTGATGACCTACGGCGATTTTTTCACCTGGTGGGGGCTTGTCCTGGTCATCATAGGGTTTGAAAGAGTGTTCAAGATGGGCCGTTCGGCGGCTGTTCTTTCGGTGCTTTTGCCCTGGGCCTTGTTGTCCGCCATACCCTTGGCGCTGAGCCAAATCTTAATGTAGACGACCGACGAGGAGTCACAGAGTGAAAAAGAAGATCTTCATTCCCCTGGCGGCAATTGTTCTGATCGCGTTGGTGATTTCCATCCTCAAGTCCGGGGACAAGGCCGAAGCCAAGGTCGAAACCCAGCAGGTCCAGCAAAAGGATCTGACGGCCATCGTCAACTGCTCCGGGACCATCCAGCCCAAGCGCAAGGTCGACGTCAGCGCCAACGCCATGGGTACCATCGTTCATCTGGCCGTGGTCGAGGGTCAGAGCGTTCAGCAGGGCGATCTTATCATGGAGATCGATCCCTCGGAATACGATGCCGCGGTCAAGGCCCTCGATGCCATGATTCAATCCTCGAAGGCCGATCTGAGACTGGCCGAGGCCTCGCTGGACAAGGCCATCCAGGATCGGGACCGGGCCGAGGAGTTGTTCAAGGAAGACATTGCCTCCGAGGAACAGGTGACCACCGCGAGGACCAACGCGCGCATCGAGCAGGCCCGGGTGGAGGCCGCCCGCCACCGCATCACCCAGTACGAGGCGAATCTCACCAAGGCCCACCATGACCTGACCAAGGTGACCATCACCGCGCCCATGAGCGGGGTGATCACGAGGTTGAACGTGGAAGAGGGTGAAAACGCCATCATGGGCACCCTCAACAACCCGGGCACCGTGCTGCTGGTCATCGCCGACCTGACAACCATGGAGGCCTGGGTGGAAGTGGACGAGACCGAGGTGGTCAAAGTGGTGCTGGGTCAGCAGGCCAAGGTGGAAATCGACGCCTTTCCCGACCGGGAATTCGCGGGCACGGTGACGGAGATCGGCAACAGTCCCTTGCGCGTGCGGACCGGGGCCAGTCGCGAGGCCGTGGATTTCGAGGTGAAGATCACCCTGGACGAGACGTTGCCGAACATCCGGCCGGGATTGTCGGCCAAAGCCGAGATCACCGTCGCCGACCGTCAGGACGCTCTGGCCGTTCCCCTGGGATCGGTCACGGTACGGGAATGGCCCTTGAAAAAATCCGATATCCGCCGTTATTCCGGCAGCCGGGCCCGCAAGCAGGAAGAGGCGCTGAAAGAATTCGGCTTCGGGGACACGGCTACCGATACGACCGATGGTGAAAATTCCCAAATCAAGCGCGAGGAAACCGAAGGTGTTTTCATCCTCAAGAACGGCTACGTGAAATTCGTGCCCGTGGAGATCGGGATCGCCGGCGAAGACGACTTCGAGATCCTGAGCGGTTTGACCAAGGAACAGACGGTCGTCACCGGACCCTTCCGAATCCTGAGGCAGCTGAAGGATGGGGCCCTGGTCGAAAAGATGAAAAAGAAGGATCGAAAAGGCTCGAGTGGCAGCGGCACAGAAGCGGAAGACTGATGAACCTTTTCGAGGGCGTCCGCATCGCCTTGTCCAGCCTGCGCGGGCACAAGCTGCGGACCTTTCTGACCCTGCTGGGCAACATCGTGGGCACCATGTCGGTCATTGCGGTGGTTTCCCTCATCTACGGCGCGGATCTATATGTTTCCCGTGTGGTCCTCGACGAGGGCACCGATGTCTTCACCATCACCCGCATCAACGACCTGCAATTTCTGACCGACTTCGACGCCTTTCTCGAATCCCTCAACAATCCCGACCTGACCCTGGACGACCGGGAGTGGCTGGCCGATCGCATGGAGGAAGCGTCCTCCGTGGGGGTATATATTTCGCGCATGTCCACCCTTCATGCGGGGGGAAACAAATTTCGTGGCACCCGCGTGCGCGGTGTCACCGAGGACTATGCGCTGATCGAGGATCTGCCCCTCGTTCTTGGCCGCCACCTTAGCCGGCAGGATGTGGTCAACGCCCGGCAAGTCGTCGTCCTGGGCTTCGAGGTCGCCCGCGATCTTTTCCCCCGCCGCGCCGATCCGGTCGGTCGCGAAGTCAAGATCGGCGGCCGCCATTTCAGGGTCATCGGCGTGGTTGAAGATCGCGGTACGGTCATGGGCAACAACCGCAACCAGTTCGCCGTGACCCCGATCACGGCCTGGCAGAAGGTTTTCGGTTCCGGTGATTCGCTGGATCTGAAGGTGGCGGCGAAGGATCTGAACCGGCTCGTCGAAGCCCAGGATGAAGCCACCTTCCTGCTGCGGATTCGGCACCGGTTGCGGCCTCTGGAACGGAACGATTTTTCTCTTAACACCTCGGACCAGCTGCTATCCATCTGGGGCGGAATATCCAGCGCCATCTACGGAGCCCTGGTTCCGCTGGTTGGCATCAGTCTGGTGGTCGGGGGCATCGTTCTGATGAACATCATGCTGGTCTCGGTGACCGAACGCACCCGGGAAGTGGGCGTGCGCAAGGCCCTGGGGGCGCGGCGATTGGCCATCATGTGGCAGTTCCTGGTCGAGGCCATCACCTTGTCCCTGGTGGGGGGTATCCTGGGAATTCTGATTGGTCTGGCCCTGGCCTGGGGCATTTCGCTGGTCTCCCCGCTGCCGTTTGCCATCGCGGGCTGGTCACTGGTTCTGGGACTGGCGGTCACGTTCCTGATCGGCGGGGTTTTCGGGACCTACCCCGCCTGGAAGGCCGCCGGCTTCGATCCCGTGGAGGCCCTCCGTCATGAATAAGCCCCATCTTGATTGGCGTGACGGATTGCGGCAGGCCTGGCGGAGCATCATCGGGAACAGGATGCGCAGTTCCCTGCTTATCCTGGGCGTGGCCATCGGGGTGACCACCCTGCTGGCCATCTTCACCATCGTCAACGGACTGAGTGGGAGAATTCGCGACGACGTTGTCTCGGCCAACCGGCCCTACATCTATATTTCCCGGAACAGCGGCGTCGGCGGCGGCGATCCGGCCGAGAAGATGCGGCGGCCCCAGCTGATGCCCGAACTGGAAGGCGCTCTGGCCAGGACCGAAGGCGTGGGCATGATCGATTACGAGGTGGCCAACAACAGCGGCACGGTCCTGAAATACGAAAAGGAAAAAACGCAGTTCGTCCAGGTCTTCGGCTGTTCCCAGAATTTCCCCTTCATGTTCTCGATCACCCAGGACGAAGGTCGCTTCTTCACCGCCAGTGACGTCGCCACCCGCAGCCGGGTGGCGGTGCTGGGTTACGGCCCGCGCAAGGATCTGTTTCCCAACCGCGATCCGGTGGGCAAGACCCTGCGCATCTACGGACAACCCTACCTTGTCGTGGGCACCATGGCCGAACGCAAACACATCATCGGCGCCCTGGGTGACAACTACGTCTGCGTGCCCTGGACCACCTTCGAAAAAGACGGTCTCAAGGAGGGCTTCGAAGACCGCAACATCGCCCTGCTGACCCAGGAGAGATACGATACGGACGAGGTCATTTCCAACATCACCGGAATCCTGCGCATTGAACGGCGCCTCAGGCCAGGTCAGAAAAACGATTTCGACATCATCGCCAGCGAAACCTACGGCGAGATCATCGACAAGGTGACCGGCGGCATCGCCCTGGTTCTGGTGGTGCTGTCGTCCATCGGTCTGCTGGTCGGCGGGATCGGGGTGATGAACATCATGCTGATATCCGTGGCCGAAAGAACCCGGGAAATCGGGTTGCGCATGGCCGTTGGGGCCCGCCGCCAGGACGTGCTGCTTCAGGTGCTGATCGAAGCCGGAATTCTGACGGGAATCGGGGGCGTGGTGGGCATCGTCCTGGGCTACCTGGCCTCATGGGGCATGACCCATGTCCTGCGTTTCCCGTTCAATGTTTCCCCGCTGGTCACCGTGGGCGCGGCCTTGTTTTCGATATCCATAGGGATTTTCTTTGGACTGTACCCGGCCAACAAGGCCGCACAAATGGACCCGATCATGGCTTTGGGAAGGGAATGATGAAGGTGACGAGAAACAGGATATGGGGGCCATGGATACTTCTACCGGTCATGGTGGTTTTGGCCTTGGCCTGGAGCGGATGTTCCCAGGATCCCGGAGCCGAGGTGTGGGTCATTGGGCTTGATGGCGCTGACTGGGACCAGCTCGACCCCATGATCGCCCGCGGGGAACTTCCCCACCTGGCCGCCCTGCGCCAAGGTGGAGCGGCGGGGATCCTACGCAGCGACAGGCCCATGATTTCTCCCATCCTGTGGACGAGCATCGCCACGGGCAAGACTCCCGACCAGCACGGCGTGACCTGGTTCATGACCGACGGCCCCGACGGCTCCAAGATGCCCATCAGCAGCCACGAGCGGCAGGTCAGGACCTTCTGGAACATCGCCTCGGAGGCGGACCGGACCTGCGGTATCATCGGCTGGTGGGCCACCTGGCCCGCCGAGCCCATCAACGGCTGGCTGGCGAGCGACTATGTGGCCTGGCACAGCTTCGGGGTGACCGGGCGCAGTACCGTGGATCAGGGCAAGACCTACCCGCCGGAGCTCATGAATCTGATCGAAGAGACCATGCCTTCGCCCCTGGATATCCCCGAGACTTTGCTTGAGAAAATGGTCCACTTGCCGGCCTCGGCCCTGGTACCGGATCCGACCAAGGATCCCTACGCAGATCCCGCGGCCCACCTCCGTCAGGCGATCGCCACATCCAGGGGATTTACCGATGTGGTTCTTCACCAGCTCGACCATGACCGCACCGAGTTGATGTCGGTCTATTACGAGGGGACCGACGCGATCACCCATCTGTTCGGAGACTTCCAGGAACCGCGTCTGCCCTGGGTTTCGGATGAGGATTTTGCGGCCTATCGCGACGTGGTCGACGAATACTGGAAGTGGCAGGACACCCTGGTGGGTGAACTGCTGGCCAAGCGGGGACCGCAGACCACGGTCATCGTCATCAGTGACCACGGTTTCCGGCTCGGCGACGAACGGCGCAAGGAAGACGAATTCAACATCGAGACCGCCGACGCCGATCACATGCCCGACGGCATCATCATACTCAACGGGCCGGACATTCAGCCGGGCGCCAGTATCAAAGGCGGCGACATCTACGATGTGGCCCCCACCGTTCTTTTTGCCATGGGCCTGCCCGTCGGCCGGGACATGAAGGGGCACGTCCTGACCGACGCCTTCAACCGCGAAATCCTCCGGGAGCGGCCGGTCGCCACGGTGGCCACTTATGAGACTTCGCCTTTGGTCAGGACCGAAGGATTCGAAAGCGACGAAGAAGCCCGGAAAAATCTGGAACAGATGTTGAAGTCTTTGGGGTATGTCGCCGGAACCAGCGAAGAAGGCGGGGGGGAAACCCGGTCCGTGGAACAGGTGGTCAACCTGGCCACCGTGTTGATGCGGCAGGGGCGCGTGGACGAAACCATCACCAAGCTTCAGGAAGCCCTGAAAAAAAATCCCGGTCACCAGGAAATCCGCTTGAACCTGGCCCAGGCCCTGGCCCGCGCGGGTGATCTTGAAAAAAGCGAAAAAATTTACCGCGAACTGGTAGCCGAGGCCCCCGAACGCCTCGAGTTCCACCAGGACTTGGCCATCTGCCTGACCCGGTCGGGCAACTATGCCGGTGCCCTCGAAGCGATAGACGCCGGGTTGGCAGCCAATCCCGAATGGCCCCCGGGACTGACCGCCCGCAGCCTGTACCTTTTCAAACTGGGCCGCACCGCCGAGGCCAGAGCTACGCTGGAGGAGTCCCTTCGTCTGGATCCGAGGCAGGGGGACGCCTATTTACATCTCGGTCAGATCCAGTCCGCCTCGGGAGATTTGGCCGGGGCCGCGACCTCGATGCAAAGAGCTCACGAACTCGATCCGGGAAGCAGCCAGGCCGCCCTGGGGCTGGCCGGTATCCTGGAAAGCCAGGGC
>CBDUDB010000038.1:0-19009 GCA_965365795.1 uncultured bacterium | reverse complement strand
CCGAGAACATTCCTGGTATCCGTTTCGCGACCAGCAACTATCCCAACCCCTTCAACCCGAGCACGACGATCAAGTACTCGATGCCCAAGGCTGGGCGTCTGACGCTGAACGTCTATAACGTGCGCGGACAGTTGGTTAAGACCCTTATCGATGGCAACCGGCCCGCGGGCGCGGACCAGACCATCGTCTGGGACGGCACCAACAACCAGGGCTCGAACGTCTCTTCCGGTGTCTACTTCTACGAGGCACGGACCGGCGGCGAAGTCACGGTTAAGAAGATGGCTCTGGTGAAGTAAGGTCCTTTTGGATCACTTCAGCAGTCGCTGTTTGGGAGCGGCCCTACGGGGCCGCTCCCGTTTTTTGTCCCCGAGCAGCGCTCCGCGGTGCCCGGGGTGGGTCAAATACCGTAATGACACGGGATTTCTGCCAACTGTGAGGTTGACACCGGCCGGACCGAATCCCTATATTTCAGAAGCTGAAAAATCAAACCCACCCCAGGCCCGGACCGGTTGGCCGGCGGGGTAGTCGCCGCCTTTCCCACCAGAGCGGCGCCAGAAACCAGAAGTCTCGAAAACGCTTCCGAGGGGGCGCATTCCAGTATGATAAACAGGCGAGAAACCGTTACCGGACTGCTCATTGCCGCAGCTCTGGCCGTGCTGGTCCTGACCGGGTGCCGCGCCTTCCAACCGGAAGCCGTGGTCGTCAACAAGGCCCCCGAGACCTTCATCGTCGGCGCTCCCCTGCAGGAGGGGGGAGGGTACTATCGCTTCCATGTCTTCTGGTATGGATCGGATGCGGACGGCCAGGTGGAGAAGTTTGTCTGGGCCCTGACCGATACCTCCGTTCAAGACGATGACACGACCGACGACGAAGAGGATGTTCGGTTCAACCCGGCCCTCAACGCTTCGACCCTGGATATTGGCCGCTGGACCACCAAGACCGACTCCATTTTCAATTTCCGGATCGATCAGGGGGTGGCGCCCTCCTACGACATGACGTTGCACATGGTGGCCGTGGATGATTTCGGGGATTTCGACCGGACCCCGGCCAGGCTGTATTTTTTCAGTAATACCCTGGGCAATCCCACCATCCAGTTTTTCCAGGTCCTGGACGACACGATGCTTGCTATCCCCGCTGGACAGGCCGATACGGTGGGTTACGCGGTTCCTTACCACTTGCGCTGGGAAGGGGTGTCCCCGAACATTCGCGGTTACAGCTCTGCGGCTCTGGCGTTGGTTGATACGGTGCCCGATCTGCGTGACGATCTGGAGGCGGGTCTGCCCGTTCCCATGGGGGATGGTTTGCTGGGCTTCAAGTACCGACTGATGGGCGATCTGGGCGGAAACTGCGTGCCCTCCCTGGAGGACTGCTGGTCCCCCCGGATATTCAGGGAAGCCGAGGGTGACAGCATATCGGTCTTCGTCCTTCAGGACAGGGATGGAAATTTGCTGCCACCGGTGCAGGATCTCATTTTCAGGAACGAGACCCCTGATGATGCGGCCGGACCCTTTGAAAAGCTCCTGCCCAGTGGGGCTGTGGATATTCAGGTCAATTCCATCGATGTGGCCGGGGTGGAAGTGGCCAATTTCATGAGGCCTTTCACCTTCGTGGTCAACTTCGACCCCGAGACCATCATACTGGACGGGGAGACGGATTGGGCCCATCCCGTGGGCACTCCCCAGTATGACCCCGAGCTCTATCCCTACTACATCCGTTTGAACGATCCGACCCAGACCCACTATCCGTTCCAGTCCGGGGATCGGATTCCCGACCGGACCTATGTGGTGGTCAAGGCCTTGGGCAGGGACAATCCCAAGGACAACAAGCTGAACAACACTTTCAAGATCGGCTTTTCCGGGTTTCTCCAGGGTGTGCGCGACAACTTTTTCGGTGGGGAGTTCTCCTTCAATTCCGAATCGAGTGTCCTGAATACAGAACCGCCGTGGGACGCCACCTGCGATACCTGCTGGTACGCCGATACCCTGGGATTTTTGACCGGGCCCCGCACCAACTTCACCATCAACATGCAGACCTCTGATGAGTTCGGCCGCAAGGACGGTTCGCCCGCACGGCTGAGTTTCGACGTGGGGTACCCCCCCTGCATCCAGTGTGTGGAGATCCTGCCGGATACCTCGACTCCTTCGATCTTCGACGAGACCCTGGCCTGTGTGGAAGACCCCGACGACGTTGCGACCCATCCCTGTTTCGGGGACACGACGATTCTACGCGCCAACAGTACCGCCCCCAACGCCATGCTGAAGGGCCGGCGTGCCTTCATGCTGGTGGACAAGTCAAATGGCTTTACTCAAGTGGTGGATGATCAGGATACGGGCGGTGACGGGAACTGGGAGTTCCCTGTCGATATTTACTACATGGTTTTCCTTCTTCACGGCCTGGACGACCCTCGTGAAAGCTGGGAGGAAAAGTTGCGCCGCATGATGGCCTGGTCCTACCAGGTCGACTATGTGTGCGATCCTTTCAATCAGATCCGTGACGGAGGCGGGAACGATGACCTGAAGGAACCGACCTGGGGCAGGGCTCCCCAGCGGACCGGCCTGACGGTGGATCCGGCCTCGGGGCTGTGGCGAATAACCGTGGAAGTGGCGGTCCCCATCGATTTGGTTTCCTATGGTCCTGAAACTTTCCGCGACCTCATCCTTACGTTTTTCCCCCATAATATCGACGATCCGGTTTTGCGTGAGCGGGTGCTTTACGACGTCTCCAAACAGTTTAGCAGGGGTACCGTTCAGGCGATCGCCCTGGACCAGACCCAGTGCCAATTTTCTCCACCCAGGCCTGCCAAGTTCAATTTCTTCAGGCAGGTCCGGCCGTCGCAGGCTGAACTGAATCCTGGCCAGACCTGGCGTGACTGTAATCTCGAGCTGTTCATCCCGGGAATCCAACTTGACATGGATATTTCTCCCGGCGCCATGCCCAGCCTAAACAAGGAACCGGTGACCCAGCATTTCCGGATCATCGTCGAGACTACTGGCGGCGATTACGAATGCCTTTCAGCGCCATGATTTTTATGGTGACCAGTGGACCTAGGAGTATTTCAATGAACAGGCGATTTACTGCTGCCGTGGCGACCACCTTTGGGGTCGGAATCCTGGCGGTCCTGGCCTTGTCGGTCCTTTCCATGATGGTTTTTGTCACCGGCTGTTCCACGAACACCGATCTGAGCGGGGTCAGGGTGCCCAACGGCCGGCCCGATACCCGGATTACCGGGCAGCCGCCGACCCTGCTGGAAGCCAGCTTCGCGATCGACCTGAACTGGACGGGGTCCGACCCCGACGGTCGCATCGTGGGGTTCGAATGGAAAATCAGCAACAACGGCACCGACGGAATCAGTCCCCGCGATACCGTGACCTATGACCCTTTGACGGGCGCCCACTTGAATCCCTGGCGCTTTACCGCGGCCAACGACACCACCTTCCTGGTCCTGGCCGACCAGGAGGATTTTCCCCGGGATGAGCATGGTGAGCCACGGAGTTATCGGACCCATTCCGTTTTCATCCGTGCGGTGGACGACAAGGGCGAAGTAGACCCGACACCTGCCTATATCTCCTTTACCGCCACGACCATCGTGCCCACCTGCCGGGTTGTGTATCCTGACCTGGCCCCTCCGAATTTCAAGAGGGTGCCCACCACCGTCAACGTCGGCTGGGTGGGGACGGATGAAGATTACGAGCAAAACGTGCCCACGCAGGTCAGATTCCTGTGGAAATCCGCCCAGTACGACACACTGCCCAACGGAGATCCCAGCTATATTCGAGTTGAGTACGAATACAACCAGCATATTGATGAGATTCTGGACCCGGAGGATCCCAAGTGGACCCAATGGCGTGCCTATGAGCCTTTGGAAGAGGACCGGCGGGCCAAGTTCACCGGGCAGCCCAATGGCGAATATTTCATTTTCGCCCTGCAGGTTCGAGATACGGCCGGCGCGGTCAGTGTGGGCCGGGACTACCAGATAGAGGTGGGCAACTTCCGGATCACCGAGGGTGGATTTTCTCCCGAAGTGCGACTGGTGGAACCTTTCCTGGGGTCACCCACTGCCTCGGAAGTTTTTAAGGAAATCGCCGGCGGTCAGCCCCTGAATTTCATCTGGTCGGCCAATGCCAACGCTTATAACGGGGAAATAGCATCATACCGCCATGGCTGGGATCTTATCGATGTGGACGACCCGAACGACCCGGGATGGGCCGTCCCGCCCGGGTTATCGGCGCAAAACCTATTTGCGACCGAGCGGTCCTTCCAGGATGGGCTCCATACCTTCACCCTGAAGGTCACGGACGACTCTGGACAGGTCCGACTCATTGTCTGGACCCTCAACGTCATTCCCTTCATTTCGCGCTCCAACCAGCTGGATCTTCTGCTGATCGATCAGATTTTCGACCAGGCCAGCTTGACCAGGAACTGGCTCGACCAGGGAGGCAATCCCAGGAACTCGGAGGATTATCGCAATCCCTACTGGCGCTTCCTGGCTGGAGGGTCAGGCGGCGTGGACGGCATGACCTGGGAGCGCGATTTTAGGGATCATACGGTGAATGTGTTCTACTCCGACGTAGTCCGTTACAAGGCCGTGCTCTGTTTCGCCAAGTACAACGATCTCAACCAGCTTATGTTCGCTCAGTTCCGTCCGCGGGCGGGTGTCGATCAGTTCGTCTGGTTAGCGCCCTATCAGGAGCGTGGCGGAAACTTGTTCCTGGTCGGTGGCACCAGTATGGAATCTTTCATCGGGCCGCCTCCGTCATCGAGTTGGATGGTTCCCATGATTTTCGAATCTCGCCAGGCGATTTTCATTGCTGGTGGTGATACTTATTGGACCGGGTTCGGTTCCATCGAATTGCCCGACGGCGAGAGGGTACTGCGCGGTCCCCGGATGTATCCCTATGCCACCGCGGGAATCGCGGCTCTGGATTGGACCTCGACCAATACCAAAAAAATCTACGGCCGCACCGCTTGGGTTGCGGATGACCGCAAAGCGGATTGCGTCGGCCTGAAGGCCGTGGTTCTGGATTCGCTTTTCCAGATTAATCAAAGCATTGGGCCCGGTGTACTCGCCGACACCATGTTCACCAACCCCATCATCGATTGGCACGACGTGGTGGATTTGCAGGCTGACACCCTTCAGCTGGCCAATCCCGCCTATTCCTACACCTTCAACAACGACGAGTTCTACGACACCAACTTTGTACGGAACGAGCAGGTCGCTTTGCAGGAATGCGATGTGCCGGAGGCTCCCGGGGGGCTGTGTGTTGAGCCCATGTACCGGAGCATTTCCCGGTTCGACTGGTTAAGGGAAGTCCGCTTCTCCCAGGGAGAATACGATTGGCCCGCGAGCCGTTACAGCGAGTTCGACCTGGATGAAGCCTGCGGCACCAGGGCTCTGACCGGGTACGAGGGAGTTGCCCGCTCCAGTTCGAAGGTCAACAATAAGACCTGTGGCTTCATGTCCTACAAGATGATTGCCGACAAGCCGGTACGCAGGGCAGATGTGTTCTGGGGTTTCGACCCCTACCGTTTCGACGAGGAGGACTCCCGGAAAGCCATCCGGTGGGTGTTGCAATACTTCGGTCTAACGATCAACCCCTAGTCCGCGATTCCCGGGGCCGGTTTGCAGCCGGCCTGGAATCACTCCTACCGGGCACGGGAAAGGCAGGAATGAATGAACGGTGGAAGCGTATCGGCAAGGCGTTCCCCAATGGCCCTGACCACGGTATTAATTGTAGTCCTGGTCATGCTGCTGCTCCAGGTCGGATCGGCCTGGGCCCAGACTCCAAGTGAAGTCTGTGCGGCGGACTCCCTGTACCTGATTTCCCCGGAAGCTATCGACCTCCGACTCGAAACCACCGGTCGCAGGGGGTTGACCATTTCCTGGCCCGATATGGAACTGGAACAGGCGACCTGTTTCAGTTTGAAGGATACCGATGACCTCGGTTTTGAGGTCATTGCCGTGGGCGGGTTCGGAGATCGTGTGGACCGGGTTTTCAACTTCAGTTCTCCCGATTCGGGAACTATTGGATCGGACCAGCCCGAAAATATTGTCGTTACCTGGCAGAATGTGGGACCGGCCACTTACGGCAATATGGGCGGTAAGATCAACCTGACCAATAATGGTGGAATCCTGCGTTACACCCCGGGGGTCGGCTGGTCCCAAACCAACGTCGGCCTGCCGATGTCCTGGTTTCAAACCAATACCGTGGGTGTTGACCAGGGTTCCGGGGGTTTCATGGTCGCAGGTTTCACCAGTGGCGTGACTTCGGAGTCCGACCCGGTCGGTCTGTACTCTTTCAACGGCACCACCTGGACCCAGCTAGCGGCGGAAATCTTCACCGACGAAAACATGATCACCGGCATCGCGATATCTCCACAGGACAACAACTCGTTCGCGGTTGGTACGGCCCGTAACGGGCTATACATCACGACGGACGGGGGCCAGAACTTCACTCAGTGGACCATGGAATTTGATCCAGCAAACCCCGAGCTGCCCCCGAATTTTATTGTCGAGGTAGTGGAATGGCAGGGTGACAGGGTCTTTGCTTTCCTCAACAATTTTGGGCTGTTCGTTTCCCAGAACAACGGCGTAAGCTTTGAGAAGTCCAATTTCACGGTTCCGGAGAATCTGGATGTAGATCTTGCGGATTTTGTTTATATCCTTCCTGTAATCAACTCCCTGAGCTTCCATCCGACGGACCCGGATCGTCTGGCGGCCTCCCTCAATTTCCATGGTGCCTACGAAAGTCGTGATGGTGGAGTCACCTGGCAGAATCTTTACGGTGACCTGAATGTGCCCGACCTTCCCGACAGGGGCGCCTGGGTGCATACGGGCCTGGACCTGGTCTATGATGAAGCCTCGCCTGAGACCATGGTTATGGGCGTGTTCCAGGAGGGTCTATACCGAACCACAAATGGGGGCACCAATTGGGTGCTGGTGGGCGGTCCGGTCCAGCCGGATAACCCGGCGACCATCCTTCGCCTTGCCCTGAGTAGTCTGACCGGCAGCCCGGGTACCCTTTTGGCCCTGGAGGACGGTCATTCTTTGCTGCAGAGTACCGACTCGGGAGCCACCTGGGCGCACCTGGATCCGCAGCCTCAAATCAACAAAGGGTATTTCCTTTTGGTGGACGCCGATGGTGGTGGTGGCCTGACCATAGGTTCCTGGGGCGGTGGCATCTATGTCTCCGATACACTCATTTCCCTTTCCGACACCTACTCAACCATTACCACCGCCGGACTGAGAAGCCTGGATTTGGGCCTGGATATAAGTTTTTCCGAGGGTATCTATAACCGGCTGGACAATTTTCAGCTCATCTGTCAGACCTTCCAGGGCTGGGCGGTCTGGCGGGGGCCCAGCCATGCACGCGAGGAAATGACCCTGATTGGCCTGTTTGATCGGGTCAATCCTGAAGATTGTTTCGAGGGCTATTGCGGCGATTTGAACATTGAAATCGTACCCAATTGCTACGCCGCCAAGCGGGCTGCCTGCTTCCAGTGTTTATATCCCCCTTTTGGCGGCGACCCCGCAGTTGAGCTTCCCTGCGTGCTGCAATACGCGACAACACCGGACACGATCAGGTTCTTCGATGAGGAGATCTACAACGGCTTCATCTACAATTACGCGGTGACCAGTTTCGATTACGGGAACACGGCCAGGGTAACTCCGGAAAACAATTCCAACAGCATGCTCTTTTCGCCACGGTTCGAAGGGGACTTCATCGAAAACGGTGGTGTTTCACCGTTCCCGGGAAGTGGCAACATCACTTCCATCCAGATCAATGAGCCCCTGGGAATCGGTGAAGATGGATACGAGGAGATTTATGTTTTCCCGAATCCACTGCGCCAGGAATCCGGTTTTCCCCGGGACGAAGGTGGGGCCGTAACCTTCAAGAACATTCCCGATGGCTCGAAAGTGCTGATATTCACGACCGCCGGCGACCGGGTCATTGATATCGGGCCGGAGACCATTCTGGGTGGCAATATTCATTGGGACGCTCACAACAGCTCCGGTGAGGCCATCACTTCCGGGGTTTACCTCTACAAGGTGGAAATGAAGCAACGGGATGATTTCTGGGGCCGCCTGGTGGTGATACGCTAGCAAAGGCGGGATCCAGGGTAGAGATCTCCTTGATTTTGGGGTCCGGTAGAACCATACCGGGCCCTCATTTTTTCTACCGACACGGGAGTTGTGGTACTACCTTACACCCTGAAATTCAACCCGCACGAATAACGTTGCGGCCCGCGGCAGGGATCGAATCCCGGCCGGGCAAGCAGATTTCCTTCATCAATCCTGGGAGTGATCATGAGCGACAAGAGGGTGTATTTTTTTGGAGATGGGCAGGCTGACGGCCATGCTGGAATGAAGAATTTGCTGGGCGGCAAGGGCGCCAATCTGGCCGAAATGGTCAGTCTGGGAGTGCCGGTGCCACCCGGTTTCACCGTCACCACGGAACAGTGCATCGAATTCCAGGAAACCTCCGATTTGAGCGACGCCCTGAAAGCGGACGTCAAGGAGGCCTTGGCCAAAGTCGAGAAGATCATGGGCAAGGGTTTCGCCGATCCTGCCGACCCCCTGCTGTTTTCCGTCAGGTCCGGAGCCCGCGTTTCCATGCCGGGCATGATGGATACGGTATTGAACCTGGGGCTGAACGACGACACCGTCCAGGGCCTGGCCGCCAAGAGCGGCAACGAACGTTTCGCCTTCGACAGTTACCGCCGCCTGATTCAGATGTATGGCGACGTGGTGATGGGCGCCGAGGCCCACCTGTTCGAGCACGCCATCGACGATATCAAGGCCAAAAAAGGCGTGCAGCTGGACACCGAGCTGTCCGTGGACGACCTCAAGGAACTGATCGCCACCTTCAAGGGAATCGTCAAGAGCGAGACAGGCAAGTCTTTCCCCAGTGACCCTTTCGACCAGTTGTGGGGCGGTCTTGGCGCGGTCTTCGAAAGCTGGTTTGCCAAGCGGGCCATCGAGTACAGGCGCATCCACCGGCTTCCCCATGACTGGGGTACGGCGGTCAACGTTCAGACCATGGTATTCGGCAACATGGGGGAAGGCAGTGCCACCGGCGTGGCCTTCACCCGGAATCCCTCGACCGGTGAAAACCGGTTCTACGGCGAGTTCCTGATCAACGCTCAGGGCGAGGACGTGGTGGCCGGCACCAGGACTCCCCAGCAGATCAACAATACCGGCCGTGACAGCCTGCCGGCCGGCAACGAGGCCAAGGATCTGCCCACTCTCGAAGAAACCATGCCCGAGGCCTACAAGACTCTGGACAACATCCGCACCAAGCTGGAAACCCACTACAAGAACATGCAGGATGTGGAGTTCACCATCCAGGACGGCCGCCTGTGGATGCTGCAGACGCGGCACGGCAAGCGGACCGGGGTTGCGGCTATTCGCGTCGCGGCGGAAATGCAGGCCGAGGGCCTGGTGACCAAGGACGAAGCCCTGATGCTGGTCGAACCCGAGCACCTGGATCAGTTGCTACATGACCAGATCGATCCGAAGGCCAAGTTCGACGTCCTGGGTGTGGGACTGCCCGCATCCCCGGGCGCTGCCCAGGGTGAAGTCGTCTTCAGCGCCGAAGCGGCGGTGGCCGCTTCGGAAGAGGGCCGTAGGGTCCTGCTCGTGCGCCGGGAGACCAGTCCCGAGGACATCGCCGGCATGAACGTGGCCCAGGGTATCCTGACCAGCCGCGGCGGTATGACCAGCCACGCGGCCGTGGTGGCCCGCGGCATGGGCAAGCCCTGTGTGGCCGGTTGCGGCGAGCTGTTCGTGGACAACGCCAAGGGCGAAATGACCATTGGCGGCAAGACCTTCAAGTCCGGTGACAGGGTCACCATCAACGGTACCACCGGCGCGGTGATCGCCGGCACGCCTGCACTGGTTCCCCCGCACCTCGATGATCCCCACCTGCTGAAGATCATGACCTGGGCCGACGAGACCCGGCGGCTCAAGGTGCGCACCAACGCCGATACCCCCGCCGATGCACGCCAGGCCATCGAGTTCGGCGCCCAGGGTATCGGTCTGACCCGGACCGAGCACATGTTCTTCGGTGAGGACCGCATCATGAAGATGCGCGAGATGATTCTGGCCGAGGACGTGGAGGCCCGCAAGGCCGCCCTGGTCAAGATCAAGCCCATGCAGCAGGAAGATTTCGAGGGTATCTTCCGGGCCATGGACGGACTGCCGGTGACCATCCGGCTGTTGGATCCCCCTCTGCACGAGTTCCTGCCCCACGAAAAAGTGGAAAAAGCGGCGCTGGCCAAGGAAATGGGTGTTCCTCTGGAGACCATCGAGCGCAAGGTCGAGTCCCTCCATGAGAGCAATCCCATGCTCGGTCATCGCGGCTGCCGTCTGGGCCTGACCTATCCGGAGATCTACGAGATGCAGGTCGAGGCCATCATCGCCGCCGCCGTCGTGGTCAAGAATGAGGGTGTGGATGTCCACCCCGAGATCATGATCCCGCTGACCGGTACCGAGCGCGAGCTGGCGGATCTGCGGAAGATGTCCATCCGGGTGGCCGAAGAGGTCATGACCCAGATGGACAAGAAGGTGGACTACCTCGTGGGCACCATGATCGAGATCCCCCGCGCCGCCCTGATGGCCGACAAGATGGCCGAGCATGCCGACTTCTTCAGTTTCGGCACCAACGACCTGACCCAGATGACCTTCGGCTACAGCCGGGACGACGCGGGCGTGTTTTTGCCCGAGTATGTCCGGCTGGGCATCCTGCCCAACGATCCCTTCCAGCAGCTGGATCAGACGGGCGTGGGTCAGCTGGTGGAAATGTCCTGCGTCAAGGGCCGGAAAACGAACCCGGATATCCACCTGGGTATCTGCGGCGAGCACGGGGGCGATCCCAGCTCGGTGGCCTTCTGTCACAAGGTCGGGCTGGATTACGTGAGCTGCTCGCCTTTCCGGGTGCCCATCGCCCGGTTAGCGGCGGCCCAGGTCGTCGTCCAGGAAAAACTCGAGAGTCGGAAGTAGTAGGCGGTGGGTATTCATTGGTCTACCCCCTCCTGGTTGTGGCCCCTGTTGCTCGTTGTGGCGGCAGGGGCCGTTTTCTGGGCCCTGTGGGCCTATGACCGGACGGTGCCGCGGCCGGCGGACCGCTTGCTCCGGATCCTCCAGATTCTGCGCTCGGTCGTATTTGTTCTGTTGACCCTGGCGATTGCCGGTCCGGTGATTTCCTTGCTTCTGACCGAGAGGGTGCCGGCCGCGCTGGTGGTGGTGATCGAGGATTCGGGCAGTATGGAAATTGGCGACCACGACGTTCCCACCGGGGGATCGGAGGCCGCTGTGGCCCAAAGATGGGATGGGGCCCTGACCTGGGCGGCCTCGCTGGATTCGGTTTTTTCTTCCCACGATCCTCCGGTGGAAATGGTTTTTCTGCGGGGCAACGGGGTGGAACCCATCAACGAATTCCGGTTGGACGATCCTGTTGTTCCGCCACCATCCAACCACGGCACGGACCTGGCCGCACTCCTACGCCAGGCCTCCGAGCGGATGGCGGGCCGTTCGGTCCGCTCCACTGTTCTGATCAGCGACGGCCAGGAAACCCGGGGAGTGTTGGCCCGCCATCTTCAGGCCGGAAGCGGAACTTCCCGCGCCGGTGGTGCCCTTGGGTCCATCGCCGGCGGTCTGGGCCTGAAAGTGGTGGGGGTGGGAGATCCCGAGGGCACCGCCGACCGTGTCATCAAGGACCTGCGCTTCCCCGATACGGCCTATGAAGGTGATGAGGTGGTGGTGGAATTCGCGGTCGACCACCGGTTCGCCGAGGGTTCGGCCGGGGCCTCTCTTCAGGCTCGTCTGATGGGCGATCAGGGAATGATCACCGAAGAGGTCGTGCCGGTTTCCGACCGGGTGGTGCCCGTGACGCTGACCTTCAAGCCGGAGGGTCACGGGCTTCAGGTATACCGGCTGGAAGTTTCCCCACTGGACAACGAGCGATTCCTGGAAAACAACACCGCGTCACTGGCGGTTGACGTTCGCAAGGAACGATCGCGCCTGCTGTTGCTGACCGGGGCGGCCGGTTGGGATGTCCGTTTCCTGGCCCAGGCTGCCGCTTCCGAGGAGAGAATCCAGCTGGAGGTGGTATTCCCCGCGGTGGACGGCCTGGTCTTTGCTGACAGCTTGGTACCCTGGGTTGCTCCCACCGATGCGGAAGGCTGGTCGGTTTGGGAAGGAGTCGTTATTTGCGACTGGACGGGCGACCTGGCCGGTCACAACTGGGAGGGATTGGCGTCCGCCGTCGAAAACGGGTTGGGACTACTGGTGATCCCGGGGGCGGAGTCCGGGATCAATTCACAACCCCCTGTCTTGCCCAGTGCTCTGGCGTCTCTTGTTCCGGTGCAGGCCAACAGCTGGCGGTGGAGCGGAGGTCCTTTGTTCGCCACCGCGGTTTCCGCCCAGGCGGGTCATCCTGTACTGGAGGGTCTCCAGGATTTCCGGTCCGCAGAAACCGGTTTGCGTTTGACCGGTTTGCCGCCCTTGAAAATGATGCTGGAATCGACAGCCCGCTCCACGGCCACGGTTCTGGTGACAGGCCTGCGGCGTGACCATCGGGCCGGAGCGCCGCAACCACCGTTGCTGGTCATTGACGGACGGGGCGCCGGCCGGGTCGGCTGGTTCGCCGGACGTAATCTCTGGGAACTGGCCTTCTGGGATCTCTCCAAACCGGGTGCAAGTCCGGGTGGCGCCGCACCGGAGGGAATGGGTTCGCAGGGGCGACGCCTGCTGCGGAACCTCCTGGTCTGGACTTCGGCCGGCGAGGATAATTCAGGCTTGGTATTTACGGGCCGCCAACCGGTATTCCAGGAGGGTGAGAGAATCAAGCTGGCGGCCCAGTGGCGTGACATGCGTGGGCAGCCGGTTGTGGACCAGAAGCTATCGCTCCAGCTACGCTCCAATGCTGGCGATGCGGACTCCAGCCAGGTCCGGACTTTTGCCCTGACTCGCAGGGACGGTACGGCCGGTTTTGCCGAAGCCGTACTGCCGCCGCTACCGCCCGGCCGGTACTCCATTCAGCTGGTGGGCGAAGGTGATCCACCGGTCATGGGCAAAGTTGAAAGCCTGGTGGTATCCGGCTATTCCATCGAATCCACCCAGGTGCGGATGGACCGGCGGAGACTGGTCCAGGTCGCCGCCCGGGGTGGGGGCGATTTCTATGCGGCTGTATCCGCCGGATCCAGGGACCAGCTGCTCGAAGATCTCCTTGCATTGGATTGGAAGAGTCAGGAATTGTCCCGCCGCAACCGGCTGGATATCTGGTCAGGCTGGCCTTTCCTGGTTCTGGTAGCGGTGCTGCTGGGCCTGGAGTGGTTTCTCAGGCGTCGCAACGGCCTGCTCTGACCCTCCCTGTTTCCTTAGGTTTTCCTCCCGGATAGCCTGGCCGACGTGGATCCATTCCATAAGACCCCTGACGCCTTCCAGAGTGCCTGTAGCCGATACAACGGGCTTGCTCCAACCCTGGCCTGCCTGGTTCTGATCGTCCATTCGCACCCCTTGTGGGCGGCTCTGGTCGTCAACGAATTTCTCCCCGATCCCGAGGGCAGTGACAGCGGACGCGAATTTGTTGAGCTGTTGAATACCGGGCCAGAGCCCGAGTCTTTGGCTGATGTCCGGCTGCAATTCGCCAACGGAGCCGAGGGAGCCGTATGGGCGACGCGCTGGACGGGCGACCCATTCGGTGAGTTGGAACCCGGACAGAGATTCCTGATTGTCGACAGGAACTGGATGGGCGACCCGGTCGGAAACGCGGAAGTTTATCTGGGTCTGCAAAACGGCCCGGACGCCGTGCGACTGGTCCGCGGGCAGACCGTCCTGGATCTGGTGGGCTATGGTCCTCTGACGGACGCCGACATGATGGAAGGGGCCCCGGCGGATATCGCCCCTGGTATGTCCCTTGCCCGTAGGCCCGACGGGCATGATACCGCTGATAACGAAGCCGATTTTGTCCTGGCCGAACCAACCCCCGGTGAACAAAATTTTTTCCCCTACTCCCTGCGGGTGCTCGCCTGGGGTCTGGATCCGCCCTCGGTGGACAGGCCCGCTGTTCCGGTCCGGTTCAGCCTCGTGGTGAAAAACGACGGCACCGAAACCTTTCCCGTCGGGCCTCTCCTGCTTCGAGTTGACGGTCAGGAACATGCGGCCTTGCTGGACCGGATCCCGGTCGGTCAGGACAGGCGGGTCACCTGGAATCTGGTGCCCCGGAACCGGGGACTGTTGCCGGTGGAAGTCCAGGTCCCGATTCCCGGGAGTTCCGATACCCTGACCCTTCATCCGGCTGGGCTCCAGGTGGGGCCGGGAGATCTGGTCCTCAATGAAGTGTTGTCCACACCTGGGCAGGGCCAGGGGGAATGGGTGGAATTGGCGGCCTTTTCAGCTCAGGAAAGGGACCTGACCGGATATGCGTTACGGGACGAAGACGGGCCCTGGCGCTCCTTGCCCGCGGTAGTTCTGAGGCCCGGAGAATTTCTGGTGTTGGCTCAGGACTCCCTGGCCCTGGCGGTGTGGCACCAGGACAACCAGGGACACGGCGGGGTTTCCCGATGTCCGCTCGATCGGGTCCTCGCACACCAGCACAATTTATCCGGTTGGCCCACCCTGAACAACACCCCCAGTGGAGAACGGGATTTCGCCGATCGAGTGTACCTATCCGATCCGGCGGGCCATGTGATCGACCATTTGACGCTGGGCGAATCCGGTGGTGGTGGACTGGGCGAGCCGGGCATGTCCTGGGAAAGAATTGCGGGTTACCCACCGAATCCGGGGGCGTCGAACTGGGCGGTTTGCACGGGCAGGACAGGATCGACCCCGGGCTGTACCAACAGCGTCGCCGCTTCGGGGGTCATGACCACCGATTTGTCGGTCGAACCGCGGGTTCTGGATCCGGTGGCGGGAGTATCGGCTGTGCACTTTCTGTTCACCTTGCGCGGGCAGCAAGCCGGGTGGGAAATACGGGTGTTTGACCTGTGGGGGAGCCTGGTCAGGGATCTGGGTGGGGAAAAACTTGGCGCCGGACCACGCGACCTGCTGTGGGATGGACGAGACGATCATGGCCTTACAGCCGGTCCGGGGGGATACGTGGTTCTGCTGGAAATCCTGGATCGTTTTGACCACAAACTGGCCCGGGAAAAAGTGCTCATGGTGATCCGTTGAAGGGCCGGTCGATAATTCCGAGAAAACTTGATTTCCAGGTAGCCGTTTGGCTGATAGCCCTGATGCACACGTGTTTCCCGGTGATGGCCAGCGGTGAAGGAATTCGGGATTTCAGAGATGGCTGGCTCCTGAACCCCGGAGACATGGCGTCCATCCTGGCGCCGGACGAGATGCCACCCTCGGTTGGGGACGAACCCCTTCGAGCATCCGCGCCCGGGGGCCATTGGGGTTTGTGGGCCGGGGTCGGGCAGGGGGCCTTGTTTTCCATGGTTGATCTGCCTCTGAAATTCCTGGAAGGAGGAATAGTCCACCGTGGCCACAGATGGCCCTGGGCCTTGGCCGGTTCCTGGGAGCGATTGGGCGACATGTTGATGGTGGAGGAAACCACCACCATCGGCCTGCGTCTGGGCCGTAATCCGCAGATCGGTTTGCGGATGAGGGGGCGCCGTTTGCTGGTGGAAGGCATGAAGGTCGACGCCGGCCTGGAGGCCGCTCTTGAGGGTCGGCTGAAATTCCAATTGGGTGCTGATCTCGCCGGAACCCTGGCCCTCTGGATGCACCCGAGCCCGGCGGTCCGGTGGCATCGCGGACGGGGACGGCGCGCCTTGGCGGAGCTCAAATTTTTCTTTCCGGGCAGCGGCTTGGCTGTGCGACTCGAACAGCGTGGCGATGGGGCACCGGTCCTGTCGGTAGAAATCCTGGGCCGTCTATCGGCCGGGCTGGGAGTGGGCTTCCGGACCGACCCAGAAACCGGGAGTCTGGGAGGATGCCTGGTGGCAAAAATCGGCGGACCTTGGATGCGAACGTCGCACCTGGTCCATCCTGCCCTGGGAGTGACGCATCGATTTCATCTGGGCGCCGGAGATCCGGCCGCCTGTATCTGGTGATCGGCCCCGCGGCACTCGGGGGTCTCTTGGCCGCGGCCCTTGTGGCAGGGGGTGTTTCGGTGGCTCAGGAAAATCCTCTGCAAAAGACCGGCCCGGAGGCGGAACCTGTGGTGGTGAATGATGATCTCGATGAGGTGGCCGAGGCCTTACGGGCTCTGGACGCTGCGCAAGTTCCGCCCACGAATGAGGAGTTGGCCCGGTTCCTAAAGGAGGCCGGCCAGACCACCGATGCCGCCAATCCAGGCCCCAAACCCTGGGACCTCGCTGGATCGCTCCTTGTGCGGAGCGGTCACTATCAAAACGAGGGCCTGGACCACTATGGCAAATTCGCTCTGGAGACCCGCTGGCTGAGGGGCCGGGCCCGGGTCCGGCAATACCGGTCCGGGTTGAAGGAAATGTCCGGGACTATCGGGGTGGGGGCCGGTCCCATCGAGGTTAGACTGGGGGATTTGGGATTGGTCCAGGGGTACGGTTTGTTGTGTGGCGCCCCGGGGCGCGGTCCATCCCTGGCCGCGGATTCCGGCTTGGGCCCACGAAACGGTCGGATGGTGACCTGGCTGGGTCCCCCCGATTCTCGCGCGCTCAGGGGCCTTGGTTTGCAAGCACGATACGAATCCTGGCGCCTGAGATTGGTGAATGGCCGCCGGTCTTCTTTTCCTGTCGGTGCGGATCCCGCGCCAAACATCAGCTTGTTTCAGCTGAGTTGGCGCGGAGACCACTTGAGGGTTTCCGCCGCTGCTCTTGGGGAGTACCGGTCTCGCGGTGCCAGTCTGTCGGGAGAATGGAACAACGGTATTCTGTTCGGAAGTTTCGAGACCCTGGTCTGGCGGGCCGGCCCCCATATCCCGATCACCGGGGCGGCGGTTCTGCGGGTGAAATGGCGGATCGGTCGGGCCGCCGGTCTGGAAGGGCAATGGGGAATCTCGGATCTTGCCCAGGCCCCGGGCCTCGCCAGTCGTCCGGGTGTTCTGCCTGGCTGGTCGGGGCAAGGGTATGTCCTGCGGGGATTTCTCCGCGCCGGACCGGGTATGGATGTGCGGGCCTTGGTTCACCTGGCGCAAAATCTGGACCGGGTGGGCGTCCGAAGCAAGATCGGGAAAAACCTGGTGGATATTCAGGTCCGAAAGATGTGGTCGCCCCAGGTCGATCTGGCTGTCCGCTACCGGCAAGCCGGCACCCGAAGTTGGTCCTGGTCCGAGCGGTACCCTTGGCAACCACCGGAATCCGGTCAGCCGCAACAGCGGACCGTCCTTTCGGCCAAGGTTACCGGCCAGTGGTCCGATTGGCGGGCCGGGTGCCTGCTCCGGTCCTACGCGGTGGATGGGCCATCAGGAACGGGTCGCCGTAGCCTCTTTAATCTATCAGCAAGGTACGGTCTCAGCGCGAACTGGAAGTTGCGGGGCTCCTGGGCGACGGCCTGGGGAGACCCCGTGGATCTGGTCAGCGCCATCGTTCCGGTGACGGGAATGGTCCTGCCCAGACACTGGGGTCAGTGGAGGTCCGAAACGGTTCTGGGAGGCGAATGGCAACACCGGGGGGCTCGGGTGCAGGCGGCCGGATCGTGGCGGCAACCCCAAGGACTGGACCGACTGCCGGCGGTATTGACCCTGTGGCTGGAAGCGGGTTTCCGCTGGTGACCATCAACGGCGTTAAAGTAATGAAGGACTTGCCGATAACGATGAAGAGGAATGACTCCACTGGGGCCCTGGCGTTGGGGTGAGGAACCGGTCTATCTTTACCAAGGATTATTTGTGACCGTTGCGGAAATACAGCTACCCTGGGATTCAACTCCCGTCCAGCTGACGCGGAAGCCCGAGGACCCCATCCTGGAGGCCCTCCAGGGTTTGGCTTTTGCGGATGCGGATGTGGCCTCACGGGCGGAAAGCCTGTTCATGTTTCTCCGTAAGGTGGCCGGACAATACTCTGCCAATGAATACCTTGCGGGGATTCAACATCTGGCTTACATGGGCGGTCCCGCCGGAGCGCGCCTCCTGGCGGCATTTGTCGACGTCTCCACACCGGGTGACCGTCTGTTGCCCCGGGTGAATCGGTTCAGTTCGTCGCGGCGGTTGAAATTTCGCATCCAGGCCGCAGGTGACGACCCCGGCAACATCCATCAGGATTGGCTGTCCCGGCTGGAGGACCTGGCCCTGCGGTGCACCGCCCTGGCCCGGGAAATCGGATCCCCTGAAGAGGCGCCCTCATCCGTGCCCGGCAGCGAGCTTCCCTGGCCCTACTTGCAGGACAGCCTGGAACTCCTTCTGGCCCGGCTTTCTTTGGGTGATGAAATCAATGACGACGACCGCAAGACCCTGGTGGATTTGCTGCGCCTGGAGGTGGATGCCTGGCAGGAACGGATCAGCCACCTGGCGGGCAGCATCGATCCCTTCCGGGTGGCGGCCATCACCAGGATCCTGCCGTTGCTGGGCATTGCCGACGCGGAAATCCGCGATCTTCGGCAGATGATTTCCTGGATCGAGGATGGTTGCCAGGGAAAGGAATTCGATAAACCCTTATCCCGGTCCCTGGACATCCTGGAGGAAAACGACCGGTCCGCCCTGGGCAAGGAGCTGGCGGGCGACCCGTCGTTGGCGCCCCTGGCCGGGTTATTTGGCAATCTGGCCGATCATCCGGTTCGAGTTCCCGTATTGGCCCACTGCGTGAAAGTGTTGCTATCTTTGGCCGAGAGTCTGGCCCAGCTCGGGATCCCCGGTGTGCAGCTCGACCTGGTCACCGCCGTGCGGCTGGTCCAGATTCACTCATCGGACGAGGGTGATCCAAACCAATTCCACCTTCCGTTGACCCCCGGTTTCCCACGTGCCTGCCAGAACATCCTCGAGGCTGCTGATAAAGGCCTGGGGAAGGAGGCCGCCCATCTGGCCGGAGTCCGGGTCGATGGAAATGACCTGACTATCCCCATTCCAGAAGGGGGAGCTTACCTGGAGCATGA
>CBDUDB010000037.1:0-19720 GCA_965365795.1 uncultured bacterium | reverse complement strand
CGGATTATTCGAAACTCGCCGACATAGGGAGACCAGAGGATCAGCCCAGGATCAGTTGCCACCCGTAACTCGATCACCAATCATCGTTGGACGACACGGAAAATTGGTTGTAACTCCGTGGCTCCTACAACTTCTGATTGGTCCTTTATGGCAAGGACTGTCCAGTAGTGAAGGCCGGGATTGAGTAGCAAGGATTGGGGGACCTCGATGGCATTGGTGGTGGCCCACGGTAAAGTGGTGCCGTCAATGCTGACTTCGTAACTGGTGGCGCCCGGGACTGGGGTCCAGAAAAGTGAATCCGGGCGAGCGTAGACAGTGTGGCCGTGACCCGGATTAACCGGGGTGATTTCGTGAAGGACGACCAGATCGTCCACCCGGACTTCCTCTGATTGATTCACCTGCCAGGGCATGTTGCCCGCCTGGGACGGAAAAAATACGCCATCGCCCAATTGGTATCCCGGCCGCAGGAGATAGACCCCGGCAGGCAGACCGGCAATGGTGTAGTTGCCTTCGGTGTCGGTCACTGCGGTCCAGCCCGTCATGGCCGGACCGGCCTTGTCCTTGCCGGGCACCGCCACCACTCCCAATCCCACCACGATGCCGGCGGCAGGAAGTCCATCCCGCCGAATCGTCCCGCTGAGGGAACCCGTATCCTCCGCCGTCACCGGTTCCATGGAGATTGTGACCCCGCTGATGTCCACGTTTTCGCTGCCGTTGGGCGGATCATATATCCAGACCAGCGGACGGTATCGGTGCCGGGTGAAACGTAACGGCTCAACCTGAAAGAGATTGCCCGATTGGGGATCCACCCCGAAGGGAATCTGGGACACGGAAAACTCTCCCTCAGCACCGGTCACGTCGTCACTGGGGCTCGTTGCGCCGTGATAGCCGGACAGGTAGGGTATCCGGCTGACGAACACCCGGTCCAGTGCGGCACCCGTCTCCGCGTCCACGACCCTGCCCGCGATGCGGGGCAAGCTATCAGCCGCCACCTTGCGGACAAACACTTCCGCCACCCGGGTGGGATCGGATTTCCCAGCCGGGGCCAACAAGGAATGCCCCGGGCCGTAGGGAAACGACAAACCTGGCCCGCCGCTTGTCCCATGCCAATTTTCAGGCAAGGCGTGGACCCGGTAATGGACTCCCCCGAAGACCAGGAAGCGCAGATCATCCCCTGCCGGGCTGCCGAAATTACAAAGGCCGTCGTCCCCGGACACCACCGGCCCGGTCAAAGGCACATTGGCCACCGGATCCATCACGATAACCTTGACGCCGGCCACGGCGGAACCGTCGGCTTCGTCGAGCACCTGAACCAGGATCGGTTGACTCCCGGGCACCTGTTCCTCGTCATCACTGCAACCGATCAGAAAAACCGCCCCCCAAAAGGCGGCCGCGCATACCATCGTCCGGAAAGCGGAATGAGACATACCTTGATACACCTTGGTCAGATTGATTTGATCTGCCGGTCAATAGGCGGCCGCCACCACCCGCCGGTTGAAGTGGAACGAACCCCGCATGACCACGGCCCCGGTCGCCACCAGCTGGATGCTGCTGACCTGGCCACTGGTGGCCTGAACATTGATTTCAGCGCGCGTCGGCCGACCCAGGGAATGTCCCTGTTCGGTGACAAGGGTGACCTGGTCCGCCATCGGAACCAATCCTTGGTCCACGATGTAAGCGGCGGCGGCGCCCAGGGACGTACCGCTGGCCACATCCTCATCGGAGCCCACCCGGGGGTGGAAAAACCGGCAGTGGAAATCGGCTTCATTGCCGTAGGTGTCCGGGCAGATCAGGGTGATGCCGCCGACACCACGGCGGTCCGTCAATTCACCGACGGACTCCATATCCCGGAAAACCCCCCGCATGGCGATCCGGTCGTTCACCGGGACGATGATCTGGTCGAATCCGCAGGAAACCCGTTGCGGGCCGTGGTCTCCTATCTGCAGGTATTCCGCGGGCAGACCCAGGGCGGTGCCGACCTCCCCTGCGGGCACCGGTTCGCCGAACCGGGGAACCGGAAGTCCAAGCGCTATTCGGGTCCGGCCGTCATGATCGGCAGTGAGCGTCACCGGCAGAATTCCCGCCCCTGTTTCCAACCGGATTTCCAAGCCTTCGGGCTGGGGCTTGTAAAAACCCCGGTCGGCCATGGAGGCGAAGGCGGCAATGACCACATGTCCACTGAGGATCGCTTCCCGCCGCTTGGTGAAAAAACGGAGCCGGATATCGGCATCGGCGATTTCGGGGGGCAGGACAAATCCGGCCTCCATGGACAGCTCGTCGGTAATCTGAAGCATTTCTGCTTCGGTCAGGCTGGCGGCGTTGGGAATGATGGCCGCCGGATTACCCGTAAAAGGGTGATCCGCGAAGGCATCAACGATATGGAAGGGAATGATGGCCATGGCGTCCTCTTTCGGTATGGCGCCACCGTCAAGTGGGCGCCGATCCAGGCGGCCGGAGACAGGATCAGGGCCTATCCGGAGCCGGACGAGCAGTCGAGGAACGTACTAAAATCATGTTAACAACAAACGGCCTTCAAAACAACCGGCTTGCCACCGAAGCGGTGGGGAACTTTTATTCAGCACCGGGTTCAGAACCCGGGTCGGTTGACTTTTGGAAAGGATATGATGAATTCCTTGCTACATCCGTTCTCCTGGATTCGGGCCGGAGCCAAGCCTGCCACCGGACTCATCCTGGCCGTCTTGCCCCTGGCCCTGGTGCTGGCCGCCCCTGGCGTATCCGCCCAAACCGACCGGATGGAAATGGCAAAGGAAATCACCGACCTGTTGCGGCTGGACCGCCGGACAGAGGCTCTATCGGTGTGCCGCTCCTTCACCGAATTATTTCCTGACGACCCCGTAGTGCTCTACAACCTCGCCTGCCTGGAAAACACGGCCGGCAATCCCGACAATGCCGTCGAGGCTTTTTCCCGGGCCGTCGCCGCGGGGTTCGACGATTTTACCATGGCATTTCGCGACCCGGACCTGGCCAGCCTGAAATACCATCCCGACATGATCGACCTGTCCTTGAAACACCAGCTCCGCTTGGCGGAATTGGCTGCCGGCCAAGCGGTGGACCTGACGTGGCAGACCCCCTCGCCATCCATCCCCCTGGTGGCGGCCTACTCCGCCGATACCACCGGCGCCCCTGAAATTTTCCTGACCTGGACCCCGGTGGGATTGCAGATCGAACTGCACGCCGGCGAACCCTGGGACGGCCTGGCGGATCCCGAAAACCTGGCACCCTGGAACGGTGGGCCTGGACTGGTGATAACTCTCGGAATCCCCGCTGCCGGTGATCCTGATCACTACCAGACCTCCAACCACTTCCTGTTCGCCTTTGGCCTGGAAAAGTCCACTCCCCTGGGAGCGGCGTTTTTGTCCGGGCAACAGCGGTGGCAGTCCGTCATGGAAATGCAGCCGAAAATCAGACTGGACAGCGATCTCAACCTGGAATTGCAGGCCACCATTCCCTGGGCCCTGATCCTGCCCTACAATCCCCTGGTCGATGACCGGCTGGGTTTCAACGCCGCTCTGCGCCTGACCGGACCGGAGGCGTCGGCCCTGGTTGGCCTGCTGCCGGACCCGGCCGCCTTTCGCCCCCGGACGGTGGAACGGCGCGTGGTCCCCCTGGTTTTCCGGTCGGACTCGGTCGGCGAAGAGGTGTTTGTCGGCAAGATGTCCAACACGATCAGCAGCCAGGAGCCCCTCACCTTCGATCTGGTCGCGGTTTCCCCTGGCGCGGGAAAGGGCCGACTGACCATCGATTTCCTCGGCGGGCCCCAGCAATCCCTGCTGCCCGACGGCCAGGTATCGGGAACTCTGGACCTGACTCCGGGCCTGAACCGGCTGACCCGGCAGGCCGACTTCACCGCTCTGGAAACCGGCCCCTACCTTCTCAAGGCCGAGATGGCTTTTCCCTCCGGACGGTCCCTCAGCTGGGGGACCACCATCCTGCACCTGGCTTCCGGCTGGCGGGAGGATTACCTGGAACGGATAGAAGCGCTCCCGCCCCAGGAAAAACCCACGGCCCTGTTTCATCTTCAATCCATCGAGCAGGCCGCCGCCAATCACAATCCCCGCCGGGGGCCCGAATCCATCGCCACCACCTTGACGGACCTCGACCGCCTTCTCACCGATGCGTCCAAAAACGGTACGATCCTGCCGGACAGGGGGACGTTCCTTGCCGTTTTTCCCGGCCCGGACGGCCAGACGAGACTTTGTCATTGTTATTTTCCGGCCGGGTGGAAAATCGCCGACAGGCTGAATCCCGTCCTCACGCTCACAGCCGCAACCGGCATGGCCGGCGCCATCGCCAATCGCATGGGGCAGATCTACGAAAAGGGCCGCCAGAAACCGACCCTCAAGACCAAAGAAGAGATCGGATTTCCCATATATCTGGTGCCCCGACTGGGACCGCTTGACAGCCGGCGGCCGGGCGATCTCGCCGCCGAAACGGCCGCTTGCCTGACCTGGGTCCAGAACACCTTCGCAACAGATGAGGTCTCGATTGCTGGTGTCGATCAGGGCGCAGGGACCTCGCTGGAACTCGCTGTCGAACGTCCCCAATCTGTGAAGGCGATGATCCTCTTTGCCGGCGCAAATCTCGAACCCTGGCCCCAGGCCGACTTCGATTTCGTCAAACAGCAACTGGCCGGCTTCCCCCGCGGCCTGCCGATCACCTGGACGGATTTCATTCGCGAAACGGAGATGGCGGGACAGGGCCCGTTGATCCTGGACGTCATGCGGGATCTGGGGAACAACATCGTGGAGGTCCAGGAAGTCCGTGGAGGGCTGAATTTCACCCAGGCCGCCGACCGGACCGTCCTGTGGGCCGAGGGTCTGCGCTGATATTTTCCCAGTGCCCGAAATATCCAGATACAACCTGGGCGCCCAAACCACGTATGGCTATTTGGCCTGCCTCCGAATAAACTTCACCGGTTGGGGGTACCGAAAGCGGTTCCCCCGGACCCCGAATCACTTCTAGGAGGCGACATGCTATCCCTACGTCAACGCTATTCCCTGTCCTTGATCGTTCTCCCCGTTTTGGTATTCCTGACCGCTGCGGTCACCTCACCGGCGGTCGCCGGCGAAGAAGTGATCACCGACGGAGTCCTTCACGTGGTCAATGGATCCGAGCCCTCCGGCGGACGGGTGACCATGCATCTCGAGGAACTCTGGCAGGTCGGCGGTGAAGACGACGAGGAAACCGTGTTCGGGATCATCACCAAGGTCCTGATCGACGATGACAACAACATCTACCTGCTCGACGCCCAGCTGTCCGAAATCAGCGTCTTTTCCGCCGAGGGCGAACACCTCAACACACTCGGCCGCGAAGGCGACGGTCCCGGTGAATTCCGTGGTCCCACGGACATGTGTTTCCTGCCCGACGGTACCATCGGCGTTTTGCAGGCCTTTCCCGGCAAGGTGATCAAGCTCAACCTGGACAACACCTCGGCGGGTGTCTTGCCCATGGGTGATCCCACCAAGGGAGCCTTCTACATCATGCGCGGCCTGCGGGCCGGCGGTGATAACGTGGTGGCCGGAGGGACGGAGCAGCACATCGATCAGGCCGCGGGCGTCGTCACACGCGAGACCTTTCTGAGCAACCTCAATGCCGAGGGGATTCGGAACACGACGTTCTGTTCGTCCTCGGTGACCTTCAAGTTTCAGGACCTGAAATTCGACGAGAAGACCCTCATCGACGGGGCGGACCGTCGCTTCGACGTGGCCGCTGACGGCAAGGTCGCCGTGGCCATCCCTCGGAACGGATATGAGGTCAGCCTCTTCAGTCCCGACGGCACTGTTGAACGCGTTTTTTCGCGTGAGTACGAATCCTGGGTTAGGGATGAAAGGGCCGCGGGCATCTGGCAAAGGATCCTGGAAACCATCCAGCAGCAGCAGGCCCCCAACGCCCCGGTGAGCTGGGAAGACACCGAGCCCGACGTGGAATTCCTGCGCGTGGCCGCCGACGGCTCCATCTGGATCCTCAACAGCCGCGCCATGTGGACTGAAACCCCGGGAGCCTTCACCTACTATGATGTCTTCAGCCCCACGGGCCATTTCGAAAAGCAGGTGCAGGTGGTGTGCCCAGGCGATCCCCAGGAGGACATCCTGTTTTTCGCGGGCAACGACCTGGCTTTCATGGTCAAGGGTTTCTGGGATGCGGCCCTTTCGCGCTTCGGCGGCGCCGGGGCGGCTGACGACGACGAGGAAGCCGAACCCATGTCGGTCATCTGCTACCGGGTCAAATAGCGCTGGAAATCATGGGCCCGGGCGTTGGGTATAGGGTGGAAATTATCTCTCAAGCAATCGAGGTTGTTTTGCGGTCGCTTCTCATTGCCCGGCGCATCATTTCCAGGAGCCCGCTACCAGGGTTCCTCGCCTTCTTCATGGCCATTTGTCCTGTGGCCCTCGGCCGGGCCGAGGTTCCGGTCATCACCAACGGTGAAACACCGGGCGAGGGTCTGGTCAAGGTTCAGCTCGAGGAGATGTGGCGCATCGGAGGCGCCGATGACGAGGAAAACCTGCTGGGGGTCATCGACCGGGTTCTGGTCGACGATGAGGGCAACGTCTACCTGCTGGACATCCAGCTGGTCGAAGTCCAGGTATTCGACGACCAGGGCAACTACCTGCGTTCCCTGGGCAAACGGGGCGACGGACCCGGCGAAATCCGCAATGCCAGGGGAGCGCTTTTCCTGCCCGATGGTACGTTGGGGCTGGTCCAGGGTTTTCCCGGCCGGATCGTCAAGGTCGATCTGGATGGGTTGCCCGCCGGTGAGCTGAAACCCGGCGGTGACGATCCCTCTTCCGGCGGGTTTTTCGGTCTGCGCAGCGCCGCCGCGGTGGGTCCGCACCTGGTACTCGGCGGTGCCCGGATCACGCGCGGCGAGGACACCCGCACGGCAACCAACTTCATCGCCGCCCACGGTCTTGACGGCACCGAAACCACTCGATTCCTGGAGATGGTCAGCGTCCGCGATTTCGGACGGATGGAAATCTCCGAAAAAAACGAATATTTCCCCGGGCGTGGCGGCTGGGCACTGGCCGAAGACGGCCGGGTCTATATCGCCTCTGCCAGGAATGAATACCGGATCGATGTCTATGGACCTGCGGGGGACCAGGAAAGGTCCATCACCCGCGGATACGACTCCTGGAAACGCACGGACGCTGAAAAAGACCGGGCCCGGGAAATGATGATGCCCTTCCGGCGGCGCAACAGAAGGGCCATCAACGTCGTAGTGGAATCGACCGAGCGGGATATCCTCGATATGGTCGTCAATCCGCAGGGTCAACTCTGGGTTTTGCCCAGTCGGGGGATCCGCCAGCAGGACGAAGGCACCCACTCCACCTGGGACGTATTCGACGCCTCCGGGGCCTTTGCCAGGCAGGTCGCTTGGCTTTGCGAGGGCGACGGCGAGAAAGACGCGTTATTTTTTCCGGGCGGCGGGCTGGCCGTCCTGGTCAAGGAACACAGCGAAGCCATGTTTGCCTTTCGGGGCCGGGGAGCCGACAATCCCACCGACGACGACGAAGATCTTGAGGCGCTTCCGCTGGAAGTGATCTGCTATCGGATCCCGTGATCCGCATCTGCCAACGGTCCCGGCCTTAACCGGGGCGTAAACCGAATCAGGGGGATTTTCCATGTTCGCACCCATGTCCTTGAAAGCCCTGTACCCATTCATCCTCCTGGTTGCCCTGCTGACCGGCACGGTCGCCCTGGCGGAACCGGAAACGGCAGCCCTGACCGAACTCTGGCGCGCCGGCGGCGAAGACGACGAGGTGTTTTTCGGCTCGGTGGCGGCGATCCGCACGGACAACGAAGGCAACATCCTGCTGCTGGACGGCCAGCTTTCCGAAGTGCAAGTCTACTCCCCGGCCGGAGAGCATCTGCGCACCGTATTCCGGGAAGGAGACGGCCCCGGCGAGGTGCGTCAACCCAACGATATGTTTGTCACCGCCGACGGAACCGTCTGCGTGCTGGCGGGCTTCCCCGGGAAAATCGTCAGGGTCAGTGCCGACGGGCTTCCCGCCGGCCAGGCATCCTACGCCAGGGGAGAAGAAAATCAGGTCCCCATGGGAGTTTTGAACCGCGGATTCGACATGCCAGAGGGCATCCTGCTGGTGGGCATCAGAATGACCTTCGGCGGCGCCATCACCAATCAGACCTATTTTGCGGCCCTGTGCACGGACGACGGGGTCGAAAAATCCGCCCTTGTGGAAAAGAACAACAACATCGACTACAGCGAATTCATCATGACCGAAGCGGGTCTTGATTTTGTATGGAGCCGCATTGCCGTGGGGCCCGGCGGCAACGTATTCGTCGCCCCCGAGCGCAACACCTATGAAATCGAAGTTTTCGACAAGAACGGGTCGCCGGTCCGGAGCATCTCGCGGGAGTACAGCCAGAGCTCTCGCTCCGGTGATGAGAAAAAGGCCGCCAAGCAGGTTCTTGAAGCCATCGCCGCCTATTACCCCCGGCCACCGATCCGCTATGAAACCGAAGATACCGCGGCGGCCATCGCCGGGATGTGGGTCACCGCCGACGGACGTTTATGGGTACAGACCGGCGACGCGCACAAATCCGCCCCCGAAGGAACCTGGGTAGTCCTGGATGTATTTTCCCCCGAGGGCAAATTCGAAAAACAGGTGGCCCTACCCGGCAGTTATCAGGCCCGGCAGGACGCCCTTTATGTGCAACCGGACGGCCTGGTTATCGTAGTTGTGGGGGCGCTGGACGCTTTTTTGAACCAGCAGGCTGTCACCAGTGATGAAAGCGGCGACGAATCGACCGCCCAGCCCTTGGAAGTCATATGTTACCGGATGGGTTCGTGACCTGTCGTTGATTCCATTTCCTGGCGGTTTTTCCGCCGAGATTCTGAAAGATACCCGGAAAGGCTGACCATGCAGAACCCCCTCGACACTTTCCGTCCTCGCGGTGCCACGATTGTTCCCTGCCTTTTGTGCGCTCTTTTCCTGGCGGCCCTGGGCGGATGTCTGGGCTCCGGCGGCGACGGAGCCGGCGCCGACTCGACCGCCGCGGGCGACAGTGTGACCGCGGCTACCGACACCACCGGCGGGGACAAGAAGCCGAAAAAGGAAAAGTCCATCAAGGTTAACATCGGCGCCATGCGCTCGGGTGATCTGGTGCTTCCGGTCTACGCCGACGGCGCCATCCGCACCCCCCAGTCCGTGGTGATCAAGACCAAGGTCGGCGGTCAGCTGGTGGATGTCCTGGTGCGCGACGGCGACAAGGTTCGCAAAGGACAGCTGCTGGCCAAAATTGATCCGCGCGAATACGAGATCGCTGTTGAGGAAAGCCGCTACCGGCATCTGCAGGCCCTCAGCCAGATGGCCGCCGAAGCCGACACCTTCCACGTGAACCACGAAGCGGTCAAGGATTTCACCGTCGGGCGGGACGACCTTGATCGGCTACGCGCCAAGGGATCCATCACGCGTGAGGAATACGGCAACCGGCTGCTCGAGCTGGAAATGGGCGCCCTGCAGAAAGGCGCCTTCCGCGAGGACGTATTTCAGCAGCGCACCGGGCTGGCCGAGGCCCGCATGGCCGAAGAAAGAGCCAAGTTGAACCTGGAGTACACCCAGATCCGCGCTCCGTTCGCCGGGATCGTCCAGGGACTGACCGTCGTCAACGGCGAAATCGTGACCACCGGGGCGGCCGTATGCACCGTCTTCAACAATGATCTGCTCGAGGCTTCAGTCAACATTCTGGAAGCCGACCTGGGCCACCTCATCCCCGGACGCCCCGTGCTGCTGGCGATTCCCGCCACCGGCGACACCCTGCGCGCGGCCATCGACGTGATCAGCCCCACCCTGGACCAGGCCACCCGCACCTGTGAGGTCCTTATCCGTTTCGCTAACCCCACTGGCCGCTTCCGCCCGGGCATGTTTGTCCGGTCGCAGATCGCCGGCGTGGTCTACAAGGAGAAACTTCTGGCCCCCAAGGCCGCTTTGCTGATCCGCGACAACCGCCCCCTGGTATTCAAGAAGGAAGGCGACCGGGCACGCTGGCTCTATGTTGACATCGGTCTGGAAAACGAACAGTGGGTGGAAATTCTGGCGGTGCACAGCGGCGGAACCCTGAGCCCGGGTGACGAGGTGGTTGTCAGCGACCATCTGACCCTGGCCCACGAAGCCAAGATTTCGGTACGCAAGCGGATTCCGCCCGAGGACAAGTGGGACTTCGCCGATTTCGGTGAGGTAGGAACGCAATGATCATCCAGACAGCCGTCCGCCGACCCGTGGCCATTTTGATGCTGTTCGCCGGCCTGGTGCTGATCGGTTTCCAGGCTCGCCAGCGGCTGTCGGTGGATCTGCTTCCGGCGATCAACTATCCCAACCTGACGGTCATCACCAACTACACCGACACCCCCGCCGACGATCTGACCCGCCTGGTGACCCAGCCCCTGGAAGAGGTCATCACCGGCCTGGCCGGAGTGCGCCGCGTGGTTTCCAAGACCCGTGAGGGCGTCTCCACCATCACCGTGCAGTACGAGTGGGGCACGGAGATGGACTTTGCCAACTTGCACCTCAGGGAGGCCATCGACCGCGTTTCCTACCGGGAGGATTTTCCCGAGGACGCGGACCGGCCCCTGATCCTGCGCTGGGACCCGAGCGCCCGGCCCATCGCCATCATGGTTCTTCACGGCGACGACCCCATGGCCCGGATGACCGAATTCGCCCGCGAGGTCGTCAAACCCGCCCTTGAGCAGATCAACGGTGTCAGCCAGGCCGAAGTCATCGGCGGTGCCGAGCGGGAGATCCTGGTCCGGCCGGACTTCGGCAAGCTGCGTCTATACGGCTTGACCATGGAAAATCTGAGCACCGCGCTCAGGGTGGCCAACATCAGCTTCCCCGGCGGACGCATCCGCAAGGGACCGCTGCACCTTCCCCTGCGAATCCTGGGTGAATTCGAGAACCTGGACGAGATCCGCAAGACCGAGATCCCCGCCGCCGGACCGGGCATCACCATCGGCGACCTGGCCGAGGTGGTCGACACCATCAAGGAACCCGAAGGCTTTACCCTGAACGGCGACGAGGAAGTGGTTTCGCTGCACCTTTACAAGGAGGTCGGCGAAAACACCATCTCCACCACCACGGAAGTGGACAAGGTGCTGGGCATCCTGTCCGAGCAATATTCGGATCTGGACTACTCTTTCATCTACAAGGACGCGGAGTTCGTCCAGGAAAGCTTCAAGGGCCTCGAGGATTCCCTCAAGTACGGCGCCGGTCTGGCATTTCTGGTTCTCTTTTTCTTCCTGATGAACTGGCGCAGTCCTCTGGTGGTCGGCCTGGCCATTCCCGTTTCCATCATGACCACCTTTGCCTTCCTGTACTTTGCCGACGTGGGTCTGAACCTGATGTCCCTGGGTGGACTGTCGCTGGCCGCCGGTATGCTGGTGGACAACTCCATCGTCGTGCTGGAAAACATCAACCGGCACCTGAAACTCAAGCGGGGCAGTTCCGAACCCATCGGTCAGATCTGCGCCAACGCCACTTCCGAAGTCGCCTCCCCCGTGATCGCCGCCACCCTGACCACCGTCGCGGTGTTTTTCCCCGTCATTTACGTGCCCGGTATCGCCGGCGAGTTTTTCCGCGATCAGGCGCTGACGGTTACCATCTCCCTGGTGGTCTCCATCTTCGCCGCCCTGCTGCTGCAGCCCATGCTTTCGGCCCACATTCTCAAGACCCCCAAAGACGTCCCCAGCCTCCTGTTCCGGCCCGGGGAACGGGCCTTCCAGGCCGTCATGCACCGTTACCACGGCCTCTTGGTTTGGGTCATGGATCACAAGGCCGTGTTCCTGGGCCTGGTCCTGATCGGTCTGGTCGCCACCGGCTTGATGACTACCAAGATGCGCCTTTCGTTCATGCCCGACCGCACCCGCGGCGACTTTACCCTGGCCATGGAACTGCCGGCGGGTACCCCGCTGGAAATGACCTACCAGACGGCCAGCGACCTGGCCGGTTTCCTGGTGCCCATGGAAGAAGTGGAAAAGGTTTACACCCAGGTCGGTGTCACCGAAAAGACCCTGGCCAGTTTGAAGGAATACAGTTCGGCCAACACGGCGCGTATCCGGGTCATGCTGCGCCCCAGTCGTCAGGGACGCCAGGACATGGAGCGGGTCAAGGAACGGCTGGGGTCGCGTCTGGCAGACAAGGAGGGCGCGATCTTCGTTTTCAGTGAGGAGGGCGTCGGGCTGCGCGAGATCCTGGCCAGCGGCGAATCGGCCTTTACCCTGGGCATCGTGGCCGAAAAATCCGAAGAGGCCCGACAGGTGGCCGAAGGGCTCTTGCCCCAGTTGCGGGCCATCGACGGTCTGGGTGACGTGGAAATGGACCGCATGATGGGCAATCCGACCGTGGAAGTGACCGTGGACCGGGAAAAGGCCCTGCGTTTCGGCCTGGAACCTGAAGCCCTGGCCCGTGAACTGCGCAATCGCATCCAGGGCACTGTTGCGACAACCTACAACGAGATCGAGCAGCGCATCGACATCGCCGTGCGCCTTCCCCGGAACCAGCGTTACGACCTGGCCACGGTGCTGGCTTCGCCGGTGGCAGTCGGCGAGGGCAAGACCGTTCCGCTGGGTTCCTTCATGATCCAGACCCAGGGAACTCCCGTTCGCGAGATCGTGCGGCGCGACCAGCGGCGGCAGATCACCATCTCCGGCGACGTCAACCGCCGCAGCGTGGCCGAGGTCTGGCAGGACGTGGACGCAGTGCTTGACCGGATCGATGTCGCCGAAGGGGTAGCCTTCATCACCGGCGGCGAGCAGGAAGAGATCAACAACAGTTTCCGGGATCTGGGTTACGCGCTTCTCTTGAGCGCGCTTCTGGTCTACATGATCCTGGCGGCCCAGTTCGAAAGTTTTCTGGATCCTTTGATCATCTCGGCCGTATTGCCTGTTGGTGTCGCGGGCGCCCTGCTCACCCTTTTCCTCACCGGGCAGAGTCTGAACATCATTTCACTGATCGGAATGATCGCCCTGCTGGGCATCGCCGTGAACGATGCGATCGTGAAGGTGGCCACCATCAGGCGGCTGAGGTCCGACGGGATGCCGGGTCGCAAGGCCATCATGGAGGCCAGCTCCTTGCGTTTCAGGCCCATCATCATGACCACGGTGACCACCGTGCTGGCCATGGTGCCGATGGGGCTGGGACTGGGCACCGGGGAGCAGATGCAGCGCCCCCTGGCCCTCACCATCATCGGAGGACTGAGCATCGCCACCCTGCTGACCTTGTTCCTGACACCGGTGGTCTACGAAATGCTGCACCGCCGCACGGACAAGGAATACTGATGAGGAGCTGGTTGTCGTGATCCGATTCGCTGTCGACCACCCCGTGGCCACCTGGATGCTGTTCACGGCATTCATCGTGATGGGCGTCTACGCGGTTCCCCGGCTCAACATCGAGGCGATGCCCGAAACCGAACTACCCGAACTTTCCATCGTCACCAGCTGGGACGGGGCCTCCCCCAGCGCCATCCAGCGCTCGGTCACCCTACCTATCGAAGAGGCCGTCGCCGGCTGCCACGGCGTTGAGGACCTGGATTCCCGTTCCCGGCACGGGCAAAGTTCTGTTACCGTTAAATACAAACGCGGCACGGACATGGAGTTCGCACGTCTAGAACTTTCTGAACGACTGGGCGCCGTCCGCCGCACCCTGCCGGCCCGGGCCGGGCAGCCCTTCATCCGACCCTATGTGCCCGAGGAACTGCGGGCCGAGGAGTTCTTTTCCGTCAGCCTGATCTCCCCACTTTCCATGAACGAACTGCGTGAGCGGGCCGAGACCTGGCTGGTGCCCCGGTTCCTGGCCGTACCCGGCGTGGCGCTGGCCGAACTGCGTGGCGGCGCCCGCCCCCTGGTCAAGGTGCTGCTGGATTTGGAACTTCTGGAGCGGTACGACCTGGCCGCCGATCTCATCTTCGAACGGCTCGATTCCCTGGACGACATCATCCCCGCCGGCGCCATCCGCCGCAGCGGACTGGAACTAACGGTCAGCGTGCAGGACTCGGTCTCGCTCCAGATGCTGGAAGAGACGGTGCTGCGAACGGTCGCCGGTCAGCCGGTCACCCTCGGTCACGTGGCCCGCGTCCAGCCGGACTTCGAGGACATCGTCTACTTCAGTCGGATCAACGGGCAAAACGTCATCAGCCTGAACGTCACCAAACGCAGCGGTCAGAATTCCATCTCCGTCAGCCGGCACCTGCGTGAAGAGCTCCCCCGGATCGAGGCCGAAGCCCCCTTCCCGGTTACCTTCGAGGTGGACCAGGATGAAGGGGAGGATCTGGAGGATAAACTCGAGGAGCTGGTGATCCGTTCGCTGGTCATCCTGGGTCTGCTGTTCATCCTGCTGGCGATCGCGCTCAAACAGGTGCGGCTGACCGGGATCGTCATCTTCAGTATTCTGCTGGCCATCGTGATCTGCCTGTCCCTGTTCTACTTCTTCGGGGTGTCGGTGAACTTCATCACCATCAGCGGACTGACCGTCTGTTTCGGCATGCTTCTGGACAACAGCATCCTGGTGCTGGACGCCATCCACCGCCGGCTTTCGGGCCGCTGGGAAGGCGACAGCCGCCTGGCCCTGATCCGCGGCACCCGTGAGGTGGCCTTCCCCATCATGGCCACCACCTTGACCACGGTGGTCGCCTTTCTGTCGTTCATCTTCATGACCGACCGGCTGAGCCTGTTCTACGTGCCGCTGGCCGTGAGCGTGGGCATCGCCATGCTGGCTTCGATCTTCGTGGCCTTCGCCTGGATTCCCGTGGCCCTGAAGGGACCCGCCGAAAAGGGCATGCGCGGCTCCCAGGCCGCCGATGAGGAATTCGGTTTGACCGGGATCCCCATGCTGTGGCGCTGGGCTGTGGGCGTGGTGATCCTGGCGATCGTGACCCTGGTGGTGGCCTTGATCTGGAAGGGCCGCCACACGGGCCTGGACACGCTGCCCTGGATCGCCACCGGCGGCGGGCTGCTGGTCGGCGTGGGCATCTTCGTCAGTTTCGTGGGCACCCTGACCCGGATGCACCTGAAAGTCTGGTTCGTGGTCGCCTTGTTGACCGTGGCCCTGTTCGGCGGCACGTTTTACGTCTTCAAGGAAAAGGTGCGCACCGGTGGTTTCTGGCGGCCCCAGCCCAAGGAGCAGATCGTCGTCTATTGTGAACGGCCTGTCGGCACGGACGTCAAGCTGTCCAGCGAAACCATCAAGCTGTTCGAGTCCGAGGTCCTGCCCCTGCCCGAAGGGGCTCACATGCGCAGCGGCGCCTATCAGAACCAGGCCTGGATCAACCTGGAGTTCGAGGATGAACTCCTGAATTCGGCCTACCCGGAAATGTACCGCAACAAGTTCATCGTCCTGGCCGAAGAACTGGGCGGAATGTTCATCTGGATCAACGGGTTCGGCGATCCCTACATGAAGGGCGGTCGCGGCGGGGGCATGAGCAACTCGACCATTCGCATCACCGGCTACAACAGCAAAGAGCTCAAGGCCATCAGCGACGGGGTGCTGGCCAGGCTGGACCGTAACCGGCGGGTTCGCAATCCGCGGCTGACCAGCGGCGACCGTTTCAGCCGCAACGCCACCGACGAGACGGTGATCATGCTGAACCGGGAGGCTTTGGCTTCGCACCGTTTGAGCATGGCCGAGGCCATGGGCCACATCCGCCGCCTGCTGGGAGTGGAAAATCCCTGGCACATGGTGGTCGACGGCGAGGACCAGCGACTGATGCTGACCTTCGATGACTCGGAATCCATCGAGTACGAGCAGATCCTCGGCAAGACGATGACAACCGCCCGCGGGCAGAAGGTCATGCTGGGCCGCCTGATCAGTATCGAATCCCGGCCGGAGATCAGCTCCATCAACCGGCACGACCAGCGCTACAGCCAGCGGATCAACTGGGAGTACATCGGCACTGACCGCATGCGGCGCAAGTTCATCAACGATGTTCTGGAGGGCATCCAGCTGCCCTACGGCTACACGGCCGAGGACATGTCCGGCGAACAGATCACCGAGGAAGAAGAGGAAGAACTCAACCAGACCCTGTGGCTGACGGGCGCTTTCATCTTCATGGCCCTGGCGGCCATGTTCGAAAGCTTTTTCCTGCCCTTCCTCGTGTTGTTTTCCATACCCATGGCCATGGTCGGAGTGGGCAGCATTTTCTGGGCAACCGGGGCGGAGTTCGATTCGTCGGCCAAGATCGGGTTGATCCTGATGTTCGGCATCGTGGTGAACAACGCCATCCTGCTGATCAATCGTTTCCGCTTACAGGTGCGAGAAATCCTGACGGAAAAGGCGTTTCCCACCGGAGACGAAGAGGGTCAGATTCCCGCCAAGCGGCGCCTGGGCGGTTTCGACCTGTGGCGGCTGCCCGGCCCCGAGCGCCAGAAGGTTTTGCGGCAGGCCATCGTCGAGGGTACCCGCATTCAGATGCGGTCCATCCTCTTGACCAGCGGCACCACCATCGCGGGCCTGTTGCCTTTGCTCTACAAGAAGGATGCGTCCGCAGGCAAGGACATCTGGGAAAACCTGGCGCTCAGTTCCATCGGCGGATTGGGCAGCAGCACCGTATTGATCCTGATGGCCATCCCGGCCCTGTACTGGATGTTCACGCGCTGGGGCTGGGGCCTGGCCCGGTTGGGGCGCTGGCTCAAGCGGCGCAGTTCTCCCAAAACCGATGGATCGGACCTGTTTTCTTCCCGACATGAAGCGCCGGAACCCGAGTAGTCCCTTACCGCGAACTCGAGCCCGACTGCCGATTTTTCCAAACCGAGGTCTCGTTTGCGGCTGGTTCCGCCTGGGAGACCGACCCGGTTTCCAGCTGTTTTTCGGGAATGATCAGTCCACTCGGCACGGGAGTTAGAGTCCCGGCGGGCTCGACCTGGCGCTGCGGTTCCCAGCTCAAGATCAGTTTGTCGAGTTCATTCATCCGCTGCCGTATGCGGTCCCGTTCGCTGATGATGGCGTCATGCTGGATCTGAAGGGCCTGCTTGCTGTCGGACGAGGCCCGGTCCAAGCCCTCCTCGAAAATATCCAGGTCGTGCAGTATGGCCTGGAGCTGAAGTTTCGCCGACTGGATCTCGGTCTCGTAGCGGATCAGGTTCTGGTCCAGCTGGCGGGTCTTGTCCTCGACTTGGGTGACGCGCCCATCCATCTTCTGCTCCGAGGCACGAACCTCGTTCTGCAGCTGCTGGTGCTGCTCACCCTCCTGCACCGCCAGATCCTCGAGATTTCCCTTGGTGGCGATGCCGAACAGGGAACAACCGCCCAGGGCAGCGGCTATCGGCACCATGACGACAACAAAAACGATGCGAAAAAAGACGCCTCTGGCGACTGGGGAGTGCTTCATGGCCATTCCTCCTGGCACGATCGTGGATATACCCTATCAACAAAGCCAAAATCAGGAGCGATCGCTCAGGGGTATCTGGAGGATCCAGGCCATCTTTTTGGCGGAATCAAGACTCTTGCGAATCTTCGTCATTAGTATCGCTTAATTCCCTTCTCTGGTCAACCCCACCTGCGGCGACCCGGCCTTCAATTCCTTGCAGGGATGGCGATTGTAGGCATCGATCCTGCTTCCTGAATCCGGTCAAGACCGTTACCGGGCGCCGGCGTGCAATATGCAATCGTCATTGGCAACGGATCGGTTCAATCATGCAATCATCCCGTCACTTGAAGTAAAAACCGAAGGACGTCCCCATGAAAACCTGGAAAACTTTTTGGTTCCTGGGAATCCTGGCTGCAGGCCTGCTGGCTGTGGCCGGCTGTGAATCCGACCCAGTCGCACCGCAGGAAACCTATAACGTCGACAGGGAAACGGCTGAAGAATGGTCCCTGAATGCGGTCGAGATGATCAGCCAGATGGCTGCGGCCGTACCCATGGCCAGCCAGGGCGATTTTTCCACGCTGCTGGCCGACAAGTCCGCCGCCGAACCCGCCTGGGACTCGGAGCAGATGGCCTGGGTTCTGGATCAGACCGAATCATTCAGCTTTGGGGATCCGCCGACATCCACCGGCGAGACGCGGATGGAATTGTGGATCCAGTTCCGGGGCGCCGAAGGCCCCCAGCCCGCTCCCGAAGAGGCCACGGAAATGGAGTACTACCAGTCCGCCGGAATGACGATGCATACCGATGACCAACAGGGTGTCAGTGATCTGGATTTCGATCTTTCCTGCGGCATGCTGGTCAGCTTCTTGGAAACCGGGTACGACATGAGCGGGACCGGAGAGGCCGAAGTCACCGCCTCAGTCACCACCGAGGGCCGGACCGAAAATGTGGACCTGACCATGAGCTGGGGCCTGGACCTGGTCACCCTCTTCGAGGGCTGTCCGGCCGGAACCGCTTATGTCCAGGTCGGACCCTATCGGACCGATGTGGTCTACGACGGCCAGGGAGGTGCCGCCTGGACTCTGGTGGGGCCGAGCTACAGCGGCAGCGGCACCGAAACCGTCCCCTGCGGGGTTGGAAGGTAGCCGCGGCACACTTGTTTGTCTTGGGGCCGGTCCCAGATGGACCGGCCCCTATCTTTTTGTAAAAATTCTCCAATTCCCACTCCCGAGCAAGGCGTTGGCCTTTTATCCCAATGACTTGCAAGGTATTTATTATATCCTGTTAAAAAATTGATATGCTCGTTGCCGTGAATTATGTTCTAATTCTTGTCGCTACTTTCAGCTTCTGCAAACCCTTATGCCAGGAGTGAGAATTCATGGTTTCTTTCGGCTCGGCCGCCTGGTCGTCGGTGGGAAAGAAGGTGATCACCGGCCTGACGGGCTTCTGTCTCATCGGATTTGTTATTGTCCATCTGATCGGTAATCTTACCCTTTTCATCGGCCCCCACGCCTTCAACGACTATGCGCATTTCCTGGAGACCGCCCTGCACGGCTGGCTCATCTACGCCTTCGAAATCGGGATCTTCCTGATCTTCGTCTTCCACATCGTGTCAGCGGTCACCGTGGCCTGGACCGACAAGCGCAACGCGCGCAAGCAGGGTTACAAGTACAATCGGGACGCCGGCGGAAAGAGCCGCAAGACCTGGGCTTCCCGGACCATGATCTACACTGGGGCCCTGCTGCTGGTCTTCGTGATCGGCCACATCTATCTGTTCAAGTTCGGCAATCACGAAGTGGACGCCCACGGGGTGAAGAACCTCTACAAGACCGTGGTAACGATTTTCCAGGGTGTCGGCTTTTCCGCCTTCACGGTGGTGGCCATGATCCTGCTGGGTTTCCATCTGCGGCACGGCATGTGGAGCGCCTTCCAGTCGCTTGGCTGGGCCAACGACAAGTACCTGCCCCTGCTGGTCCGGATCGCGCTGGTCGCTTCGATCCTGCTGGCAATCGGCTTCATCGCCCTTCCCGTCTACCTTTTCCTCTTCGGCGATCCCAACCTTGTCCAGAACCTTGTCCTGCCGGGAGGTCACTAGAATGACTGACAGGATTCTCGACGCCAAGATCCCGAGTGGCCCTTTGGGCGACAAGTGGGACAAGCACATGATCGACAACCCCCTGGTCGCTCCGGGCGGGAACCGTCGCAAGTTCAAGATCATCGTCGTCGGCACCGGTTTGGCCGGTGGCGGGGCCGCGGCCACCCTGGGTGAACTGGGTTACAACGTGCAGAACTTCTGCATCCAGGACACCCCGCGCCGGGCCCACTCCGTGGCCGCCCAGGGCGGGATCAACGCCGCCAAGAACTACCAGAACGACGGCGACAATGT
>CBDUDB010000036.1:0-19882 GCA_965365795.1 uncultured bacterium | reverse complement strand
CGGCCCACCCCCGAAGGGATGGGCCGAAATGAACTTGCGCTTGTAACTGTGTCTTAACGAACCAGCAACGGCGCAATCACCACGCTGATAACGGACATCAGCTTGATGAGGATATTCAGGCTGGGACCCGAGGTGTCCTTGAAGGGATCACCCACGGTGTCGCCGACCACGGCGGCCTTGTGGGCATCGCTGCCCTTGCCGCCGAAGGCTCCGCCCTCGATGTGCTTCTTGGCGTTGTCCCAGGCCCCGCCGGCGTTGGACTGGAACAGAGCCATCAGGACACCGGTGGCCATGACGCCGGCCAGCATGCCGCCCAGCATCTCCGGGCCGCCCAGGAAACCAACCGCCACCGGTGTGACCACAGCGATCAGACCCGGCACGATCATTTCCTTGATGGCAGCGGCAGTCGAGATGTCCACGCAGCGACGGAAATCGGCCGTGGCCTTACCTTCCATCAGCCCGGGGATCTCGCGGAACTGGCGCCGGACCTCTTCGATCATCGAGAAGGCGGCGCGGCCGACAGCGTCCATCGCAAAGGCGGAAAAGAGGAAGGGCAACATTGAGCCCAGCAGCAGACCCACCAGTACGATCGGCACCAGCAGATCGATCTTCTCCAGGCCAACGATCTGCTGGTAGGCGCTGAACATGGCCAGGGCGGTCAGAGCGGCCGAGCCGATGGCAAAGCCCTTGCCGATGGCCGCGGTGGTGTTACCCACGGCGTCGAGCTTGTCGGTGCGGGCGCGGACTTCCTCACCGAGGCCCGCCATTTCACTGATCCCGCCGGCGTTGTCGGCAATGGGACCGTAGGCATCCACGGCCAGCTGGATTCCAGTGGTCGAGAGCATACCCAGGGCGGCGATGGCGATGCCGTACAGTCCGGCATAGTGATGGGCCGCCAGGATCACGCAACCCAGCACGATGATCGGCAGGGTCGTGGAACGCATACCCAGACCCAGGCCACTGATGAGGTTTGTGGCGGCTCCGGTCTCGCTCGCCTTGGCGATGGCCAGGACCGGTTTCTTGTCTTCAGCGGTGTAGTATTCGGTGATCATGCCGATGGCGATACCGCCGGCCAGACCGACGATTGTGGCGATGAACACGCCCAGGGCCTTGTCACCCGGGAGCATCTGATGGATCACGAAGTAGGAAGCGATGACCATGATGATGCCGGCGCCGAAGGTGCCGATGTTCAGGGCGGCTTGGGGGTTGCCGCCCTCCTTTGTCCGGACGAAGAAGGTTCCGACAATGGAAACCACGATGCCAACGGCGGCCAGCACCAGAGGCAGAACCACGGCGTTCAGATTACCAGGCAGGAAAGCCACACCCAGGATCATCGAACCGACAATGGATCCGACGTAGGACTCGAAAAGGTCGGCACCCATGCCGGCCACGTCACCCACGTTGTCACCCACGTTGTCGGCAATCACGGCGGGGTTGCGGGGATCATCCTCGGGAATGCCGGCTTCAATCTTGCCCACGAGGTCTGCACCCACGTCGGCGGCTTTGGTGTAGATGCCGCCGCCCACACGGGCGAAAAAAGCGATGGAGCTGGCCCCCAGGGAGAACCCGGAAAGGACCTGCAGGATGCGGGAAGTATCCCAACCGGGAGTACCCATGAAAAACTTGGTGTAGAAAATATACAGAAGGCTCAATCCGATCACGCCCAGGCCGACCACGACCATGCCCATGACCGCACCACCGCTGAAGGCCACGCCGAGAGCCTTGCTCAGACTCGTCCGGGCGGCGCTGGTGGTACGAACGTTGGCCAGAGTGGCGATCCTCATGCCGAAGAAGCCGGCCAAACCAGAACAGAAGGCGCCGAGCACGAAGCTCAGGGCGATGACGGAGTGCGAATTGGCCACCTTGGCGTTTCCGACGGCCAGCAACGCGGCCACGATCACCACGAAGATGGCCAGCACACGATACTCTCGGGACAGGAAGGCCATGGCGCCTTCCTGGATGTGACCGGCAATGGTCTGCATCTTCTCGGTACCGGCGTCCTGACGCTTGACCCACTGGGCCTTGTAAAAGGCAAACAGCAGCGCCAGCACTCCAGCTGCGGGGATGAGGTAAATCACGCTTTGATCCTCCTGTAGTGAGATTGAATCCGCTTAACTAGGACCCCGAATCGGGATTCAAACGAGCAAACGTCCATCAAACAATGGGGTTTACTCCAATTTGCGGGAAAGGTAGCCAATTGAATGAGCTCAAGCAACAAACTTCCCGTCCCGCGTGATAATTTGGTTACTTTTCCACCTTCTCGACAAGCTCCACCTCGAAACAGAGGGTGGCGTCGGCAGGAATTTTGGGGCCGCTGCCCCGTTTACCGTAGGCCAAAACGGGCGGAATGATCAACCGGGCCTTGGTGCCCACCTTCATCCCCTCCAGGCCGATGTCCCAACCGGGAATAACCATACGCGCACCCAGGGTGAAGTTGTAGGGGCGGCCGGCGTTGCTGGAGGAATCGAACTGCTCGCCCTTGGCGCCGTCTTCCCAGAGCCAGCCGGTGTAGTCGACACTGATGTTGTCCCCCGGCTCCACGATCGGTCCGGTTCCCTCGGACAGAATTTCCACGTCCACCTTGGGTATATCGACGATTTCCAGGTCAAAAACAAGGGTGGAATTGGGAGGAATAACCGGCGGACGCCCCTGTGCCCCGTATCCCATAGCGGGTTCGATGATCAGGGTCCGCTTGCCACCAACCTTCATTCCCGGCAGACCTTTATCCCAGCCCTGGATCACGACGCTGCGGCCCAAAGGAAAACCGATGGGCTCCCCGCCTTCGACAGAACTGTCGAACTGCTCAGTCTTGGCCCCGTCCACATACAGCCAGCCGGTGTAGTGAACCATGACAAAATCATCGGCCTGGACTTCGGCTCCGGTTCCGAGCACTGAATCGACAAATGAAAGTCCGGGCATGATCTGTTCGGGAGCTTTGGCCACATCTTCTTCCTGCTTGTTGCAACCGGCCAAAGCCACAGCCAGGATCAGCAGAGCGGCCAAGGCCGCGGTTTGGGTCGTGCGCATGGTCATCCTCTCGGGGTGGGTGGCGGGCGAAAGATCTTCCGCCCGGTACGTTGGATCAATGCGGAAATTTCACACAACAAGCGCGAAAAAGCAACGGAACCTTGACCCGGTTCACTTTCGGCGGACATCAACCAGCGTGACCGCGTCAATACCGTCGCGGCCCCATGATTTCTTCACGATTGACCAGGAAATACTCCAGCATGAGCGCCAGCACCAAGGCGCCGCAGAAGGCAAGTATCGTCAGGATGGCCGCAGCGCGAAATTTGCGAGGCCGCACAGGTTCGTCCGATACGGTGATCTTTCCCACCTGTTCCAGGGGGGAGACATTGTCCAGCTTGATCTTTTCCCCGTTCAAATCGTTCCGCAGCATGGCCCGTTCATAGGGATATTCCTTTTTCAGAAGGATCTTCAGTTCGCCGGCTTTTTGCTCGACGTCGCTTTCCTTCTTGGTCAGGACAAGGTCCCCGTATACCTTCATCCGCTTCATTTCCTGATCGTTGGCGTAGATCCGGGCCTGAAGGCTGTCGGCCTTGACGGAACCCTGGAAGACGGCCTGACTCAAACCGTTGACGGTCACCAGCAGGTCGCCCACCCGACCGGCCTGCTCCCTGCTGGCGGTCTGCTTGAGGACCTCACCCACCGGGTCGTCCGTTCTGGGGTTCGCCCCCGAACTTCCCGCCACCCCCTTCTCGGACTGAACCGCGGTGGCCAGCATCTCCTCGGCCGAGGCGAGTCGTTTTTTGGTGGTCTCGACCTCGGCCAGGATTTTTTCGGCGGTGCGCCGGTGCCACGCGTTTTCCTCGGACAGGGTCTTCAGGTCCAGAGATAGCTTTTCCCGCTCGTAGGCGATCACCTTCAATTCACTTTGGATCAGCTCGATCTCCAGGACGGTCTTCTCCTCCTTGGCGGTCACCAGTTCCATGTCCTGTTTGATGGCCTCCATGCGGACGGCGATACCCTTGCGTGTGAGGTTCAGATCGCTGCTGAGGGTATCGGCAAAACCCTGGGAGTTGAATGAAGCCACCGCCCCGTGAAGAATGGCCACCGCCTGCTCCGGCGCCGTGGAAAGATTGGTCAGCGTGATGACGTCGCCCCCGGCCATGAACTGGATGGCGCTGGGAACGAACTCCGCGTCGACGACCGGCGGACCTTTCAGGTCGGCAAAGGCGGGTTGTTCCCGCATGTCCTGCCAGAACAAGGCGGAGTGGAAAAAATGGACGATGTCTTCACGTATCCAGCCGCGCAGGGGATCGCCTTGCTGTGTGAAGGCGACGATGCCGGGCCGGATCTGCACCGAGGCCCGGTACAGGGGTTTGACCACGATGCCGTACCCGATCCCTGCGATCAGGCCAAATACGGTGAGCACGACAATGAGGACCCGCCAGCGGAACAGGATGTTCAGTAAGGCGGGCAGGGTAAATACAAAACGGTCCTCGGTGTGCAATTCCAAATCCTTTCCGGTTCCCTCCAAGGGGGCAATAACTACGGGCCCGGCCTCAGCCCAGCAATTTTTCGAAGCGTCCGGTGGAATCCTTCAGCACCTGCTCATGCAGTGATTTGCCGTGGGAGTCCATGGTCACCACCACGGGAAATTTATCCACCCGGAATTCCCAGATCGCCTCGGGGGCGCCGAACTTGTCGGCCATGTGAACGCCCGTAACCTCGACCACGCGCTCGGCCAGCACTTGGGCCGCTCCACCTATGGCGTGCAGATAAACCGCGCCGACCTTTTGACAGTATTTCAGGGTCTTGGGTCCCATGCCGCCCTTGCCGATGACCGCCCGGATGCCGAACTGTTCCATCAGAGGTCCCTGATAGGGCTCCTCCCTGATACTGGTGGTCGGTCCGGCGGCCTTGACGATCCACTTGCCCTTTTCCTTCACCACCACGGGACCGCAGTGGTAGATGATGCTATCGGTGAGATCCACGGGCGGCTTGCCGCCGTCGTGCAGATACTTGTGAACAGCGTCGCGACCGGTGTAGATGAGGCCGGTTATTTCGACCCGGTCCCCCACGCGCAGGGAGCGGATTTTCTTTTCGGTGAAAGGAGCTTCCAGCAACATGATCCTGCCTCCTACGATTCGTAGAGCCAGCGGGAAATCCTGCCGCTGTTGCTCATCATGAACCCGTTCCGACGGAAAGCCCAGCACATGTAGGCTACCGAAACGAAAAACGATGCGGGCACCCGGTTCCGGTGGGTTATTTTCACACCCATCAAGGTGGTCTCACCGCCGAAACCCATGGGGCCGATGTTCAGACCGTTGCCCTCGGTCATGACCCTTTTTTCCAGCTTGGCCAAGGTCGGATCCTCGTTCTTGTCGTCCAGCAGCCGGAACAGGGTTTCCTTGGCGGCAATATAGCCCGATCCCCGGTCACCGCCGATGCAGACACCCAGAATACCCGGCCCGCAGCCTTTGCCCTGAGCCTGAACCAAGGCGTCCAGAAGACAGCGGCGGACACCCTCCAGGTCACGCCCGGCGCCGATCCGGTTGTCCGGCAAGGCGTACTGGATGCTCGAATTCTCGCACCCGCCGCCCTTGAGCATCATTCGCACGCGCAGGGATTTTCCCTTGGCCGGGTGAAAGTGGAAGGACGGACTGCCGGGCCCCAGGTTGGTCCCGGAATTCTTGCCCGTGATGGAGTCCACCGAATTCTGCCGCAGAAAGCCGACCTTGGTAGCCTGGACGACGGCTTTTTCATAGGCCTTGCGGAAGGTGCCTTCATCCAGCCAATCCGGCAGATCGGCATAACAGATGATCACTCCGGTATCCTGGCACAGGGGCTGGGATTTATCCTTGGCCATGATGATGTTGTCGCGGATCACCTCCAGGGCGTAGCGGCCCGTGGTATCCTTTTTCTCCCGGCGAATCCCCTTGTGGATCGCCCGGACCACGTCTCCGGGCAATTCGGCCGACGTGCGGCGGATGAGTTCCAGAAGGTTTGCCTGAAGAACGCGCGTATCGACTTTTCCGGGCTTTCCGGAGGTCTTGGCGGCCATGATGCACTCCTTGGTAATGGGAGAAACCATGAATTACCGCACGATAGTAGCCCCGCACAGGGACGAGGTCAAAGGGATGATTGGCCCGCCGGCCAACCGCCGGGAAATTTTTTTGGTTTGCGTGGTGACCGATCGAGCCTGGCCTTTTATGATGATTCCTGCCAAACGGGGACGTGGATCCTCACCATATCGGAGACCGTCTTGAAATACCTGCTGTTGGGTGCCGGCCCGCAGGGCACCGCTATCGCGTATGACCTGCTGTTTCAGGCCCCGGATACGGACCAACTGGTGGTTGTCGATGCCGATCAGGCCCACCTTTCGGCCCTGTCCGAACGGCTGAAGGATGACCGCCTGAAGACCCTAGGTGCCGATGTCCGCGACGCAGACGCCATGGCCCCCTTGATGGAAGCAGCCGACGTGGCCATCAGCGCCGTCGACTTCTGGTTCAACGCCACCCTGGCCGAATATGCGGTGGAAGGCCGGACGCATTTTTTGGATCTGGGCGGCAACAAAGAAATTGTGGCGCGCCAGTTCGAACTGGACGACCGGGCGTCCGCCCAGGGGGTATCGGTCATTCCGGACTGCGGCCTGGCCCCCGGCCTGGCCGGCATTCTGGGTTTCTGGCTGGTCGATGGCCTGGACCGCGCCGAAAGTCTCAAACTCCGGGTGGGCGGACTTCCGGCCAACCCCCTTCCGCCCATGAATTACAAGGTCGTGTATCCGGTGCAGAGTCTGATCAACGAATACATCGAACCTGCCGTGGTCATCCGCGACGGACGATCGAAATCCGTGCCTTCCCTCAGCGAACTTGAAACCTTGACCTTCGGCGAACCCTTCGGGGAACTCGAGGCCTTCCTGGCCGGCGGCGGAACCTCCACCCTGCCTCGAACCCTGGACGGCAAGGTAACCAACTTCGACTTCAAGACCATCCGCTACAAGGGCCATTGCGCCCAGTTCCGGTTGCTTGCCGAACTCGGGCTCTGCAATTCCGTGCCTTGCGAGTTCAAGAATGGTAAGGTCGCTCCTCGTGAAATGCTGGCCCGCCTCATGCAGGAAAAACTCGACCTACCCGGCGAGGATGTTGTGTTGCTTTTGGCCGAAGCCGAAGGCTGGACCGCCGACCGGCAAGCCGTTCGCCAGACCGTTCGGATCATCGACCATCATGATCAGGCCAACAACATTTCCGCCATGATGCGCATGACCGGATATCCCGCGGCCATCATCGCCAGGATGCTGGCGGCCGGTGAAATCGAAGCCCCCGGAGCCCGGTGCCAGGAACTGGTGGTGCCCGGGGACAAGATGATCGAACAGTTGCGCCGACGGGGCGTTGCTATCGAGGTTTTTTCCAGCAACCCGGGAGCACCGGAATGATATTCACCCGCGCGGCCGGATTTTTTTGGTTTATGGCGGCGATGGTCCTGTTGGTCCTCCACGGCCTGACCTTCGGCTTTGTCGTTGACGACGCCTTCATCTCGTTCCGGTACGCCCAGAACCTGCTGGACGGCCATGGTCTGGTCTTCAACCCCGGAGAGCAGGTCGAAGGGTACAGCAATCTTCTGTGGGTCCTGCTGACTTCGTTCGGCATGAAGCTTGGTCTGCCCGCACTCCTGTGGGCGCGCATCCTGGGCGTCGGTGCCATGGCCGGTATTCTGGCCCTGGCGCCGGGCATCGTCCGAACCCTCGCCCCGCGCGCCACGGAATTCAGCGCCACCCCCGGCCGGGTGGCCCAGTTGCTGCTGGCCGCCTCCGGCGCGAGCGCCTGCTGGATGCTCTCGGGCCTGGAAACCCCGCTGTTCACCCTGTGGGCGGTCCTGGCCTGGCGGCTGGCCCTCGGGCGCAACACCCTGGGCGTCGGCCTCGTGGGCGTGCTGTTGGTCCTGACCCGACCCGAAGGTCCCGCTCTGGCGGTGATCTTCATGATCTGGTCCCTGGCCCCGGGTGGCTCCGACGCCGCCTTTTTCAACCTGCGCCGCTGGCTCGGTTGGCTGATCCTGATTCTCGGCGTCGCTGTGTTTTTCATCTGGCGCCACGACGTCTACGGCTGGTGGCTGCCCAACACCTACTACGCCAAAACCGGCGACTGGGGCGGACAGATCAAGACCGGCCTGCCGTACACCCTTTCTTTTCTGCTTTTTTACGTGCTTTCCCTGGCAATGGTCGGAGGCGCCGCGGGATTGGGTGGAGGATTCGCCACGCGTAAAACCCGCGACACTCTTTACGGCGTGGGCCTGGTGATTATCTGGCTGATCTACACGACGGTCATCGGGGGCGACATGCTGGGCATGTTCAGGTTTTTTGTTCCCATCCTGCCGATCATGATCATCGGCACCGTGGTGATGGCGGCCGAAGCGGGCTGGCTGTCCCAGCCGACGACCGCGGCGGTCTTTGCCTTGATCCTGGGGGTGGCCCTTTTGCCGGCTTCGTTGTGGGGCAAGGAGCGGCGCCTGGTATCCATCCACATGAGCGAAGCCAATCTCGGCGGCTGGATACTGGCCGGCGACGCGTTGGCCGAGCAGCTACCGCGCAAGTCGGTCATCGCCCTGGGTCCGGCGGGCTACATACCCTGGAAGACCAATCTCAAGACCTATGACTTCTACGGTCTGGTCGATCCGGAAATCGCCCACAAGGAGGTGGACTTCACCCACGGCTACGCCGGTCACGAAAAGCACGACGGCGCCCTGGTCATGGAGCGCCGTCCCGATTACATCCTGATCGGCAATGTCGACATCACCGACCAGCCGCGCACCGGTTTGATACCCCCGCTGGACCGCGAGGTCGACATCGTCACCAATGATTTATTCCAGAAGAACTACGAGCAGATCAGCCTGCCTGTGGCCGGTGGAAAATATCTGAATCTGTTCCGGCGCAAAGGACGCTGACGGTCAGATCACCCTGGTGAAAAAGCGCCACCAGCGGGGCTTGTAATGGTCCTCGTAATTGAGGGAGAAGGCGATTCCTTCGACCCTGCCCACCACGTCGGTCCGGGGCACGAATCCGAAGTAGCGTGAATCGGCGCTGTTGTCCCGGTTGTCACCCATCATGAAGTAATGGCCGGCCTCGGTGGTGACCGGACCGAAATTGCGGATGGCCCGTTTGCCCGGGGTTGCCGCCACGGTGTGCCGATGACCGGTGAGATCCTCGGTATAGAACTGGTAATTACCCGCCTCGGATCCCAGGGCCTTGGAGAAATCCCCCCGGTCAGCTTTTTCGTAGTCCAGGGGGCGGCCATTGATGATCAGGGCGCCGTTTCCCATTTCAATGACGTCACCCGGCACTGCTACCACACGCTTGACCAGACGGGCGCCGTCGGCCGGCGACCAGCAGATCACGATATCGCCGCGCTCGGGGTCATCCCAGGTGACCAGGCGCGTGCTGGTAAAAGGAATCTTCAAATCGTAGGCCAGCTTGTTCACGAAGATCCGGTCCCCGATCAGGATGGTCGGTTTCATGGATCCGGTGGGCACGTCGTTCCAGTCGGCGATGGCCGAGCGGAAGGAAAAAACCGTCAGCACCAGCAGGAGGGTCGAAAAAATCCAATGGCGGACCAAGCGGCCCATTAAAGGACGGAAATTCTTGTTCACGAAAAGCCTCCCGGGTGGGATTTTGAACGGATGCGAGTCCGGGAACGGGGAACCGTCTCGGCCCATCTCGTTTATACTGGAGATTGGTCCTTTTTGTTCCAACCGGCAAGCAGAGGCACAAGCGGAGGAAACATGAAATCCAGGATCGGGGTTTTTACCCTAAATTTGGCCGTTCTGTTCGCTATGGCGGCCTGTGAGGCCGAGCCCGTCCGGGTCACCAATGGGTCCCGGCCTTCACAATCCACAAGGAACTGGCATCTGAAGGAAGAGTGGCGGACCGATCCCCGAAAAATCGATGTCATATTCGGATCCATTGCCGACGTCACCACCGACAAAAAGGGCAACATCTACCTGCTAGACATCCAGCAGCAGGATACCTATGTCTTTGGTCCTGGGGGCAAGTTCCTCAAGACCCTCGGCCACCAGAGCGAAGACCCGGACGAGACCACCCTGACCCTGGACGAAAACGCCTATACCCAGGGTTCCAGGGACGGGACCGTGGACGAGAGCAAGTACTTCAATCCCCTGGAAGGACGCTGGGACGTGGACCCGCAAGGCCGGGTTTGGTTCGCTCCGGAAAGGGACCGTTACTTCTTGAAGGTGCTGGACCCCGAGGGCCGGACGGTCATGGAAACCATGCGGGAGTTCACCTCTGTTACCCGTTCTCTCGAAGAGACCCGGAAGATCCGCCGATCCCTCGAGGAAATGTGGAAAAAATCCAGGGAACCGATCGTGGTCGGCACCACCCCCCCCTGCATCAATAAGCTCTGGATCATGGAAAACCGTTGGGGCACCGAGGTCTGGATCGAGTCAGGCGCCAGCCACCACGACCTGCCGCCAGGGGTGATGGTCCGTTACGACATTTTCGACCTGGACGGGAAATTCACCCACCAGGTGGACATCGTCGGAGATGGCGACCCTCTTTTCGACAGGTGGTACCTGGTCGGGGACAACCGACTGATCATGGTGCGCAACGCCTCTGCAGGCGGTTACCAGGAAGGCGACCCCTCCCACCCTCGTCCAGAAGACCAGGCCCTGGAAGTCATTTCCTATCGAATTATATGGGAAGAATGATTATCAAAATCTCTTAACCTATAGCCGCAGAGAATGATAGATTCGATCCCGGTCATTTGGTATAGTAGCCACTTCAGATGGAAAAGTTCGGTCTTTGCGCACCTCAAACAGGAGCTGATCCATGGCCGTTTCTCCCCCTCCTCAAGTTAAGGAAGATGTTTGGATCCCCACCAGTTGCGGGCAATGCTACTGCATGTGCGGCATCAAGGCCCGCCGGCAGAACGGCGTCATCACGGAGGTGGCCGGAAACCCGGCTGCGCCCACCGGGCGGGGTCACATCTGTGTCAAGGGTCTGGCAGCCCCCCAGTTGCTGTACGATCCGTATCGCGTGAACTATCCCATGAAGCGGACCAATCCCGAGAAGGGCCTCAACGTCGATCCCAAGTTCGTCCGGATTTCGTGGGATGAGGCCCTCGATATCATCGAGGAAAAGCTGAAGGAATGCCAGAAACGGGATCCACGCGGCGCCTTCTTCCAGGCGACGACTACGCAGGCCTCGGAAATCCGCTTCGGTGTCATCGGTTTCATGAAGGGGTTCGGCACACCCAACTACTGGGTATCCGGCGGCGGACTGCATTGCGGCAACGGGGCCCACTTCATGAACGGCATCATGCACGTATCCTGGTCCATTATTCCCGACTTTGCCCACTGCAACTACGCCCTGAACTTCGGCTGCTCCAAGGGGCACGGCGCCGGTCACGTGGCGGTTCAGAACGCCACCCAGGTCGCTGACGCCCGGGTGCGTGGTTTCAAGAACGTCGTCTTTGATCCATTCCAGAGCGCCCAGGCTTCCAAAGCCCACGAATGGGTGCCGATCCGCGTCGGCTCCGACGGCGCCATGGCCCTGGGCCTGGTCAACTCCCTGTTGAACGAGCACGAAATCTACGACGTGGAATACCTGTCCTACAAGACCAACGGCCCCTACCTGATCCGCCCGTCGGACGGCCGCTACATGCGGGACAAGGAAACCAGCCTCCCGCTGGTCTGGGACCTGGAAGACAACTGTGCCAGGGTCCACAACGACCCGCTGGTAACCCGGGTCGAGTACGAGGACACCGCCCACGAGGTGGCCCTCACCGGCAAGTACACGATCGATGGTGTGGAGTGCACGCCCTCCTTCGAACTGCTCAAGGAGCATGTCAAGAAGTACACCCCGGAATTCGTGGAAAAGATCACGTTCGTGCCCGCGGCAACCGTCAGCCGCATCGCCAAGGAGTTCGGTGAGGCGGCCGAGATCGGCTCGACGGTCACCATTCAGACCGAAAAGGGACCCAAGAAGATCCCCAGCCGGCCGGTGGCTACCCACTTCTTCCGCGGCGCGCAGGGACACACCAATTCCGGCTGGACCTGTTTGTCCATCGACATGGTCAACCACATGGTCGGCGCCGCCGATACCTGGGGCGGCGCGTTCGGCCTCGGCGCCACGGTCCAGGACGGCTACAAGCCCACCGGCAAACCGTATCAGATGCCGTACGCCTGCCCCGACGGTCTGCTGACGGCGGGCGCCTGGGTGTATGACCACCTGCCGTACCCCATGCGGGTGCCCAAACCGCCGACAAGGCTGGATTTGCACGACATGTTCCCGACCTCGATCTACAACGCCTTCACCATCACCAGCCCCCGCTGGTTCGAGATGCTCGAACGGTTCGACATCCCCTACCGGCCGGATGTGATGATCAACTTCGGGTCCAACTCCGTGATGACCATGGGCAACTCCGAGACGGTGACCGAGAATTTCCTGAAGAAGTTCAACTTCATCTTCTCCTTCCAGCTCTATCTGACGGAGTTCGAAGAAGCGGTGGCGGACATCATCCTGCCTGACACCTGCTTCCTCGAGCGTTACACGCCCGCGGTCAGCTTCCCCTCCACGTTCTCCCACCCCCAGGGCGAGGACGACTGGGGCTGGACCATCCGCCAACCGGTGATCGAGCCCATGTACGAGCGGCGCGACTTCAACGTGGTCATGCTGGACATCGCCAAGCGGTTGAACATCCACGGCAAATACTACAAGGGGCTCAACGACTCCATCGGTATCCGTTACGGCGGCGATCTGGATGAGAAGAACAAGCTCATCGAGGACGGCAGCGTGGAGCATACCTGGGAAGACATCTCCGACCGCCTTCTCAGGGATCGGTTCGGCGATGAACACGGCCTGGAGCACATCAAGAAGACGGGTGTCTTCACCTGGCCCAAGCGGAAAGAGGATGTCTACTGGAAGTGGTTCAATCCCTCACGTGTTCCGATCTACTTCGAGTACTTCATCGATTCCGGCGAGCAGATCGACGAGCTGTGGGACAAGTACAACGGACGCGATTTCTTCCCCTTCGACTGGAGTCGGTTCAAGGCCCTGGCCGACTGGTATCCGTGCCCGACGCACACCGAGGACAACGAAGATTTCGACATGCACACCTTCTACTGGCGCGCCGTCATGCACTGCAACTCGATGACCCAGCAGAACCCCTATCTCGACGAGTGCGCGCAGGAGGACCCCAGCGTCTACGCCGTGCAAATGCATGTCGAGACAGCCAGGCAAAAGGGTATAGGTGACGGCGACAAGGTCTGGCTGGAGAACCCGGAAGGGCACAAGGTCAAGGGCTGGGTGTCGCTCAGCGAGGGCATCGAACCCAAACACCTGGCCATCTCCGCCGTGGCCGGCCACTGGGGCAAGTACATGCCCATCGCCAAGGGAAAGGGAACGTTCTTCAACGACCTGGTGGAAATGGATCTGGCTCACACCGATCCACTCACGTTTAACCAGGACATTTGTGCCCGCGTGAAGATTTACAAGGCCGACTGAGCCTCGAGCCTTTTGACTGTGGTGCACGATTGCCACGATCGGAGTAGAAATAATGCCACGTTACGGAGCGGCCATCGATCTCAAGAGGTGCTACGGGTGCTATGCCTGCAACATGGCCTGCAAGACCGCGAACCACACCCCGCCGGGCGTCTTCTGGTCCCGGCTCCTCAAGGGTGAATTCGGCACCTTTCCCAACTCGGTGCGGCAGGCCTTGCCGGTGCTCTGCATGCAGTGCGAGGAACCCTCGTGTCTGGAAGTGTGTCCGACGGGGGCCACCCAGAAGACCGAAGACGGAATCGTGATCGTGGAAAAGGACAAGTGCATGGGCTGCAAGGCCTGCATCATGGCCTGTCCCTACGGCGCAAGGTACAGTGTGGATAAGTGGGATAGCTACTTCCCGGACGGCCTGCCCCTTTCACCGCTGGAAGAGTTCCAGAAACAGGCCTGGGAGGAAAAATCGGGTGTCGGCGTGGCCACGAAGTGCGATTTCTGTCACGAAAGGCTCGCCGAGGGCCGGGAGCCCGCCTGCGCCGAGGCCTGTCCGGCCAACGCCCGGGTCTTTGGAGACCTCGACGACCCCAATAGCGAGGTTTCGGTCCTGATCAAAAAACAGCGGGGTCAGGTTCTGAATCCGGAGTTCGGCAACGATCCCAAGGTCTATTACCTGCCGCCGCGATAGGCGCGGAAAACCGTCGCGCGAACCGGAAACGCTAGAACACTTTCAGGAGAGGCGCTATGGACCCGAAAGTCAACGGTCAGATACAACACGAGTGGCGGTGGCAGATTGCCATCTACCTCTTTCTCGGGGGAGTCGGCGGCGGGGCGTACACGATCGGCGCCATCAACAGTTTCCTGGGCGAGAGCCTTGAGCTGTCAACGACGGTGGGGTTGTGGATCGCGTTTCCTGCCCTGTTGATCGGGACCATGTTTCTCCTTTCCGATCTGGGTTCCCCCAGCCGGGCGGTGCTCGCGGGCAAGAAACCGGGCACTTCCTGGATATCTCGCGGCACCTGGATTATTTCCATCTTCATGGTGCTGTCGCTGATGCACCTGATCCTGCATCAGTTCACGAACGTCGGCCAGTCGTCGCTTGTCAAAGTCATCTCGATCACGGGCATCGTCTTCGCCGTCGGAACCATGGCCTATACCGGCATTCTGCTTGGCGCATCCAAGGGTATCCCCTTCTGGCGTTCCGGAGCGGTGCCGGTGATCTTCGTGATCTCCGCCATGGTGACCGGCCACTTCGCGATCATGCTGGGCATTTCGTTGTTCGCCGGGACGGTTGAGACGATGGCCGGACTGCGCACCATGGCCCTGGAGGCGATCGGCATCGTGGTCCTGGAAGTCCTGGCGATCCTGTTCTTCCTGCAGGAAGCCTTCCGCTCTCCCGACGCCAAAGAATCCGCCGAGCGCATCCTTCACCAGCGCATGTTCGTGATCGGTTACTTCGTCTTGGGGCTGGCCGTTCCTTTGGTGCTGATGATCTTCGCCTACCGTTGGGTCGCACACGCTGACGGCGGTCAGTTCTTCACCATCGTGTCGGCGGGAGCTATCCTGGGCCTGATGGGCGGGCTCATCCTGCGCCAGGCGGTCCTGATCAGCGGCGCGCTGCCGACACTCAACATGGCCGGTTTCAAGTTCCGCCGGATCCACCGGCCCAAGGAGCCGAAGCCCGATATCGGCCTTTTGCCGCCACAGTGATGGCAGAACCCGACGGACTTCCCAAAGGGCTGAGGTACGTGAATGCGGACCGCATCGCGACAGGCGATGCTGCCACTGGACCGCAGGCCGAAGAAGTCTGCGTCATCACGGAGACTCCGCTGACCATCGACGTTGAGGGGATCGAGACCTACACCACCCTCTGCACCCCCACCGACCGCCGGGCCCTGGCGGTCGGTTTTCTGTTCACCGAAGGAGTCATCGAGCGTTTCGGCGACATCGAGGTGGTCAAGTTGTGCGACGACGATCCCGACACCCTCCGGGTGCGGCTGGTCGACCCCGTGCCGCGGATTGACGATGCCGGACGAAATCTGCTGATCGTGTCCTCGTGCGGCGCCTGCGGAAGCGAAAAACTCGCCGAGCGAATTGCTGCGTTACCGCCGGTGGGCGATACCCTGCGCATCGAAGCCGGGTTGTTGCGCACCATGCTGGATTCTTTGCCCATCTGCCAACCCCTGTTCGAGATGTCCGGCGCAGCGCATATGGCTCTGGTTTTCGACGCAGATGGGAATGTCGTTTCCTGGGCTGAAGATGCCGGACGCCACAACGCCCTGGACAAGGCCCTCGGCAAGTGTCTGCTGCGGGATCTCGAAACGGCCGGTCTGGGCGTGATGCTCACCAGCCGTTTGAGCCTGGAGATGGTCAGCAAGTGCGCGCGAGCGGGCATCGAACTGGTCGCCGGGGTGTCGGCCGCGACCGGGCTGGCGATCGACGTGGCCGATTCCTGCAACATCACCCTTTGTGCCTTCGTGCGCGAGACGCGGGCGACGTTGTTCACCCATCCGCGGCGAATCGTCGCATCCAGTGGGAAATAACCGTTATTTCGCGACGATCACGCCCCGGGCCTTCAACTCCTCGATACGATCAGCGGAATAGCCAAGCAGCTCGGCGAGGACTTCGTCCGAGTGCTGGCCGCACAGCGGTGGCGGCCGCCGGATGACCCCGGGCGTCTCGGAGAACTTGATCGGTATCCCCGCCAGGCGCAGCGTGCCGATGGTGGGATGTTCCACTTCGGCGATCATGTCTCGGTGCAGAATCTGCGGGTCGGCGAACAGGTGCTCCATGTTGTTGACCGGCCCCGCCGGAATCGCCGCGTCCACCAGAAGATCCATCCAATCGTCGCAGGTTTTCTGGGCGAACAGCTCCTGGATCATCGGCAGCAGGTCATCGCGGTGTTCGACACGCTTGGGATTGGACTTGAACCGGGGGTCGGCCAGCCATTCTTCCCTGCCGACCAGTCGGCAGAAACTCTCCCACATCTTCTGGTTGGCCACCGCGATGGCTATGGGCCGGTCCTTGGTGGGAAAGACCTGGTAGGGCACGATCGACTCGTGCTGGGTTCCCCAGCGCTGCGCCTCCTTGCCCGCCACCAGGTAATTGCTGGCGATGTTGGCCAGCCCGGACACCTGCACGTCGAGCAGGCTGATGTCCAGGTGCTGCCCGCGGCCCGAGCGTTCCCGCCACAACAGCGCCGAGGTGATCGCCCCGGAGGTTTGTACTCCGGTGAGCACGTCGGTGATCGCCACACCCACCTTGCAGGGATTGCCGTCATTTTCGCCCGTGATGTACATCAAACCGCCGACGGCCGACAACACCATGTCGTAACCCGGCCGGTCCCGGTAGGGACCATCCTGTCCGTAGGCGGTGATCGAGGCATAGACAAGCTTCGGGTTGATTTCGCTCAACGTCTCGTAGTCGAGGCCGAACCGCCTGGTCAACCCCGGGGTAAAGTTTTCGACCAGAACATCGCAGACGTTGGCCATCTCCCGCACGACTTGTTGCCCCTCCGGTTCCCGGAGATCGACCACTATCGAACGCTTGTTGCGGTTGCAGCACAGATAATACGCACTCTCGCCACCGCTGAAGGGCGGCCCCCAGGTGCGGGTGTCGTCGCCCGAACCGGGCCGTTCGACCTTGATCACTTCGGCGCCCTGGTCGCCAAGCATCATGGTGCAGATCGGACCGGCGAGAATGCGGGACAGATCGAGCACACGGTAACCGGTCAAGGGAAGGTCGGTCGACTGGGTGTCCCTCATGTCGTGCCTCGCTAAAGAGGGTGGTTGAGCCTAGTTCAGGTACTTCTTCAGACGATCCTCATGAATCGTAAAGCTCAGCATCTTGAGTTTGATGTAATCCCCGTCCCAGAAGTAGTAACCCTTGTGTTGCCCGAGCCGGCTTGAGCGATTGGAATCCTTGATAAGAAACCAGTCCCTGCCTCCGACCTGAGTGAATCCCACCACGTGAACCCCGTGGTCGTCACCGGTGGTGCCGTTGGCGATGCGGAACTCGCGGCTGCCCTGGTTGATGAATTCAGCCGGGATGTCCCATGCGGGGACGATGGCGACATCGAACCTGCCATCCATGCCGGCCTCGCTGTTGTCACCGCCGATCGATACGGTGTAGCCATCGTTGACGGCGCCTTTGATGACGGAGTAGAAATCATCCAGGGGCAGATTCAGGTAGTCGGTCTTGCGGCGCCAGTTGTCGTGAACATCCAGAAGGACCTCACTCTGGAATGGTTCATCCAGACGGGAGACCACCGATTTGTACTGGTCCATTTCCAGTCGCAGTACATCGGCCAGGAATGATGCCGGGGAATAAGTCTTCCCCTTCCAGGTGAATTCCGTGGGAACGGGTCCCATGTGCTTGTCCAGGATGGATCGGACATAGGCCATGTTCTGCTCTTCGTCCCAGGTTCCGCTGTCCAGCACCCAGTTCAGATATCCCTTGAGCTCCTTAATCAACAGGGTGTGGTCATGGCGTCCCTGACTGTCCAGAACCCCAGGGTAGGCCTCGTGGGGAACGGCCCCGTACTGGCGAACGATTTCCAGGGTGCCGTGATCCTGCCCACCCTGTTCCACCGGCGTGTGTCCAAATTTCCGCAGAAAACTGCGCGCCTTTTCCACGTATTCCCAGTAGACGACCCACATCTCGGACAGCTTGACCTCGACGTCATGAAGCCGTTTGGCCTCGCTCTCCAGGTAGGAGACGGAACAGAATGCCCAGCAGGTGCCGGTGTAATACTGGGGCACCGGCGGGATATGCCAGAGCTGATCGAACTGGCCGGGATCGGTCGGCGTCTCGACAAGGGTCCAGTCAACCCGCAAATCCCGACCTGCCTCTTTCTTGGCCTTTTTCTGCTCGGCGTATAGAGCGTCGATCTCGGCCCGGACCGAATCTCGGAAGGCTAGCAGGGAATCACGTTCGGCGGTCATGGCATCCAGAACCGGATACTTGTTCTGATCCCGGTAGACGGGATCGTCAGCCTGGGCCGCACTCGCGGTGAAGAGGGAAAAGACCAGGCAAAGGAATAGGCAATGGGTGCGATTCATGGACAGCCTCCGGTTACGAATGGTCAACGTGCGGACATCATGAAAATTCCGCCCAGACCGAGCATTGCGAACATGGAAAAGATGACGATCTGGACCAGGAGACCCAGGATACATACCGCGACCGCACGCCCGGTGCTGCTGAAGTCCAGGACATGGCGGACGGCCACCACGAAAGCCGCGAGCGTCCACAACCACGCGGCCAGGTTGATCAATCCGCCCAGCAGGGGGATAAAGGCGAAGACGCGGATCACGCCCGGGGCGGCGGCGAAACCCGTCACCCGCATGACCTGGCTCAAGGTGGCGCGGGTGGACGGCTCGGCCAGCATATTCGTCCCGATGAAATGGGACAGGAAAGCCCAGATGAACCACCCGACCACCGCGGCAATGGCTCCGAAGACCAGACCCACCGGCCCGCCGAGGCCTGCGCTGCCGATGCCCGCGGCCAGGCTGGAAATGCCCACCACCGCCATGGCCTGGTTCATGGAATTTTCGTCCTTTTCAACTTCATCAAAAAGGGTGACATCGAGTTTGGCTGCCCGGATCATGCGGTCGACGATGGAGGCCATGGCGACATTCCTTTCCATTTCGTGTGGTCCCGCCGTATTCTCTCGGGCACTATACAGGAAATCCCTTTGGGATGGGACCCGGGATTTCACCGGTCCCATTCCCATCTTATGAAGGAGTCTTGGTTGATGGATGCGATAGAAAACCCCCTCCTTCCATTTTTCCGGCAAAAGAAGGCCCTGATCCTGGATGGCGGCCTGGCTACCACCCTGGAAGACCGGGGGTTTGATCTGGCCGACGACCTGTGGTCCGCCCGCGTACTGCTCGAGAACCCGGAAGCCATCGGCCAGGTGCACCTGGATTTTCTGGCCGCCGGGGCCGACTGCATCACCACCGCCACCTACCAGGCCACCCTTCCCGGATTGCAGAAGCGGGGCCTGGACGCCGGACAAGCCCGCGCGATCCTGGAGTCGGCCGTGAACCTGGGCCTTTCCGCAAGGAAGACATTCTGGTCAGATCAGGAAAACCGGAGGGGTCGCCTGCACCCCCTGGTGGCCGCCAGTGTGGGGCCCTACGGGGCATATCTGGCCGATGGTTCCGAATATTCGGGGAACTACGGGCTCGGGCAGGAAGAACTCCGCCGCTTCCACCGTGAACGATGGGAAATCCTGGCCGCCAGCGGGGCGGATCTTCTGGCCTGCGAAACTTTGCCCAATCTTCAAGAGGCAGAAGCCCTGCTGGAATTATTGCACCAGACACCTGGACGTTGGGCCTGGTTCAGTTTCTGCTGCCGGGACGGCTCTTCCCTGGGCGACGGAACCCCGTTTGCCCGGGCGGTCGCCATGTGCGC
>CBDUDB010000035.1:0-19926 GCA_965365795.1 uncultured bacterium | reverse complement strand
GGGAACTGGCATGATACCAATGGGATCGCTTTAGTCCAGGCTGTATAGTCCAGGCTGGAAGTCCAGGCTGTATAGTCCAGGCAATGTCCAGGTCGGCATAACCGGAGGGCTAGTCCTAATTGGTAAGGCAGCGGTCTTGAAAACCGCCGGGTGAAAGCCCATGGGGGTTCGAGTCCCCCGCCCTCCGCCAGGTTTGGGAGAGGTGGCCGAGTGGCTGAAGGCGCACGCCTGCTAAGCGTGTGTGGGGAAACTCACCGAGGGTTCGAATCCCTCCCTCTCCGCCAGAATTTATTATATTGAGTCAGCGGAAGCTGACGACATGGTGCGCCCATAGCTCAACTGGATAGAGCGTCTGGCTACGGACCAGGAGGCTGGGGGTTCGAATCCTCCTGGGCGTACCACTTTTTGGCCCCGCGGTTTTCCGCGGGGCCTTTTTTGGAGGCGGGTATGAAACTGCTGACGCGAGCACTGATGGTGTCGGCGGCCTTCCTGTTGGTTGCCGGGCAGGTGCAGGCTGAAGGTTTTTTCCTCCAGGTCCACGGCGGTTATGCCCTCTTCCTGCTCGATGACGTGAACGACGCCATCGACGGGGTCAATGATGGTGCCGGCCATAAGGTTTTGAGCCACATCAATTCCGGTCTTGATGCCGGCTTGCACGCGGGTTTTGCCCTGACGGCGGAACTTGACCTGGGTTTTGGTTTCGCCCGTCAATGGGCCAGCAGCGGATATTCCGGTAACGGTAATCTTGTCGAATACGACCTGCCCGCCAACCTATTCGAGGTCTCCCTGGACTTCCTGCCGGCCACTGAAAAAAGCGTCCGATTCGGCGCGGGGACCACGCTGGGTATGATCAGCAGCGCGGGCTCGCTGCAGGTGATCGAGCCTAATGCTCCGGACCGGAATCAATCCTTCGACGGGCTCGGCTTCCACTTTGCGGCCTACGCGATCGTGGATGCTCCGGTGTCGCCGCTATGGTCCGTGTTCGGGAAGATGGGATTCCGCCACGCGCTGCTGAACCACCTCAAGGTGGAGGGGGAAACCGTGTACAACCCGGACAGTGTCGACGACAAGTTGCGGTTCAACTACACTGGGCTGTTCCTGAGGGTGGGCGTCAAGTTTCAGCCCTGAACCAGGGTTGATCGGGCCTGAAAGGTCTTCAACGGCCTGTTTATTGCGATGGTGACCGGGTCAGACCGCCCTGCTGGGTAGGTGCCCGGCATATTTAGTGATTAGACCCGGTTTGGCAGATATGGGGCGGTAACTTGCTGCGGCGCCCACGTCCAATAGCGGACGCGGTGGGTGCGGAAGGATCACTTGTGACCAGTTTTTCGTCATTTTCCCGCCGGGGTGCCGTCGGATATCTTTTGTTCGTTTGCCTGGCTGCGGGAGTTTTTCCGGTCCCGGGACTTTCCGCCGAAGACAAAGGGGACTTCATTCCCCTGGCCGAAATCAAACCCGGCATGACGGGATACGGTCTGACCGTTTTCGAGGGTACCCGGATCGATACCTTCGGCGTGCGGGTAGTCGGCGTGCAGGACAACATCCGCGCCGACGGGAGCCTGCTTCTGGTGGAAGTCAGCGGGCATGGGTTGGAACTGTCCAGCATTGCCCAAGGCATGAGTGGCAGCCCGGTATTTGTCGAGGGACGGTTCGCCGGGGCTCTGGCCTTTGGCTGGGGCGGGGCCCTCAAACCCCTGGCCGGGGTGACACCGGCGGCGGAAATCCTTGCTTTGCCCACGGACGTTCCGATCACGCCGCCAGCGGGGGCACAAAGCCTGTCTCCGGATTTGTTTGATCTGCTGGCTCCCGGCTCTTCGGTCAGCCAACTGGCGCAGGAACTTTTTGCGGAAAACATATCGGTTTCTGAAGTGTCCGTGGGCAAGGGGGTCGAACGACACGCCCCTGATCCTGGCAAAATTTGGCCGGAGCCACGGGAATTGATCATGACCCTGCTCGGGGATCTGGCGGGCGAGGGCCCGGGTTCCCTGCCGGGGCCCGATAGCTGGATCGTCCAACCGGTCGGCAGCGAAAGCCAGGCCTCTGGGAACTTCGCTCATGTTGGCCAATCGGGTCAGGTTTTCCGGCCCGGCAGCGCCTGCGCCGTTCCCCTGATCACCGGGGACGCCAAGCTGGGAGTCATCGGCACCGTGACCTGGGTGGACGGTGACCAGGTTTTCATGATGGGCCATCCGTTCATGCAGCGCGGCCAAGTGGACTGGCCGTTGGCCACGGCACAAGTTCTGACCGTATTTCCCAGTCGGCAGATGTCATTCAAGGTCGCCTCCGTCGGCCGGATTGTCGGGACCGTCCACCACGATCAGCGCGCGGGTCTGTCCGGCCGCACGGGGCCGGCCCCGGATATGGTGCCGGTGAAAATCGATCTGAATCTGGCCACCGGAAAAGGAACGGCCAAAAGGTCCTACGAATTCGCGGTTGTCAGCGACCAGAGATTGACCCCGACCCTGGTCTACTGGACCCTCTATAATTCCCTGCTGGTCGAAAGTGATGATGCCAGTCAGCAGAATCTCCGCTACCGGATCGAGACCGTGTGGGAGGGTCCAGCGGCGCTGGCCGATCAGCCCCTGGTCCTGTCGGGGGTGGTTACCGGGTCCGGCGGCGCCATGGCTTTGGCCGCCGAATGGATGGCCCCCTTGAACATCCTGTTGAACAACCCCTATGACGAGGTGAGGCTGAAAGAGGTCCGGGCCCGTCTGGAACAAACCAAACCCATGTCCGCAGCGACCATCGTCGGTTTGACCGGACCCCGCGTGTTGCGGGCACCGGGTGAAGAAGTGGTATTCCGGGTCGAGATCCAGCCACGTTTCGGCAGCAGGGAGTTCATCGAGATTCCGTTCACCGTTCCGGCGCACCTGGCCCCGGGGCCGTTGCGGGTTCTGGCCGCCAGCGCCGCCGAACTTTTTGCTTTCGAGGCCCAGCGAGCGCCGGGACGTTTCCAGGTGGTCCAGCTGGGCAACATCCTGGAAATTCTGCGCACCGGCCGCTCCGGCGACACCCTGGCCTTGGCGATCATGGCGCCGGGTTCCAGCAAAATTCTGCAGGGCCAGGAAATGCACAACTTGCCCGGCAGCGTTTCCAAACTGATAGAGACCGGGAACATGCAGGCCACCCGAACCTTGGCCGACTATGTGCTGCGCCGTGAGGTGCCGACACAGTGGGTACTCAGCGGGCACGCCGTGCGGTCCCTGAAGTTGAATTCCGGTCTCGAACCCATCACTGAAGAAAGGCGACCATGAGCAGGATCAGGATCTATCACAGGATATGGCGGGAGCCAAAAGTCTGGCTATCGGTCGCACTGCTGGGCATCTGCTTCGTCCCCGGGCTCGGGTTGGGGGCGGGGCCCATTTTTTGGGATTGGCCCGCCGACCGGTCCTTCGACGAAATGCTTTTGGAAGGCGCGGCTCTCGACCGGGAAGGCAATCTGGTGGCGGGGTTGGCCGGAGTGCCCGCCGGACCGGTGGGTCCGGAAGTATTCTGGCGGATCATTCCCGATGGTCGGGGCGGATATTACACCGGCACCGGTCACGGGGGCGAAATCCACCATACCAATGCCAGGGACAAGAGCCGTCTGGTGGCCCAGCTGGCCGGCACCGAGGTGTTCAGTCTACTGAAAATTCCGGGCGCCGAGCTGTTAGCCGGCTGTGGTCCCGATGGCCAGTTGTTCGGCATGGATGACCAGGGGACGGCCACTCTGCTGGGCAGTGTTCCCGGGGGATATGTGTGGGCCATGGCGGCCGATCCCAAAGGTGACACGGTGTGGCTGGCTGTCGGCAGTCCGGCCGCCGTTTTCCGGTACGACCCGGGTTCCGGCAGCTTGACCGAAGCTGTGGCGCTGCCGGCCCAAAATGCCCTGGACCTGATGTTTGACGACCAGGGCCGGCTGCTGGTGTCCACTCAAGGGCCAGGCTTGATCTACAGGATCGATACCGACAGGCCCGACCGACCCGGTCTGCTGTTTGAAACCCCGCAGGACGAGGTTCGAAAATTGATTTTGGGCCCCGAGGGATATCTTTTTGCTCTGGCTCTCAATACCGAAAGCGGCGATATGCAGGGGGCGGGACTTCAGTCCGGCGCCGAAAAAAACACGGCTCCGCCCGCCCTATTGTCCCTGATGATGGAGCCCGAGGGGCCGCAAATTTCCCGGGCGGCCCTTTACCGCCTGGAGGGCGATGGGTTGGTCACTCCCTGGTGGTCCGGTGACGTGGATCTGATGATCGCCGCCTGGAGCCCTCGGTACGGGTGGTTGGGAGGCGGTCCCATGATGGATGATTCGGGCCGCACCAAACTTTACGGCTTGACCCCGCCGACCGGAAGTCATGCGGTGGCCGGATGGTCCGGGGGGGACATCCTGGATATCCTGGTGACAACCAAGAGCGGCGAGGATGATTCGATCATCGTCTGCCAGGCCCATCCCGGCAGCGTGACGGCCTTGGGTGGCCGCCTCGACGCTCCCAAGTATGCCTTGAGTCCTTCCCTGGACGGCGGCCTGCCCGTGAAGTGGGGCCGTCTGAACTGGACCGCGGACGGGCAGGGTGGCAAATTGAAATGGTCGGTCCGAACAGGAAACCGATCCGAACCCGACGACAGCTGGTCCGACTGGTCCGACAGCTGGGCGGATGAAGATCACGCCCTGGAAGTGCCGGCGAGCCGATTCCTGCAGTGGCGGGTCGAGTTTCCCTCCACCGGCTCGGAAAATCCCCTCCGGCTGACTTCGGTTGCGGTCAGCGCCTGGCAAAAAAACCTACCTCCGATGATCGCCTCATTCACCCAGGAATATCTCAACCTGATCCACGTGGGCGGCATGAACAACCACCAGGACAACATCACCCAGACTTTCCGCAGCGGCCTGAAGGCTGAGTTCAGCAGAAACAGCACCGCCGACCACCTGGCAGGCCCCGAAAGGGCTGCCGTGGGTCGTCCGGTGCGGGTGTTCACCTGGGAAGGCACTGATCCCAACGGGGACCGGCTGCTGTATGACCTGGATTACCGACTCCGCGGGGAAGATGCCTGGCGCCAGATCCTGGCCGACCGGACCGAACCGCTGGGTAGTTGGGATACCTCCGAAGTGCCCGATGGAATATACGAGGTGAGGTTGACCGTCAGCGACGGCCCCGACAACCCCGGCGGTCAGGCGGCGATCTCCAGCCAGGGTCTCGGACCCATTGTCGTGGACAATACCGAGCCGGTGATTTCGGGCTTCAAACTCGAATTGCAGGATGACGGTTTCAGGGTGAAGCTGACCGCCAGGGACGCCGGCAGCATTCTGGCGGCCGCTCATCTGCGACTCCCCGATGGAACCACCGAAAGGCTGGATCCGGTGGACGGCATCTGTGACAGCCCGACCGAAAAATTCTCCACCCCGATCCAGTGGCCGCGGACCGACCGCCCGGCCGGACAGAAGCCCTGGCGGGTGCGGGTCGAGGTACGGGACCTGGGAGGCAATGCCGCGGTCATCGAAGGTGATGTCCGGTGAGCGAAAATGACATGTTCGCAGCCTTCCGGACCCACGAACGCTGGATCGCCGAAGCGATGACCGAAGCCCGCATTGCCGGCGACAAGGGGGAGGTCCCGGTGGGGGCCGTGGTGGTGAACGGGGGGCAGATCATCGGACGGGGCCACAACCAGGTTGAATCCCTCCAGGATCCCACCGCCCACGCCGAAATTCTGGCCATCGGCGCCGCCAGTGGCCACGGCGAAAGCTGGCGGCTGGACGAGGCCATCCTCTATGTGACCCTGGAGCCGTGCACCATGTGTTGCGGCGCGATCCTCTTGTCCCGCGTGGGCACGGTGGTCTTTGGCGCGGCCGACCCCCGGGCCGGTGCCGTGGTTTCGACCAGCCGGCTGCTGGACGGCAATCCCTACCGCCAGCGCGTCGAGGTCGTGGGCGGCATTTCGGCGGCCGATTGCGGATCCCTCCTGACGGAATTTTTCCGCTCCCGGCGGGATTGACACCGGGCCCCAAACCGGGTCCCGTGGTGTTGATTTTCAAGGGGGCCGGTGCTATATTCCCCGCCTTGTTCTCGCGGAGAGGTGCGAGAGTGGCTTAATCGGCACGACTGGAAATCGTGTGTGCCGCAAGGTACCCAGGGTTCGAATCCCTGCCTCTCCGCCATTTTTTTGACACGGCCGGTCTGGAAAACAGGTTGCGGAGAGGTGCCGGAGTGGTCGAACGGGGCGGTCTCGAAAACCGTTGAGCCCTTAGGGGTTCCCAGGGTTCGAATCCCTGCCTCTCCGCCAGTTTTTTCCCCGCGGACCGGTGGCGGGATGCCGGTTAAAAAATTCCCCGGGCGATGCGCCCGGATGGTTGATATCATGATGTTTGGTCTGGGGATGTAGCTCAGCTGGGAGAGCGCCTCGTTCGCAACGAGGAGGTCGGCGGTTCGAGCCCGCTCATCTCCACCAGAAATTTGGGGTTCCCTCCAGGGGATCCCCCCGATACGATGGGTCAGGCCCGGTGTGACGCCGGAGCACTAATTCCGTCAGGACTGGAAAGTAGCAGCGGTACGTTCCCTTCGACGTGTGCGCCGCCAGCCTGGCCCACCTTTATTTCCCGGCCCGGAGACTGGCCCGGACCGCCGGTCTTTTTGCCGCGAGAACATCATGAGTTCATCCTGAGCGGAGCAGCATGTCCTACCAAGCCCTCGCCCGCAAATACCGCCCCGAAACATTCGCCCAGGTCGTGGGCCAGACCCATGTGACCGGCACCCTCAGGGCCGCCCTGCGCAAGGAAAAACTCAGTCACGCCTACCTGTTTTCCGGTCCTCGGGGCTGCGGCAAGACCACCGTGGCCCGTCTGCTGGCCAAGGGTATCAATTGCCTGGAAAACCGTCAGGGCGATCCCTGCGGCGCCTGCGAGACCTGCCTGGCCATCGCTCGGGGCAATTACCTGGACGTGCTTGAAATCGACGCCGCCAGCAACACCGGTGTCGACAACATCCGGGAACTGCGGGACATGGCGCAGTACTCCCCGAGTGAAGGCAGCAGTCGGGTCTTCATCATCGACGAAGTGCACATGCTGTCCAAGGGGGCCTTCAACGCCCTGCTGAAAATTCTCGAGGAACCGCCCCCCCGAGTGTTTTTCTTCTTCGCAACCACCGAACCCAACAAGATTCCCCGGACCATCCTGAGCCGATGCCAGCGTTTCGATTTCCGGTTGCTCAACCGGGACGAACTGGCCGGCCGGTTGAACGAGATCGCCGCGGCCGAAGGAGTGACCCTGGCTGACACCGGCCTGCGGCTGCTGGTGTCCCTGGCCGAAGGCAGCATGCGCGACGGCCTGAGCCTTCTTGACCAGGTGGTCGCCGGGGCGGACGGAGTCATTGACGAGACCGCCGTGGTGGAAGCTTTCGGTCTGGTGCGTTCGGAACTGTTCATCGAGTTGAACGAAGCCATTGCCGCCCGGGATTCCGCCCGGGCCCTGCGGCTGGTCGACGACCTGGCCGGCAGCGGCCATAGCTTGGACGCCTTCGCGCGCGGCGTGGTGGCCAATTTTCGCAACCTGATGATCCTGAAGATCGATCCGGACCTGGCGCCCATGGTGGATCTGCCGCCCGACCAGGTGGAAACGCTGGTCAAGCAGGCCGAGCACTTCCAGGAACAGGACCTGCTGGCCTTGATCGACCGGGCGAGCCGTCATTTCGAAACAATTCACCGCAGCACGCAGCCGCGAATCCTGCTGGAAGCTTCGCTCGTGGAATACTGCCGATTCGAATCCAGGGTGCTGCTGGCCGATCTGGCCCGGCGTCTGGAATCACTCTCAGTACCGGCCGGTGGTCAGGCCGGTGGCCGGCTGGCCGGTGGCGGCGTGGCCAGGGACGCCAAGGCTCCGGTGAACCGCAACAAGGCTCCGGTGAACCGCAATCAGGCTCCGGGTAAGCCCGCGAAAGGCGCGTCGGCTCGTCCGGCGCGGCAGACAGTGACCCCGGATATGACCGCCGCCGATGCGGCCGTGCCCGGGTGGACCGGACTGATCGAACAGTTGATGAAGCAAAACCCTCGCCTGGGTTCCTGCCTGATGAACGGCTTGCCCTGTCTGACCCCGGATGGAAACCGGCTGACCGTTTCCTTCGCCGAGGACAAAAAATTCCAGGTCACCAGCATCGCGGGCGAGTGCGCGACCATTGAAGCCCAGATCACCCAGCTGTGGGGACGCAAGATCAAGGTTGACCTTGTATTGGGCCAAAGGGGCCAGACGGACGCGGTCAAGGAGGAGATCCGCCAGGAAGTGGCGCCTACCTGCCGCGAGGAACTGGATCAGGCCTGCAAGCAGGACCAATCGTTGGGAGACCTGGTGGACATGATGGGCGGCAAGCCTCTGCCCGAAAGTGAACGTGAACGTTGGGACAAACCCGGCAAGTAGATTCCTTGGAGGAAAAATGGACCTCAATAAATTGATGAAACAGGCCCAGCAAATGCAGGCCAAGATGGCCAAGGCCCAGGAAGAGCTGGAAAGCAAGGAAGTCACCGCCGAGGTCGGCGGCGGGCAGATCAAGATCGTGATGAACGGCAAGCACCGCCTCAAGAGCATCACGATTGCTCCGGAGTCCCTCGACCCGGACGACATCGATTTCCTGCAGGATCTGATAGTCGCCGCGGTCAATGAGGGGGCCAAGAACGTCGATGCCCTGGTGGAACAGGAAATGGGCTCGGTCACCGGCGGCATGAATATTCCCGGCCTGGGCTGACCATGGCCCGGGATTACGGCAACGAAAAGGGCGATGGCGGGGAATTCCAGTCGCCGGCCCTGGAACGTCTGGTCAAGAGCCTGAGCCGCCTGCCGGGTCTGGGGCGCAAGTCGGCCACCCGCTTGGCCCTGCATCTGGTCGGGCCGGCCGAGGCGGCCGCCGCGGCCGAGGAACTGGTCTCCGCGGTCACCGAGGCCCGGGACCAGGTGACCAACTGTTCGTCCTGTGGGGCCATCACCGAGGCCGATCCGTGCCGGATTTGCTGTTCCGAGCGCCGGGACCCCAGTCAGATATGCATCGTGGCCTCTCCGATCGATATTCTCCCTTTCGAGAAGGCCGGGTTCTTCCGGGGACGGTATTTTGTCCTGGGAGGCCTTCTTTCGCCCCTGGACGGGGTTCGGGCTGAAGATCTGCCCTTTGACCGTCTGACCTGTCGGCTGGACGCCGACGGGGTGACCGAGGTGATCATGGCCCTGGACGCCAGTGTGGAGGGGGAGACCACCGCCCTGTATCTGCAGCGCCTGTTTTCCGACCGGGAGCTTCGTTTGACACGGCTGGCCACGGGAATTCCCGTCGGCGGCGCCCTGGCCTACATCGACGAAGTGACCCTCCAGCGGGCCTTCCAGTTTCGCCGTTCCTTCTGAAAAAGCCCCTCCATATGCCGGGTGGGCTGCCTTTCCGTCCCTCTGGTGGCCGAATCTTCCCAAAATGATGAAATTCACGGTTAAGTGGGGTCCCCCCGTGACGATACCTTGGGGGAGACAGTATTGATTCGCTGAACGTTCAAAGCCGGCTTGGCTGGCAGGAGATCGTTTCATGGTCAGAGCCGAATGGGCCATCTTCGAAGAAGACTACTGGGCCATCAACAATGTCCTGGAGGATCTGCTCAAGAGCAGTCGTTCAGGATTTGTAATGCTGATCGACCGGACAGGACAGTTGATCAGCCAGCGCGGGCCTGACGTCGATTTCGACCTGACAAGTTTCGCCTCGCTCTGCGCGGCCGATTTCGAGGCCAATTACCAGCTCGCGAAATTGATCGGAGAAAAGGACTTCAGCACCCTGTTCCATCAGGGGGCCCAGGACAGCATGTACCTCGGCAAGATAGCCAAGGGCGTGGTCCTGGTGGTCCTGTTCAACAAGAGCACGACGCTGGGGTTGGTCCGGTTGCGGGTAAAAAGAGCGATGGAGGAGCTCGACAATATCCTCGAGAAGCTCTACGAGAAACTGGAGTACCGCAACGAGGAATACGATGCCATCGATGAATCGTTCACCGTCGAAGTGGAAGCAGAGATAGACAGTCTGTTCGCCGATTGAAGCTGGGGACCATTCCCCGCAACGGTAGGTCAAAAGGGGTAGCACCGTGTCGCTGATCAATTACTCTTCCCGGGAGATCAATTGCAAGGTCGTTTACTACGGCCCTGGTCTCGGAGGGAAAACGACCAACATCCAGTACGTCTACGAGAAGCTGGCTCCCGAGACCAAAGGGAAACTCGTGACGCTGGCCACGGAGATGGACCGGACCCTGTTTTTCGATTTCCTTCCCCTGGAACTGGGTGAAGTGAAGGGTTTCAAGACCCGCTTCCACCTGTACACGGTTCCCGGCCAGGTTTATTACAACGCCAGCCGCAAGCTGATCCTGCGCGGCGTAGACGGCATCGTCTTCGTGGCCGACAGCAGCGAGGCCCGCTTCGATGCCAACATCGAGGCCTTGTACAACCTGCATGACAACCTGAAGGAATACGATCTCAGCCTGGAAGAGATTCCCTTCGTGATGCAGTGGAACAAACGGGACATGCCCGACGCCCTGTCCGTGGACGAGCTCAACGCGGAGTTCAATCCCGAGGGCTATGAAAATTTCGAAGCCGTGGCCATCAACGGCGTGGGCGTTTTCGATACCCTTAAATGCGTGGCCAAACAGGTGCTGCGCCAGCTGCAAACCGCCTGACCCCGGCGGCCGGCAGCCGACCTTCCGACAACAGACACAGGGCGCGACTGAAAAGTCGCGCCCTTTCTGTTGCCCCGGAGCGGGCAAAAAGTTAGGTTCTTTTCCGCAGGTTCACTTTTCCGCAGGTTCAATTGGCCGCCGCGACCACGATCCTCCGAAAGGACACCCATGCCCCGTCCGCTTCTGTACACCATCGGAACGTTTTTCGGATCCGGTTTCGCACCCTTCGCCCCGGCCACGGTGGCGAGTTTCCTGTTCCTGGTCCTGTGGTGGCTGGCCTGGACTTTCCTCGGGCCCATCCCTCTGTGGCTGACGGTCGGGCTCCTGGTCGCCGTCACGGCGGTCGGCATCCCGGTGGCCGGACGGCTGGAAAAAATCCACGGGGAAGATCCTTCCCTGGTGGTGATCGACGAGGTGGCCGGTATGCTGGTCACCTACCTGGGACTCAACGCCGGCTTGCTGGGCTGGGTGGGGGGATTTTTCTGGTTCCGTTTTTTCGATATTTTAAAACCCTTCGGGGTGCGCAAGCTGGAAAAGCTCGGCGGCGGCGGTGGGTTGGGCATCATGGCCGATGATATCGGTGCGGGCGTTCTGGCCTGCCTGGCCACACACGGTTCGCTGTTGCTTTTGGCCAAACTGGGGTGGTGACCATGCCGGAAACCAAGGTCGGACCTTCGGTAAAAATCATCGCCATCGGGGACGAACTTCTGGAAGGGCGGACGGCCGACACCAACAGTCAGCGGATACAGCGGGCGATCGGAGGGCATGGGGTTCAGGTCGCCCTGATCCAGGTGGTGGCCGACAGTCCGGCCGATATCGTTCAGTCCCTCGATCGGACCGGACCGGGGGATCTGGTTTTTGTTTCCGGAGGATTGGGATCCACCCCCGACGACCTGACCCGCGACGTGGTGGCCGATTGGGGCGGTGTCCCTCTGGCCGAAGATCCTGCCGTAAGATCCCAACTCGAACAGCGGTGGAAAAAGCGAGGGCTCAAGACATCGTCCGGAGTCGACCGCCAGTCCCAGGTGCCACAGGGAATGACGCCCGTGACCAATCCCGTGGGTTCGGCGCCCGCGCTGGTGGGCCGCCTGCGGGATCGGATGCTGGTTTTGCTGCCCGGCGTTCCCCAGGAGTTGCAGGGCTTGCTGGAACCGGTGGTCCGGATGCTGGATGACCAGGGTGTGCTGCCGGAGCCAGGTCCGGCCCTGCTGTGGCGGACGGCCCAGGCGGCGGAACTGGCCCTGGTCAAGACCTGCGCGGATATACGCGCCCGATATTCCAGCTTGGACTGGTCCTGGTGGTTGACCGACTGGGGGGTCGACATCCGCCTGGCCTTGCGTTCGTCGGCCGGAGAAGCCAGTGACCTCGCCGCGGTGGAAAAGGAAGTGGACGCCGTGCTGGGCCGGCTGGTCTACAGCCGCCGCATGGAATCCCTACCCGAAGTGGTCCAAAGGCTGATGCTGGAACGCCACCGGACCCTGTCGGTGGCCGAGAGCTGCACGGCCGGGTTGATTGGCGGGCGCCTGACCGACGCGCCCGGGTCTTCGGGTTTTTTCCGGGGCGGCATCCTGGCCTATGCTGACGAGGTCAAGATGGAGCAGCTCGGTATTCCGAGTTCGGTTCTGCGTGAGAAGGGGGCCGTCAGCCGAGAAACGGTGGAGGCGATGGCCACCGGATGCCGCGGCCGGATCGGCACGGACTACGCCCTGGCCGTCAGCGGCATCTCCGGGCCAGGTGGCGGGACCCCGGACAAGCCCGTGGGAACGACCTGGGTGGCGGTCGCCACACCGGTGGCCGTCTTCAGCCGGAAATATCGGTTTCCCGCCGACCGCCAGCGCAACCGTTTGCTGACCGTTGCCGCGGCGGTCGATTCGCTGCGGCGGGTTCTCGAAAGCGGCGATGACCGGTCGCCCTGGCGGGTGGACGAATCCTGGTGCCGGCCCTCATGAGAGTGTTTCTGGCCGTACCCTGTGGGGAACAGTTGGCCGCCGCGGTGACCACCGCACTGGACGGCTGGCGCGCCGGCCCGGTGGGCGATCTGCCCGTGCGCTGGACCCTTCCGGAGACCTGGCACCTGACCCTGCAGTTCCTGGGAGATTGGCCCGCAGATCGTTTGGAGACCCTCCAAATCGCACTTTCCCAGATCCGGGACCAAGCGCCCTTTTCCCTGAATCCGGTCGGGCTGGGCGGCTTTCCCAACCTGAATTCGCCCCGGGTCCTGTTCCTGCATATGGTCGATGACGGTCAGACAGCCCTCCTGGCAGGTCGGGTCCGGGCCGTCGTCAACCAAACATGGCCTGAGGGGCCCCAGGACAACCGGCCCTTCCGCGGCCATTTGACCCTGGCCAGGATCAAGGCGAAATTGTCGCGGTCTGAAATCAACTTGTTGCAGAGTTGGGAGTTAGGGGGATTGCCGGCGGGTCCGGTCGCAGGTTTCAGCCTCATGGCCAGCGAACTTGAGCCCACCGGTCCCCGGTACACGGAACTGGCTTTTTATGCCCTGCGAAAATAAGGCGAAAAAAACCAGTTGCACCCGGGTCCGGCGCCGTGTTATCTTGACCGCAAAATTGCTGCAGAATTCAATCACATGTCCGGACGGAACCGGGTAATCGGGTTTCGGGCGGGCCATCCGGGAGATGACAGGAATGGCTCAAAACAAGACAAGCAACCAGGCAGGCAAAAGCCAGGGCAGGACCAGTTTCGGCAGCGACAGCGACCGGGAAAAAGCCCTCGAGTTGACCCGCGCCCAGATTGAAAAGCAGTTCGGCAAGGGTTCGATCATGCTGCTGGGCGACACCAAGATCTACGACAACTTCGACGCCATTTCCACCGGGAGTCTGGCGCTGGACATCGCCCTGGGTATCGGCGGGTTGCCCAAGGGACGCGTGGTCGAGATCTATGGGCCCGAAGGAAGCGGCAAGACCACCGTGGCCCTGTCCGTCATCGCCAACTGCCAGAAGGAGGGCGGGACGGCGGCCTTCATCGACGCCGAACACGCCATGGATCCGGTCTACGCCCGCAAGCTGGGGGTGGACATCGACAACCTTCTGGTCAGCCAGCCGGACACAGGGGAGCAGGCCCTGGAGATCACCGAAATGCTGGTGCGTTCCGGTGCGGTGGACATCCTGGTGGTCGACTCGGTGGCCGCCCTGGTGCCGCGGGCAGAGATCGAGGGTGAGATGGGCGATCATCACGTGGGACTTCAGGCCCGGCTCATGTCCCAGGCCCTGCGCAAGCTGACCGGCACCATCGCCAAGACCAACACCCTGGTCATGTTCACCAATCAGATCCGTATGAAGATCGGTGTGATGTTCGGCAACCCCGAAACCACCACCGGCGGCAACGCCCTGAAGTTCTACAGCTCGGTTCGGCTGGACATCCGGCGGATTGGCGCCATCACCCAGGGTGAAGACGTGGTCGGCAACCAGGTCCGGGTCAAGGTGGTCAAGAACAAGGTGGCGCCGCCCTTCAAAAAGGCTGAATTCGACATTTTGTACGGCGAGGGCATCAGCAAGGAAGGCGATCTGATAGACCTCGGGGTGGCCGCCGACGTCATTCAGAAATCCGGCGCCTGGTACAGCTTCGGCGAAGAGCGTCTGGGGCAGGGGCGGGAAAATGTCCGGATCTTCCTCAAGGAAAACAAGGATCTGTATGAGACCATCAAGGATCTGGTCTTCACGCACTACGGAATCGGTGAAAATGGCGCCGAATCGGTTCCCGAAACAGGCGAGCAGCCGGCCGGCGAAAAACCGGCGGCCGCCACCGTGAGCGGGAAAAAGGCTTCCGCGGCCGCGGCCGGAGCGAATCCCGGATCCACGCCGGGTAAGGCCTGAGGTTTCGACCATGGGTAGCCGGTTCGGGCGGCCGGGCCGACGGCAAGGCCGTTCTGACGAGCAAAAACAACAGCCGGGTTTCCCCGAGGGGGAGGCCCGGCTGATTGACGTTCGGGAAACCGAAGGTTCGGTTGTCCTGGCCTTCGAAGGTGGCGCCACTCTCGAATTGGCGCCTGGTTCTGTCCCCCAAGGACTGCCGGGTGAGGGCCAAATGGTGTCCGAGGAGATGATGGCTGAATTGAAGTTGGCTGCCGAACGCAAACAGGTCGCCCGGCTGATCTTCGCCATGCTCGACCGGCGCCTGCAACCATTGGCCAGGATCCGGGACAAAGTCGCCGAAAAGGGTTACAGTAAGGCCGCGACCGAAGAGGTCCTGGACCAGATGGCCGCCAAGGGATTTTATTCGGACCGGAAATACGCCGAGGCATATTGCCGGGACTACCTGGCCACCCGACTGGTGGGCCGACGCTACCTGGTGTCCAAGCTGCGAAACCAGCGCGTGCCCGCGGGCCTGGCCAACGAGGTTGCGGCCGAGCTCCTCGATCGAGAAACCGAAGGGGAACTTGCCGACCGCGCCGCCGCGGCCAGGTGGGAACGCCTTCGCGGTCCGGTCGACATTAAGACACTGGCCAAGGTTGTGCGGCATCTGCAGAGCCGGGGCTTCGATGCCGGTACCGCCAACCGAGCCGCCAGAAAAATGCAACCGGACCGCCGGGACGACTGACGACCCTCAACCGAACGGGCCAACTTCAGCCATGAAAATTCTCGTCACAGGTTGTCAGGGAATGCTGGGACGCGCGGTGATGGCCAGGCTGGCCGGCGATCATCTCTTGACCGGGGTCGACCTGAAAGATGGCGATCTGACCGATCCCCGGGTGGTGAAAGATATCGTCACCGCCTGCGCCTGCGAATGGGTGATACATTGCGCGGCCTGGACCGATGTCGACGGGGCGGAGTCCGCCCGGGACCAGGCCATGGCGGTCAACGCGGGGGCCACTGAAAATCTGGCTCGCGAGTGTGGGCGGAGCGGGGCGGGCCTTTGCCTCATCAGCACGGACTATGTATTCGATGGAGTGGCCCGTGCCAAAGCAGAGGGATTCACTGAGGAGGACCAACCGAATCCCGTGAATCACTACGGCTTGACCAAAGCTCGGGGCGAAGAGATTGTCGCCGCGGGTCCGGCTCCCTGGCAGATCGTGCGTACAAGTTGGCTTTTCGGGGACGGCCCGGTGAATTTCGTCAAGACCATCCGGCATCTTCTGGAAACGAGGGACCGACTGCGGGTGGTCGACGACCAGCTCGGTTGTCCGACATACGCCGAGGATCTGGCCGATGTTATCGGATTCCTTGTATCCGGGCGCCACCGTGGTATCTTCCACGGAACAAACACCGGGGCCACCACCTGGTACGGCCTGGCCCGCCAGGTCGCCCTCGAATGCGAGGCGGATCCAGACAGGATCGATCCGTGTCCGAGCAGTGAGTTCCCGACCGCCGCGATGCGGCCTGCGTGTTCCATCCTGCACAGCAACCGCCTGGAAGAGGTGGGTTGCCCGGACCGGCCCGGCTGGCGCGATGCCGTGGGCCGTTATCTACGTTTTCTGGAATCCGGTCAGGCGGTTCATCCCTGACCCAGCCCCTGACCCGGCCCGGCCGAAAGGACGCCACCGCACATGCCATCCTCCCGGAACCACGACCGACATGCCGCCGCTGTCCCGCTGTTTCGACAGGCCGTGGACGATCTGGTGGCCACCCTCGGTCGACTGGATGACACCCATCTTGAAGCCGTGACGGCCCTGGCGGATGATGTTCACGCCGCCTGGCAAAACGGGGGCAAGCTGCTGGTGTGCGGCAACGGCGGCAGCGCCGCGGACAGCCAGCATATCGTCGCCGAACTGGTGGGCCGTTTCCTGGCCGAACGGCCCGGTTACCCGGCGTTGGCCCTGACCACCAACACCTCGACCTTGACCGCCGTGGGCAATGACTACGGATTTGATCATATTTTTTCCCGGCAGGTCCAGGCTTTGGGCGGACCGGCGGATGTCCTGCTGGTCATTTCCACTTCCGGCAATTCCGCCAACTGCGTGCTGGCGGTCACCGAGGCTCGGCGGCACCGGATGAAGGTCCACGGTTTTCTCGGCGGCGACGGGGGGCGGCTGTTGCCGCTTCTGGATGGGGCCCTGGTCGCACCCAGCGGGCACACGCCCAAGATCCAGGAAATTCATATCACCATGGGACATTTGCTGTGCATGATCCTGGAGCACTGGCATCAAGATGTCACCGAGTGAGCGGCGCGCGATGATCATCTTCAAGGCTTTCTTGGAAAACCTCAGACCACGCCAGTGGACCAAAAACCTCTTGCTCTTTGCGGGGGTCATCTTTGCCCAGAAGCTGGGGGAGAGCGCCTGCCTGACCCGGGCTTTCCTGGGGGTGGGGGTGTTCTGTCTGGCCTCGGGCGCGGTCTATGTCTACAACGATCTGGTCGACCGGGATCTGGATCGGCTTCATCCCTATAAAAAATTGCGACCCATCGCTTCGGGTAGGCTGCCGCTGGATTGGGCGGTGCGGGGATGTCTGGTTCTGATGACGGTTTGCCTGATCTGCGGGTGGCTGCTGGGTCCGGCCTTCCTGGGATCGGTCGCCGTGTTTTTCCTCTGGAACTGGTTGTATTCCCGGTGGCTCAAACAGGTGCCGGTCCTGGACGTGATGGGCATCGGCATGAGTTTTGTGATCCGGGCCACCGCCGGGGTGATGGTCATGTTGCCGGCGTGTCCGAACGTGGGCATTTCCTCCTGGTTGCTGTTGTGCACCTTTTTCCTGTCCTTGTTCCTGGGTTTCTGCAAGCGGCGTGACGAACTTCTCAGGCAGGACACCAGCAAGGGCACGACCCGACCCGTACTTCGCGCCTACACCGAACCCATGCTCAACGCCCTGATAGGCGGCAGTTTTGCCCTGACAACCATGATGTATGCCCTGTATACGATCTGGCCGTCCACGGTGGAACATTTCGGCACGGCCAACCTAATTTATACCCTGCCCTTCGTTCTTTTCGGCATGGGGCGATATCTGTATCTGGTATTCCTCGAGGACAAGGGAGGCAAACCCCACGAGATCCTGCTCAACGATGCCTTTATCCAGATCATCGTTGTGAGCTGGGTTGGGGTGGCCATCAAGATCATCGGTATCTGATTTGCGGACCGGTTCCAGGAACCGGCCTCGCGGAGGAAGCAATGCGAGCGGTTGTTGCGCTGGTGGAAGCCCGGCCTGAAACCATCATCGAGGATTACGACCGGGTTATCCGGTTGGCGGAGCTTGACCGGGTAGTGGCGGACGGTTCGGTGGCCCTGGCTGCCCAAGCGGTGACCGGTGGGTGGTTCCCCGGATCCGGCAGTCCGCCCTGGCAACTGGACGGCGTCTTGACTTGGCTGGGAAATCGTCCTTCTTCGACCCAGCATTCGGCCGGGGGCGGTGCACCCATCGTTGTGCCGACCTCGCCGGTGGACGGCCGCGTTCAAGCTTCGGGCTGGGCCTGGCAGGATGTCATGGCTCGTCACGGCGCCGAATTCGCCTCGGAGCATTTTCGGCATCCGCGTTCTTTTCGGGCGGAACCCGAGCTGCCCGCCCTGGCCGATGCGCTGCCGGGGACTTTGACCCTGCCGGCGGGCCTTCGTGACCGGCCCACCCTGCTGATGCCGGTGCCCGCGGTGGATCCGGTTCGTCCCATCATCGGGGCGGTGGCCCTTCTGCGGGCTCTTCTGGCCCCGGAACTGGGCAACGTCTCAGACGAGGCAGCGGGGGAAATTTTGGCCGATGTTATCCGGTTCGCCCGGCAGGCGGTTCCCGGTTTGGCTGTGGTGATGGACGGGGTCTGGTGGCAGGTAGGCCGTCGTCCCGGAACCACTCGGCCTGTGGCGCGCAATATCCTGCTGGCCGGCCGCGATCCGGTGGCCGTGGATGTGGTGGCCGCCCGTCTTGCCGGCCGGGACCCCGGCCGGGATCCCTGGTTCCGGCTGTGGCGGGATCTGGGTCTGGGGGCCGTGCGTCAGGAGGACATCCGTCTTGTCGGCCGAACGGACCTGCTGGAACTTGATTTTGGCGTACCGGAACCCGCCGTCGCCGGATCACCGTTGAGCTGGCAGAAGGTTCCATATTCGGACCGGGTTGAACGGAAATTCAAGCGGTCATCACTGATCAAGCAACTTGCGCCAACCCCTTGGGGCGAGTTGTTCGAAGCCTACAGGACCGGAAGGTCCGTCTGGGAGCGTGGATGATGGAAGCCGGTTACACCCATGGCCGCAAGGAAGTCGGCCGGACGGTTGCCGTCAGGGCACCGGCGAAAGTGAATCTCCATCTGGAAGTTCTGCGCCGACGCCATGATGGTTTCCATGATATCGAAACCATCCTGCAGGCTGTAGCCCTGTTCGATGAAATCAGGGTGACCCTCGTCGAACAGTATCGGGGCGGCACTCCGGACATCGATTTGAAGCTGGGTCGCGGTGCCGCTGGGATTCCCGGCGACGAGACCAATATGTGCTGGCGCGCGGCGCGGCTGTTTTGCAAGGAAACGGGCAGTTCGGGGCGGATCATAATCCATCTGGACAAGGAAATTCCCGCCGAAGCGGGGCTGGGCGGAGGCAGCAGCGACGCCGCTGCGGTCCTGGTCGCCTGCAACCATCTGTTCAAGGTCGGACTGGAAAAAGGGGACCTGGAAAAACTGGGAGCCCAGCTGGGCTCGGATGTACCTTTTTTCATTCGGGGCGGAACGGCCTTGGGGCGGGGGCGAGGAACGGACCTGACTTCGCTGCCCGCGGTCCGGTCCGGACATTTCCTTATTGTCAAACCCGCCTTGGACTTAAAGACTCCCCAGGTATACAACGACCTGAAAATGGGATTGACAGTAAACAGCACCAAAGCTAACATCCAAATAATCAAGCCTCTACTGGTCAGGTTCCCGCAAAAAAGCTGGCCGGGATTCAATCGGCTTGAGGATGTCGTGCTGCCGTCCCAGCCGTCGCTGCAGCGGCTTGTGCTGGATCTGAGGCAAGATGCGCCGGTGGCCATGTTGTCGGGCAGCGGGTCGGCGGTCTTCGCGGTTTTTCCCGAAGGGTACGACCTTGACATCATTGTGGAGGAACTTGGGAAATCGGGATTGTATGTGAGAGTTGTCGGGCCGCACGCGGCGGGTGTTGAGATTACGGATGATTGAGGACCCTGCCGAGCCTTGCAGTACGAAGTTTGGGCTCGCTACGGAGAGGGAGAATCTTGGATATTTCCGAAATCAGGATCACTTTGCGCGATGACAACAAGCTAAAGGGATTCGCCAGCATCACCCTGGACAACGCCTTCGTCATCCGGGGTTTGAAGGTCATCGAAGGGGCGTCAGGTCTTTTTATTGCCATGCCCAGTCGCAAGCGCAAGGATGGGACCTTCCAGGATATTGCCCATCCCA
>CBDUDB010000034.1:0-19977 GCA_965365795.1 uncultured bacterium | reverse complement strand
TAGGAAATGGGATTCATGATAGTCCTCCAGATTTGGGGTGCTTGGGAGGTACTTTCAATATACGAACAAATGGCGAAAACAGCAAAGAAAAACTGAGGTAATTTACAAATTTTTCAATCATTTAGGAGTTTTCAAAAAAACACCCTAGGAGACCCCCCGGGGGCCCCTCTACTGCGCCGCCTCGGTCCCCGGATAGGTCGTCATCGAATAGGGAATGTGCCCGCTGTCTGCGAACGCGATCAACTTCTTCGACCCATCGGCCCGCACCTGCACCACTGTCAGGCTGCAGTTGGCTATGCTCATCTGAAGCCAGGCCAAAGGGTCGACCTCCAGCACCTGGGTCACGAACCAGCGGATCACGTTGCCGTGGCAGACGACGATGTCATATTCGTTGGCGCAATCAGCCGGCACAAAGATGCGCTCCCAGGCCGCGGCCAGATTCGCCTCACACTCCTCGCCTTCCCCCGGTTCCATATCCTCCATGATGTCCTGGCGCCGCGTGTTCGGCGTGCACTCGCGGATGTCGCGGTGGATGGCCAGTTCGAGATCGGGAAACCGGGCGGCGATGATCTCACCCGTTTGCCGCGCGCGGGTCATGGCGCTGGCCTGGATGGAGGTAAAAGTGATGGGCATGGCCTTCAGCCGATCAGCCGCCAGCCGGGCCTGTTGCCGGCCGAGGGCCACGAGTCCGCAGCCCACATCTTCGTCGCAATCATGATCGTGTTCGTATTCCCCGTGACGGATGAGAACGATGGTGCGCACCGGTTCGTTACGATCGGGCAGGACCGCCATGGAAGGCACGGCAAACAGAACGGACAGCAGCACGAAGATCAGAAGGAGGCGACTCATGGGATCTCCCGGGGTTGGGGTTGATTGACAGGGGTATCCTACACTATGTTTCGGAAAAGATGATAGTCTTCGCCCCAATCTGAATCCGAAAGGCCCCCATAGTCATGATCCACGTCAAATCCACCACCAAATCCGTCGAAGAGGTGGCCCAGGCCCTCGAAACCGTCGTTCCCGAGCACAAATTCGGCCTTTTGCACACCCATGACATGAAGGCCACCATGGCCAACAAGGGTGTGGAATTCGGCCCCGAATGCCGGGTTTTCGAGGTCTGCAATCCTCACCACGCGGCCGCCGTTCTCGGCGAGAACATTGAGGTCAATCTGGCCCTGCCCTGCCGGATCGGGGTCTGGAACGATGGCGGGCAGACCAAGGTGGGGACCCTGCTGCCGACCCAGCTGATGGGGATCTTCGGCGACAGTCCCACCATGGCCAAGACCGCGGCCGAGGTGGAAGAGGTTATGCTGGCCATCATCGACGACGTGATCTGATGCTGCCCTCGTTTTTCGTTTCGGACCTTCACGGGCGGACCCAGCGGTATCTGACTCTGCTTGGTCTGGTGCGCAAAGAAACCCCCCGGGGAGTTTTCATTGGCGGCGACATCCTTCCCCACGGCATGGACTCGTCCTGGCAAACCTCACCCGCTCAGGAAGATTTCCTCCTGGATTTCCTGTTCCCCGAGTTGCGGAAACTCAAGGCCGACTTGCAGGCGGACTATCCCCAAATATTCGTCATCCTGGGAAACGATGATCCCCGCTTCCACGAAGAATCCCTGATCGACGCCGAAAAGGAAGGCCTGCTCCGATATTGCCACGGCCTCAAAACGGAATACGACTCGTTCTCCGTTTACGGATATTCCTGTATTCCCCCCTCACCGTTCCAGCTGAAGGATTGGGAACGATACGATGTTTCGCGATTCGTGGACCCGGGCTGCCTTTCGCCTGAAGAGGGGCAGCGCACAGCCGGCCCCTCCCCGCGTAAGATCAGGTTCACCACCATTGCCGAGGAATTGGAGGAGTTGACGGGGAAGGACGATATGACGCGGGCTATCTGCCTGTTTCACTGCCCGCCCCACGGCTGCAACCTTGACCGGGCGGCCCTGGACGGCAAAAGTATCGACCATGTGCCTCTGGACGTGCACATCGGCAGCATCGCTATTCAACGCTTCATAGCGGGCAAGCAGCCCCTGTTGACCCTGCATGGGCACGTCCACGAAAGCCGGTCCCTGACCGGACAGTGGCGGGAAACATTCGGCCGCACGGCGGCCTTTTCGGCAGCCACTGTCGGGACCGAACTGGCGCTGGTGCGTTTCGACCCGCATGAGCTGGAAAGTGCCGGCCTGGAACTCCTCTAGACCGCAGCCATGGGCAACTCGTAGGCCGCGTCGGTCACCGCCCCGATTTTAACCGCGTAACTGGATCGTTTTTCGATGTCTTCATCGGTGATGAGATGGACGTCGAGCAACCCCTCGGAGCGATAGCCGGTCTTCAGGTAGTTGACCTCCGCCAGACAACGGCTCCACCCGTCCAGCCAGGTCAGCAAACGAACCCTCTGTTCGCCATCGCCCCTGAAGTGCACCATCAGATCGATGTCGCTGGCAGGACCGGCGATGGCATTCTTGACGCTACCGATCAGGTACATGGCCTCCACGCCCAGGTCCTGGCCGTTCACATCCCTGGCGATTCTCTCGGCCATCTCCTTGCGCCACAGCCAGTACTGGATAGGCTTGAGATTGTCCTGTTTTCCCGCCTGGGGCGCCTTTTCCATTTTAATCCCGGGTTCGGAAAGGCAGGCCATCGCCTTGTCCAGATCGGCATTCAGGAGGATCTTCACGATCCTCCCCTCGGCCGCTTTGGGCACATCTATCACCCGAACGACGTCCTCGAGTTCCGCCATATCCGGCAACAGTTCGGACAGGATGTTCCCGGCCTTCAGAAGAAACCGCTCGGCAAATTGGATGCCTTCGTCATCCGGGTACAGGGGCAGGTAGCCAATCCCCGCCTCGACAAGATCCTGGAAGAAATGAGTCCCGAAGGAAACGTCCGGGACGTAATTGCCTTTCTGGCGGGCGACCTCGATCAACATGGCGGTATTGTTGATATCGGCGTAGGTGACGCTGACCCCCAGCTTGATATCACCCCGGCTGCCCCAGCGCCCAGGCCCCATCAAGATGAATTTTTTCCGAGGCAACAGCTTGTTGAGTTTGCCGACAGCCTGACCGACCGCCTTCATCTCGGGCTTGGTCGCCAGGTTTCCGTAGCGTTCCGGATCCACGTAGACCAGGTAATTGATATCCTCGACGTGGCCGTTGCTGACGAACTTCTCGGCCGTGAAAATGATATCTTCGGCCGGAACATCCTGGGGTATGGGCGCCGGTGGAGCCAAGGCGGCCTGACTCTGGGGCCGGCACTGGAGCAGGTAGAGATTCTGGCCGTCATGAGCGAACTCCACGTCCACCGGAGTCAGCAGGGTTTGTTCCAGGATCTCGAGCAGTCCCTTCACCTGCGGTAGGAACTTCCGGTCGGACCTGACCTCGTCGAAGGTGGCAAAGAGCCGTTCCTTTTCCGGATCCAGCAACAGGCTGACCGGCTTGACGAGCCTGCCGTCCTTCAAGACCGAAAACACCATGGGCAAGCCGTCATACCTGCCTTCCAGTTCCTTCAACAGCTCGTCGACCTCGACGGTGGCGAAGGAATTGGTTTCCAGGTTGATCACGTCCATCCGGCTGGGTGAATACCTGACGATCTCGTCGACAGCGACATTGACCCTGAGTTCAGGCTGCCCCGGTACGATCAGCACGGGGAAATCTTCCCCCGTTCGGTCGACCGCCCGCGTCCCCAGCCCCGGCACCAGCCTCACCAGGCCGTCGTCCCGGGTGATTCGAGGCGACCAGCGGAATTCGTTTTTCGAGAAGGCGACGCCCGCGAACGCGGGAAAGAAATATTTCCCGTTGCGGGTCCCGACCACTTCCTGGATCAGGATGCCCATCTGCTCGTCGAATTCCAGAACACCCCTTTCCGCCCGGTACTCGATGGGATCCGGCCCGAACATGGACGCGTAGATTTCGGAAATGGCATCCAGCAGGGCTTCGAGGCACTCCTTCTTGGTACCCTGGTTGGCCAGGAAAAGGCTCTTGTACTTGCCGGAGAAGGCCGTCCCCACGCGATCCTCCAGCAGACTCGAGCTGCGAATGATGATGGGCACGCCGTCGAAATCGTCGAGAGCCGCCGACAGGCCGTGGACCAGGTTGGGAGGAAATGAGGAGTTCTTGAACAGCCTGATGATGTTGGGATAGTCCCGGCGGACCTCGTCCATTTCCTTGTATTTCTGATGGAGGATGTCCTCCAGGTCGTTGTAATCGATGAACTCGAGAACCGCGTCGGAGGCCACGTGCCAGGTCCGGGGAATCTTGATCTCAGCCAGGAGGTTCAGGTCGACGCCCTCGGCGACCGTCCCGTCTTTCAGGATACAGTGGGCCAGTAACATTCCTGCCGCTTTTCCACCCAGTTTGCCGTGGCAATCGGCGGGCATGATGATCCGGTCCATCAGGTCCCTGAAAAAGGAAACCGAAACGTGGTCCTTGGCTGTTTTTACAAAATCCAGTTGCTCGGTCAGGACCCTCTGGGTCAGGGACACGCAGACACTCTTCATCGTGGAACTGCGCAGCCCCTCGCCGTCCTGGGCCACCTGCTTGAACCGGCGCAGGGCTTCGTTGATTTCCCTGAGGGTGGACCGGGGATTGTCCAGGACGTTGATGAACAAGGCGGCCTTGTCTTCCTGAATCCACTTCTGGGTATAGGAAATGATCTCCTTACCCGAAATATATTTTGCGGCCGCGTTGAACGGCTCACCCGCCAGCAACAGGGAATTGTCAACCGCCCTGCGTGCCTCCGGAACATTGGTCTCCCCGGTTCCCTCTTCCAGGGGATCATAATCCGTATCGATCTGCTTCAGCATGGCCTGCGCTTCGAAGATACCGATTGAGCACAGGAAGTTGAGCATTTTCCGGGAAATCCGCAGGAAAAGCGAATCATCCGTTTCTCGCAGAAGATCGATGATGACCCGCCAGTTCTCATCGCCGGCGTTACCGGGCCCCTTCTCCAGTTCACGCCATTTCTTGCCCATGCTCTGGAGTTTCCGGAACAGGATGTAGTGCCCCAGCCGGTCGGCCAAACTCTGGAGCAGCTGATCCTCCTCCTGAAGGAATGGTTCCTCGCACTGTCCCGGGCGTTCCTCGGTGTAACCCACCTGCAATTTTCCGACGACCTCACCATGCACCGAAATAGGAGTCTCCTGAAAGCAGGCTGCCTTCTGGAATTCAGGGGAATCGAATACCTCCCCTTCCAGTTCGATGGAGGCCACGCAGGTCTCCGGAAACTGCCAGCCCGGACCAATGGCCCCGACAACCTCCAACATGACCTCCGGCAGGGGCCGATCCACCTTGTTGAGGGTTTTTTCGACCTCGTAGAGACAGCGAAGCTCCTTGGCGCGCTCCTGCAGGTCGTCGATCAGCTTGGCCTTGTCTTTCATGACTCCTTCTCCGCTGTGATGACGCCCAGTCCCGCCAAACCGTCCATCCGCACCTGGAGAGGATACGACAATCCCACGTGTTTGAGGAATCCCGTTTCCTGGACCGTGGTCTGCTGATTCAACCAGTCCCAGTCGATCCTGTTGTTTCCTTTCCCCCTGATCGTCAGGTAGAAAACCCCGAAGCTGATCAGGTTGTGAAAGAAATGCGATCCCTGGCTCGGGTCCGGGTTCAGGTTCCCGCTGGAGGTTTCCACGATGACCCGGGCGCCGCTGATCTGACCCCAGTCCACCGGAACACCCAGCCAGGGGTCCGAACTTCCCCAGCGGCCGAACCCGATCAGCAGGTAGGGTCTCTTGGCGGCCTGCAGGGACTTGTTGATCTTCTCGACTTCCAGGGCAATCGTCCGCGTCTTGGCCAGCTGGAAATCGTCGGGCTTGATGAAGACGATATCGGCGATGTCGTTTTTCGTCCCGTGTCCCAGGCCGTGCTCCGAGGCCAGGATGACCTCCGGTGCGTTCAATTCCTCGGGCAAGACCTTGGTTTCTCCCTCGGGTACCACCATGGCTCGCATCTGAAGCAGGCAGAGCCGGTACTGTCCGGACGGATGGCGATCCACGGCGAACTCCAGCTCGACAGGACATGCGGCCGTTTCCTCGGCCAGGGGCAGGATCTTGCGGATCAGATCGTTGAAGGGCAGGGTTTTTCCCACAAGCAGGGGTCCGAAATCCAGGATGCGTGGGCCCTTGGATCCCAGGCCCTGGCGCAGCCTGTCGGACTGGGGATCATAGGTCGAGACCAGGTGTTCCAGAACCCCGTCCCTTTCCGCCGGGGCCAGATCGGGGTTCAAAAGAAACTCGGTCTCCCCCATGGGATCCGGCAGCGGCGGCGTGCCCATGTTGACCGCCCAGAACGTGGTCTGGGTGTTGCGCATCCTGTCCCCGACATCGGCGAAGGGCGGCGGGGCTGCCGGATAAGGAGGCGAATAGCTCCAAGAAAGTTCCCCGTCGACGATTTGCCGGCCCAGGCCCAGGGCCAGGTTCACCACACCATCGGTGGGTTTGGCGGCGCCACTTGAGTAGTAGTTGAAGGTCCGGGCCACACCCGAAAGGTTGGGATAGAAACGGTCCTCATGGCGATTCCCGACCACTTCCTGGACGATCAGGGCCATCTTTTCCCGGGTTTGATCCAGACCCGTGCCTTGGAAATAGCTTTTCGCCGCCCGGAAATAGGCCGAGGCGTAGATAAATCTGATCGCCTCAACCAGCCGCTGGAACCGGGCGTCGACATCCGATTGGTTGTTGGGAATCATCTTCGTGGAATAGACCCCGGCGAACGGATGGTCCAGGGCATCCTCCAGGAGACTGGACGAACGGACGGCCAAGGGCGTCTCCACCTGGGAAATGAAATCCCGCAGGTCACCCAGGTATTCCGGCGGCAGGGTGGCCTTCTGGAAAGCGTGGGCGATCCGGCTGTCCGAAACATCCGACAGGGCCAGATCCCACAGCCCGTTCAAATCCATGAATGAATCGAACATGCCCGTGGGCAGGACGACCATGCGGGGAATCGTAACCAGGAAATCGGGAAACTCGTCCGGATCGATTTTGGCCAACAGGGAGTCGGCCATCAGAACCAGTCCCGCGGCCTTGCCGCCGATCCCCCCCCGGCCAATCCTCGACACGACTTCGCCGGACTCCCAGGTGCCCCGACTGAAGGCCGGCAGCTGGTCCTTCCGGTTCTTCTCCATGGTGAACCTCCCTATACCTGGTTAATACCAAATTCGTCAGTCGCCTAGATCCAACCTCTGTCCCGGCAAGCCATCGCCACCCGGTCGATGGCGAGCATGTAGGCGGCGTCCCGCATGGATACTTCCCGCTTTTTAGACAGGTCGAAAACGGCGTAGAAAGCCGCGGTCATCTTGAGATCCAGCCTGCTGAGAACATCGCCCAGTTCCCAGAAGTAGTTCATGTTGCTCTGGACCTGTTCGAAGTAGCTGCAGGTCACCCCGCCGGCGTTGGCCAGGAAATCCGGTATCACGAAGACATCTTTTTCCCTGAGGTAGGGATCCGCTTCCGGCGAGGTCGGCCCGTTGGCGCCCTCGGCCAGCACCTTCACCCGGTCATGGATCTGCTTCACGGACTCCGCGGTGATCTGGTTCTCAAGGGCCGCAGGAATGAGAACGTCCACTTCCTGGGACAACCAGACCTCTCCCGGCAGGACCTTGTAGCCTGCTTCACCGGCCTTCTGCTTGTCGATGCCCCCGAAATGATCCGTGATGGACTGCAGTTCCTTGAGGTCTACGCCCTCCTTTTTGACGTAGCTGTAGGCGACCTCGTCAACCTGGTCCCAGCAGGAAACGCAAACCACCTTGCCGCCCAACCGGTGGTACAGCTCGATGGCGTACTGGGCCACGTTCCCGAAACCCTGCACGCTGGCGGTCGTATCCTCGGGCTTGATGTCCATTTCCTTGAGCGCTTCACGAAGGGTGTAGACCACCCCGTAGCCCGTGGCCTGGGTGCGGCCCAAAGATCCGCCCATGCCCACCGGTTTGCCGGTGAAGGCTCCGGGGTACTTGCCACCGGCGATGGTTTCATATTCGTCCAGCATCCACAGCATGTGCTGGGCGTTGGTCATCACGTCGGGGGCGGGTATGTCGCGGACGGGGCCCACGTTGCTAGAGGCTTGCCGCACCCACCCCCGACAAAGCAGTTCCTGTTCGCGAGGACTCAGGTTGTGGGGATCGCAGATGACCCCACCTTTTCCGCCGCCCAGGGGCAATTCGGCGACGGCGCATTTCCAGGTCATCCACATGGCCAGGGCCCGGACCGTGTTCACGGTTTCCTGGGGATGGAACCGGACACCGCCCTTGCAGGGACCCCGGGCGTCGTTGTGCTGGATCCGGTAGCCGGGAAAAATCTGGACGCTCCCATCATCCATCCGGACGGGAATGTTGAAGTGGTACTCCCTCATGGGGGAGCGGAGCATCTGGCGCGCTCCGGTGTCCAGTCCGATCAGATCGGCAGTCCTGTCGAACTCGGCCTGGGCCACGGAAAAGGGATTGAATGCGGATTCTGAGGACATTTCAATTCTCCTGAAAGTGGTTCCTGGTCTTGAGAGTCACCCCTCGGGTATTCAGCCAAAACGGCCAACAACGAACCGATTACACTATCTCTCCCCCCATCCCCAACCGGGTACGGTACAAAAATATGCCTTTCGCAATTGAAATGATTTACCCATTATTAACCATTAAGTGCCTATAAAAAATAGGCGAAATCTTACTCTCAATTATGCCCTGGGGTTGAATTGTCATGAGGGAGCCCAAAAACCGAAATTCCCAGGCCCTGGGACGTTTCAGGGAGGAAGGCCTGAAAAGGACCAAAACCCTGAATAGTGGCCCCAAATATGAGAATCGCCTGGAACAGGTTTCACATTTTTTGCAGGAAAGGGTCAAGGAACTGGCGTGTCTCTACCGCATTTCCGAGTTGATCAGTGCCCACCCATATGATGTTGACAGCATCATGCTCGGTATCGTGGAGATCATCCCGCCGTCCTGGCAGTTTCCCGAAATCACCGCGGGCCGAATCGTGATCGAAGGTAAGGAGTACCGGACCGAAAACCACCGAGAGTGCGACTGGACCCAGGTTGCCGCGATCATCAATGGAAAAAATGAAATCGGATTCGTTGAGGTAAGTTACCTGGAAGAAAAACCCGACTCTGACGAAGGTCCCTTCCTGATCGAGGAGCGACTTCTCATCGACGCTGTCAGCGATCAGATAGGCAAAGCGGTGGCCCGGATCCAGGCCGAGAAACAACTGCAGGTCGAACGGAATTCGCTGCAAAGTCTCAACATCGCCCTCAAGGAGGTACTCAACAACGTTCAGGAGGAAAAAAGGGCGATTGCCGCCAATGTCCAGGCCAATGTCGAACAGGTCATTGCGCCGATCCTCTATGCCCTGGAACAAGCCTCCCCTGGGGAAATCCCCGGATACACGTCACTGTTGAGACAGCAACTCAATGAAATCGTATTTCCCTTCACCAGAAATCTGACCCATCATTTCAAGGACCTCACGCCTTCCGAGATCCAGATCAGCAACATGATCCGTAGCGGGCTGTCCACCAAGGAAATCGCCCGCCTCAGGAACCTGTCTCCCTATACCGTGAGCCGCCACAGGGAAAACATCAGACGAAAACTCGGCCTTTCCCACCAGGGAATAAATCTCGTCAGTTATTTGCAGACATATGGTGATGAACCTGGGGATTGAGGATATGCTTTGGATTACACTCCTTGTCATCCCTCAACCCTTTTCTGGATGATGGGTTCTCTTCTCAAATATGGAGGAAAGATCGATGACCAACAGAATCTTGCTTCTCACCCTGACCGCCGTCCTGTTGGCCCCCATGGCCGCCCAGGCCGGTATGTACCTCGGTGCCAGCGTGGGCAACAGCTGGTTCAACCACGAACCCCAAATTGAAGACGTCAAAAAAATAAGCGAGAACTCCACCGGCTGGAAAATATTCGGCGGTTTCAAGGGCGACAGTTTCCTCGGCGTTGAGGGCGGTTACCGGGATCTCGGCAAGGTCAAGTACAAGGACACCAATATCGATTTCAGTTCCAAGACCAATGGCTGGGACGTCGAAGCTATAGGGCGGGTCAAACTCGCCCTCATAGATCTCTTCGCCAAGGCCGGCGCCTTTTTCTGGGAGACCGAATTCACCGACTCCCCTTCCACCGCAACCGAAAGCGGGACTGATTTCATCTGGGGCCTGGGCGCCGGTGTCCGGCTAGGTTCCATCGGGCTCCGGCTCGAATGGGAAAGCATGGAAGTTCAGAAACCCGACAATCTTACAATGCTGAGCCTGGGAGCCACGCTGGGATTCTAACCGGCGACAGGAGGAGAAAATCAGGTTTTCCGGGCAATGACCAGGAAGGCGCTCTTGGCAAACAGGTGATCCGTCACATTTATCATGAAAAACCGTTTGAAATTCGATTGCCCGGGTCTGGCGCTCAGGCAGTTTCTCCGATGCACGACCTGGAAGCCATGTTTCCCCAGCAGGGCAACCAGGGTTTTTGGTTCGAAATACGAAACATGGTGGGAGGTGTCGTAATACTTCCCGATATTTTTCCTTCTTAGCCCCATCCGCTCCAGACCGAATTTCAACTTGTTCGACAACGACCGAATGTTGGGAACGGCCACGAATAGAATCCCGCCGGGATTGAGCAGGCCATGGATTTTTTCCAGGTACCTGTTGGGTTCCTTCAAATGTTCCAGGACCTGGTGCATGGCGACCAGATCGTAACCGGTGCCCACATCGCAGGAATGGAAGTCCCCGCAGGCCACCTCGACGCCGAGCCTGTCGGCTACCTTCTGCGTGGCGACGGGGTCCACGTCATACCCGCCGATGGACCAACCGCGTTTTCGAGCCGCTTCCATCAAATGCCCGCAGCCGCAACCGATGTCCAGCATCTTGCCGGGCTGGATGTGTTTCTCCACCAGTGAAAGATAGAGATCGTGACTGGCCATCAGGGGCTCGTGCCAGTAGTCGTAGTCATCATCGCCCAGATACTGGGAATAGAAATCGTCGAGATACCGGTTGGTATACTGGGGATTCATGAACTGGAACCCGCACCGGCGACACCTTGAAATGACGATGCTCCGGTGGTCAACCAGGTGGTCATGGATATCGGGGCTGCCACAGGCATTACAGTTGGCGATCTTGTCGTCGAATTCCAACGCGATCATTTTTTCCTCTTCGGAAAAGGACTCTACCGGCAAGAGTTGCCCACCCGGCACATGATAGCCCACCCTGTCCCGGGTTGGAACCTATTGGGGGCTCAACTCGAAATCTTTTCTCTGGTAGCCGTTGTGTTCAAGGATGGCAAAGACTTTTTCCAGGATGTTTTCCTTCAATTCAGGAGTGCGCGCCAGTACCCAGCCGTACTTGCGGTCAGGGGTGCCGACGATCGCCCATTGGTAATCATCGTCCAGGCCGATCACCCAGTAGTCCCCCCAGAAAGGCCTCCAGCCCAGGATGCTGAAGAAACTCACCTTCAGTTTCGCGTTGGTGGCCGGATCCTCGATCTTGGCGAGGCCCTCGGCTTCGTCATATTCACCATCATCGGTGAGGCAGCGGTTCACCACCATAAGGCGGCCATCATCCCGCCTGGTGTATTCGGCAGTCGTGCCCCGTACACATTGTTTCTGGAACCGATTTGGGATCTTGGCCACTTCGTGCCAGAGCCCCGCGTAACGGGTTAGATCCACCGAATCAACCGTGGTGACCGGATGTAGGTCATCGGTTTCGTCACCGAGAACTGGACCTGGCGCCATGGCCAGAGGCAAGGCAATCACCAGAAGGACCAGCGGAATTGGGCGGGGATTGGGTACTTCAAACATTTGGGACCTCACGGATGAACGGCAGCTGAACCATGGGGCCTCACGAAATCGATCTCCAGGGAAAAGCTCCCGGAGCGACGGTCGGCCAGCATGAATGCCACCTGGGAAATGGTCTTGGTGTCGAGAGAAGGTGCACCTTTCAGGACTTTTCCCCGATATGACGGTTGAAAATCCTCAAAGGAAATTTTGACCGTGGTCCACTCGCTTGCCAGGGTTTCGAATTGTGCCCGGTAGGCGATACCTTCGTACCGATCGTCAGTCCTGAGCCGAAGCTGGTAGGAACGTCCATCGCCGCGGACCCGCAACTCCAGACCCGAATACGCGGATAGGTCTTGCCGGCCCACCTGGGCACGGACCGAAGCAAAGCCGCCGTTGTTTTCGAGCGAGAGCTCACCTTCGAAAAACCCGGTCCCATGGTCGGAACGCCTGATCCCGCTGCTGGACAGGCCTCCCATCACCCCGTCGTTGACCGTCCGCCACTCGAGGTCCACAGCTTCGCTGAAATCGATTATTTTTGCCGGCTCGCTCATGGGCTCTTCCTTTGCGTACGCATCCAGGGCAACGGGCAGCATTGCTGCCAGGATCAGTGCGCCCATTAAATTCTTCAGGATCATGGGACTCCCTTTCAGGGATAGCAGTTGTTTCTGCCTGGAGAAGCTAGCGCGTCCAAAGTCCCTTCGCCACCTTCATGGATCCTTGCCACACCCGTCCCATAACGGTAGCTTGTCCGTCACCATGAATACCCAGACCCATTCTGAAACTCCAGACCGTTCCCCGGAACCCAATCCTGTCATCCTGGTAACCGGCGCCACCGGATATGTAGGCGGCCGTCTCTGGCGGCGGCTGGAATCCCTCGGCCACCCCGTGCGCTGCCTGGCGCGGGATCCGGAACGGCTCGCTGACCGCGTGGGGCCCGGAACCGAGGTGGTCCGCGGAGACGTCCTTGATCCCCCAACCCTGACCATGGCCATGAAGGGCGTGGGCGTCGCCTTTTACATGATCCATTCCATGGGATCCAGCGAGGGATTCGAGGAACAGGACCGCCTGGCGGCGAACAACTTCGCCGCTTCTGCTCGCGCCGCGGGAGTCAAACGCATCATCTATCTGGGTGGCCTCGCACCGGATGACCACTCCCTTTCACCGCACCTCCGCAGCCGGCACGAAGTTGGCAAAATTCTCCGGGAAAGCGGCATACCCACCATCGAGCTGCGTGCTTCCATCGTTCTGGGATCGGGAAGCCTTTCCTTCGAGATGATTCGCGCCCTGGTCGAACGCCTCCCGGCCATGATCACTCCCAAATGGGTCGCCGTGGAGGCGCAGCCCATCGCTATCGACGACCTTCTTCAGTACCTGATCGAATCGCTTGAATTGCCACCGGAATCACGTATTTTCGAGATCGGCGGAGGCGACAGGGCCTCCTACGGCGACCTCATGCGCGAGTACGCACGACAAAGAGGTCTGCGCCGGCTCATGGTGCCGGTCCCGGTGTTGACTCCGCGGCTCTCGAGTCTCTGGCTCGGCCTGGTGACTCCGCTTTACGCCCGGATTGGCAAGAAGCTAATCCAGAGCATTGAAATCCCCACCGTCATTCATGACCGATCGGCCGATGCCGTTTTTTCCGTTCGCCCTCGCGGAATGAAGGACGCCGTCGCCACCGCCCTGCGGCATGAAGAACACGAGTTTGCCGAGACCAGCTGGTTCGATGCCTATTCCTCCGCCGGACCCCAGAACAGCCGTGCTGGCGTCCGCTACCGGAATCGTTTGCTGGACGCGCGATCTCTCGAAGTGGAATACCCGCCGGAGATTGCTTTTGCTCCGATCCGCCGCATCGGCGGCCACAACGGTTGGTACGCTCATGATTTTTTGTGGAAACTGCGCGGCCGGTTGGATCTTCTGGTGGGCGGGGTGGGATTGAGGCGGGGACGGCGAGACCAGGAATCCCTACACGTCGGCGACGCCGTGGATTTCTGGAGGGTGGAGCGCTTCGAACCCGATCGCCTGTTGCGACTTCGCGCCGAAATGAAGGTGCCGGGTCGAGCCTGGCTCGAGTTCGAAGTGGAGCCCCATGGGTCCGGTTCCACCATTCGACAGACGGCCATTTACGACCCCGAAGGGCTCTTCGGCCTGGTGTACTGGTACACCCTGTTCCCCGTTCACGGCCCCGTTTTCAAGGGTATGTTGAAAGGCATTGCCCAAAAAGCGGGACAGGAATCCTAGGGCCCTGGAATCTGGGGTTCATTGGCGTCGATGAGCAGCAAAGTGACGTCGTCCTCCATCGCCTCGGACCCGACCCAGTTGCGCAGCTTTTTCATGATGGCCTCAAGAGCCTCATCGACCGAACCGTCACGTTGTCCTACCAGGTCCTGTATCAGGCGGTCTTCACCATAGAGCTGATCATCGGCATCGGCGGCCTCCGAGGCCCCGTCGGTGTATAAAAGCAGGCGGTCACCGGGCCGAAGTTGCAACCGGGCCTCATCAAAATCGAATTCCTTGAGCATTCCCATGGGAACACCATTGGCCAGGGGGCAGATCTCGGCCCCTTCGGCCCCAATTTTCAAGGGAGGCGGGTGGCCGGCCGTCACGTAACGAAAGTCACCGTCGCGCAAATCCAGCACCCCGTAGATGAACGTGAAGAATTTCCCAACCTTGGGCTCGGCCTGGTACCAGTTGTTGAGAAATTTGGCCACGGCCGACGGCGAGGCGATCGTGAAACTTTCCGGGGAGTTCGAGCTACGAGAAAAGAGACACGAGTGTTCCGGTACCGGCGATAGCCAGCGCTGGATCGAAGCGGACAGGAGAGCGGCTCCGACCCCATGGCCGGTAACGTCCAGCACATACACGCCGACATGGTTCTCGTCCAATCGCAGGACGTCCAAGCTGTCGCCCCCCAGCTCCTGGCAAGGAATGAACGAATAGGCGAACCGAAAACCCGGAACCTGGGGCAGGGATTGGGGGAGCCAGGAGCGCTGGATCATGGCGCCTTCGGCAAGTTCCTGCTGAAGAGTGGCGTTGGCGTGGGCCAGCTCCTCGTTGGCCTTCTGAAGGGCCTGTTCGGCTTGCCGCCTCTGGGTCACATCGGACTGGATGCCGATGAAGTGGGTGACGCTGCCTTCAGCGTCCCTCACCGGTGTGATGGACAGACGATTCCAGAAGGTCGTTCCGTCCTTGCGGGTATTGAGGATTTCCACCGAACAATCCCGCTCCTTGTCCAACGCCTCCCGAATAACCTGAACCGTTTCCAGATTTGCACCGGCACCCTGAAGGAAGCGGCAACTTTTCCCCAGGACCTCTGCCGAGGAATAACCGGTCAACCGTTCGAAACCTTCATTGACGTAAATCAGGGGACGTTCGGGCAAACGGGCGTCGGCGATGGTTATTCCTTCTGAAGAAACAGCCAGAGCCCGGTCCTTCAACGCCAGCCATTGCAGCTGGGTCATTTCGCTGGGAGGTGCCACGGGGAGATCCTTCCTCCGTCATTCCGGATAAAATTCCGATCATGGTCTCGGCAATGGCGGCCCGACTCAATTCGGGGCCGGGTATCAGCATACCGGCCCCGATGATTCGCGGACAATCATTTACTTCACGAGCATGATCCTCTGCGAGGTGGAATAGTCCCCGGCCTCCAGGCGATAGAAATACACGCCAGCCGGAGCTGATTGGCCGAATCGGTCTTGGCCGTTCCATTCGGCCGCGTGATTTCCGGCACCCAGCTCGGTGCCATCATTCAAAGTCTGCACCCGACGTCCGGCAATGTCATAGATCGCCAGGCGTACACGAGCGGGGCTTTGCAAGGTAAAGCTGATGGTTGTTTTGGGGTTGAAGGGGTTTGGATAGGCCTTCAGATCACTGACAACCCCGGTCGATGCAACCACCGCTTCAGATTTGTCCTTGGAACCCCATCCCCAGCGCCACCATTTCGGCCGGAAGCGCCAGACCTCGTCATCGACCTGGAGGTAATTCAAGGGATCCTGGAAATTGAAAGTTTCCCGATCTCCGCCAAAGGTATAGATGGCGGACCGGCCTCCGAACCGGCCTCCCCGGGATACGAGGGCGTCGAAGTCATATTTGATGTCCGCAGGTGCGACGGCGTTCCAGGGGGAATCGCTCACCATTTCCCAATCGGCACCATTCCGGCTGACCCAGACATCCATCGGGTTGGACGGCTCGAAAGGGTTGTCTGGATCGAAGCTGAGACCAAAACCGCCAAAAAGGACAAAGTGGTTTTTGAATACCAGACATTGGTGCCCCGGCCGGGCCGGCCAATCCGCTTCGGCGGTCACCAGTTCCCATTCGGCTCCGTCCCGGGTCCGCCAGACGTCGTTGTAATATGGCGGGCACGGTAAATCCGGCAGGCAGGTGAAGCCGTCTTCCCCTCCCACCATGTAGAGGTATCTGCCCTTGACCACGGCCACGCCACCGGCGCGAGGGGCCCAGGGAGCTTCTTCGGTTAGGCGTTCCCAGTTGGTGCCATCGGCGGATTTCCAGACATCATTGAAGTAGACCCGCGTGGGCGGTCCGCCGATGACCGCCGGGTCATCGTTGAAGGACCCACCCATGACGTAGATTTCTCTTTTGAATACGACGGCGCTCAATCCGGCCCTACCGGCCCAGGGAGCATTATCGGTCAGCTGGGTCCAGTTGACCCCGTCACGGCTGCTCCAAACATCATTGAAAAATTCCGACGCTGGAATCAAGGGGGGCCCATTCGGATCAGGGTTGGAGATCAGCTGGAAATTCTGGCCGCCCAGTACATACATGCGGCCCCTCATGGTCACCGCCTGAAAATAGGCCCGCGCGGGCCAAACGTCCGCCCCTTCGGATTCCAGGATCTGGGTCCAGGTCCGACCCTTGTCACGGCTCTTCCACACATCCGAATACATGGTGCTGGCGCCGGGAACCGGAATGATGGCGGGGTCGATGGGAGTCCGACCGCCCATCAGGAAAAATTTGTTTCTCAATTCCACCACCTGGAGACCCGCTCGTCCGGACCATCCGGGCTCCTCGGTCAACAGCGACCATTCCTCAGGTGAGTGATAGTTGTTTCCACCGTTAGCCAGCGCCGTGGCCGATACAAAGATGAGGAAACAGAAGATGAGACCGGACCATCGAAAAACTGGTAGCGGGTTTCTCATGACATACCTCCAATTCAAAAGAAAAACGGAGTTCCTTAGTGCTAAGGACTCCCGTGCTCTCCCCAGAGACCCCAATACAATACAAAAAATATCAACTTTTGCCGGGATTATTTTCCCGGTGGCAATTCCCCATATTTTTCCCGTTGGGGGTTGGGAACCAGAACCCCGCTTGACTCCCTGGCTTCGTGTAGTTATACCTGTCCTCTTATGATTTTTCGCACCTTTGAATGCCCCTCATTTCCCCTACCTCTATTCAGAGCCGTTGGCCTGTTCCTCGTTTTTTTTCTAGCAACCTGCTCCTGCCAGGCCCAGGAAACCGACCCCGGCGGCTTCACCAAGCTCTCCTGGGGCCTCAAGGGCGGATTGGCTCTCGCCCAGCACCAGGGCACCACCCCCCGCGACATGGAATACACGGTTTCCAGCACGATGCGCCGCGGTGTGACGGCCGGTGTTTTCTTGATCCTGCCCGTGACCAAACGCTTCGGCATCCAGCAGGAAGTGCTCTATGTCCAGAAGGGCTCCCGCCAGGACATCGGTGTCGAGATATTCGACATCCCGACCGTTCTGGCAGTGACTTACGACATGGACTACATCGAAATCCCCCTCATGATGAGATACCACTGGTTGATCGATCGCGGCGTGGATATCTACTCCCTGGGTGGTTTCGCTTTCGCCATCAAGGTCCGCGACCGCTACCAGCTGGCCGGAGAGGTTGACGACGGGGTCGATGTCGTGCCCGTCCGCGCCGATAGCGATATGTCCGAGGTCGATCTGTTCGATTTTGCCTTCACCTACGGCGTGGGACTGGAATTTCCCCTGGGAAACAACCGAATTCTGGTAGAATACCGGTTCGACCTGAGCATCGAGGCCCTGTCCCTGCCCACCTATGCCTACGTGCCCTTCGGGGATGAACAGGTTCTCGTCGACAACGAGCCCGTGCCCTTGCGCAACCAGTCTCATATGCTGATGCTGGGGATCAGGTTCTAGGAGAATAATCATGCGTCTCACCCTGCTGGTTTTTTTATGGCTTGGTTGTTTTTTGGGCGTGGAATCCGCCAGCGCGTTCACTTTCTGGACCGATTTCCGGTCAAGCGCCCTGCTTCCCGATGAGTCGGTGGTCATCCGGGTGGAAAATCCGCAGGGGCCGGGTTCGAGCAATACCATCCTTTTTTCCGAAAACGGTGTGCAGGAAAATCCCCTGATTCCGGTGCTGGACGGACCGAACACTCTCGAGGCCACGGTACCGGGTCCTACCGTAGACCGCCGTTTCTACGGTTTTCGATATGGCCGGAATGACAGTATCGATCTTATTTCGGTTCAGCTTCCTGACGGCGCCAACCCTACTCCCAACGACCTGACCCTCCTGGCCACCGACCCTGTTGGAGACGAGAACTTCGGCCTGCCCAATCTCGACTTGACCGCGTGTCGGATCAGCCATGACGGCACGCGCCTTTATGCCGCCCTCACCAACGCCGGCGGCGGATTCCCGGTAAACAGCGGACTGACTTTCTACAGCTACTTCCTTGGTATCAAGGACCCGGCTGTTACCGATCCCGACACCGTTTTCGCCATGATCCACACCGTCGACGTGGCCGGAATCATACAACCTGGTTTGTACCGGGTTTTCGGCACCGGGGTGAGTGACTTGTTGAAGATCGGGGAAATTACCGCCACGGAGTTTCCGGCCGAAAACACGCTGCTTCTTTCCTGCCTTTTGGCCGATCTTGAGGCCGACCCGGCCTTCCAGACCTGGTACGACGACACCGACCCGCGCCTGGACGTGGCGGGTTTCACCCAGAAAATTTCGCTTCTCGGCGGCGTCGGAGAAGCGGACCGCACATCGGGCGTCATCTGGCACCTCCGTGAAATGGCTCTGGATCCCGGCGTCAACCAGTTGCCGGTATTGACCGACCTGGTGCTGCCTGATCCAGCCAGCGGCGGCTATGTGAGTGTCATCTACAGTGATGCCGACGGTCATTTGCCCGTCATTGCCGAACTCGTTTTTGACGGAACCGATACCTACGCCCTTCGTCCTGAATCCCTGGATTACGGCTTTCCCGTCACCTATGTCAGCGATACCGACTTACCGCCCCTCGTGGCGAATTCCTGGTCTCAGGTGGTCGCCCGCTTCAGCGACAACCAGAGCGATGTGGTCGAACTGGTCGAGGTAAACGTCAGTGCTGTTTTCGACAGGACCCGGCTGCGGGTTCAGGCCTCTCCCAATCCCTTCACTGGTCAAACCCTGGTGGCCTTCGAACTCCCACGTTCCCAGCCGGTCAAGCTGGCGGTCTACGACCTTCGAGGTCACCACGTGATCACGCTTCTGGACACGGATCTGGACGGCGGTCCCCATGCCCGCAGCTGGGACGGACGCGACCACTCCGGCAGGCCGCAACCTGCGGGGGTCTATTTCTATCATCTTCAAAGTGGCGGGATAGATGTCGTGCGAAGAGTGACCCTGGTGCGCTGATCTGGTCCTAAAGTCCCAGGCTGGTTAGCACGGCCGGAAGCATCAATGCGACCCACCGACGATACATTTCCTGGGAATAGTGAAGCCCGTCGCGGGCCAGGAGCTGGGGCTCGTTTTCCACCAGCAGGGACAGCGGGGTTATATCGACCATGACGATCCCGTACTCCCCGAATTTTCTGGCCAGGATCGCATTGAAAGCCTGGACTTCCCTGCCTATCCGGTCCCTTCCGAACAGTTCCCCCACGGGCGTCACTCCGTAATTGGGAATCGAAAAACCCAGGACGCGGGCAGGATCGTCGCCGGTCAGTTCCTGGGCCAACAATATTAGCGTATCCAGTTCCGCCTCGAAGACCCGCGAATCCAAACCCCGGAACTGATTGTTGACCCCGATCATCAGGGTGACCAGTCCAAAGGGCCCTGACTGGAGCCGCCCCTCGGCCAGACTGTCACGGGTGGCGTCCAGAAGATCGCGTGTGGTCCAGCCGGTCTGGGCGATTACCGTCAGGGATTCCAGTGAATCGCCGGTGGCCGCCAGAGAATCGGCCAGCTGGTAAGGTGAGGGAACGCGCATTCATCATGATGGATCAAGGTGCCGAAGACCCAATG
>CBDUDB010000033.1:0-20549 GCA_965365795.1 uncultured bacterium | reverse complement strand
CCGCGGTAAAATTCGTCGCGGCCTCCGGTGGCGATTTTTTCCAGGGTTCGGGCGAGAGGTTCATTGCGCCAGATCTCTCCTTTGATCGGAGCCTGGCCATCCTTGGTGAAGGTCTCCAGGAAAAAGGGGTATTCGCGGCGGGCCGGAACGCTCAATCCCCAGTAGTAGGCGATCAGTTCACTCACGGGGAAACCGTCTCTGGCGTAGCCGATGGCCGGGGCCAGCACCTCGGCCATTTCGAGCTTTCCAAACTTTTCGTGCAATTCGAACCAGCCGTCAACGCAACCGGGTACCGTGATCGGTAGAACTCCATAGGGTGGGACGCGGGTCAGTTCTCTTTTCTGGAATTCCTCCAGGGTCAAGGACATGGGGGAGCGTCCGCTGGCGTTCAGACCGTGGAGTTTTCCCGATTCCGCATCCCAGACGATGGCGAAAAGATCCCCGCCCATGCCGTTCCCGGTGGGTTCCATCAGCCCAAGGGCCGCGTTGGCGGCGATGGCGGCGTCCACCGCGCTGCCCCCTTTTTTCAGGATGTCCAGGGCGATCTGGGTGGCCAGCGGCTGACTCGTGGCGGCCATCCCGTGCTGGGCGATGACCTCGCTGCGGGTGGCGAAGGGTTTGCCGGTGATGCGGTCGGCGGCCATGGCGGAAACTCCACAGAAAAGGGTGATAACCACGAGGGCGGATGAAAGACGCTGGAAATTCATTAAGCGCTCCCGGTTTGGAGGGAATGGGGCTCACCGGATTCTAGCCGATGGGCGTGGATAGGGAAATCCGGAATCGCTCTCAGGGAAGATTGGTGGTTTCGGTTACCTCAGCATTCTCCATCAAATATCCGACATTCCGTTCATGGACCAAACGATGGCATGAACCGCAAAGAGTCGTGAGGTTATCGGCATGGTTGGTTCCGCCTTGGTTGCGGGGGATGATGTGGTGGACTTCAAGGAATCGGGTTCTGTGGCAACCTGGGGCCTGGCAGCGGTGCCGGTCGCGGGCCAGAACCTCCCTCCGGGTGCGGGGCGGGATCGTGGTGGTGTTGCGGCCACCCGGTTTGCAAACGGCTGAATCGCAACGGATTCGTTGGGTTTCGGCCCGGCTCAATTCCCGCTCTCCTGCCTCGGTTTGAACGGTCATGCGTCCTTTGCATTCATGGACGTGAACCTGCACCGGCGGCCTGTTTTGGAGGACCCCCCGGGGGGCCTTTTCCTTGGATTCCACCAAGGCGGCCATGGCCTCCAGCATCAATTCAGCCCGGTCATGGGGCATCCCGCCCAGCTTGTGCAACCGTTCCTCCAGGGCGGCCCGCCGCGCTTCCTGTTCCGGGGTCAGGACCATCTGGAATCTGACGGGGATTTCTTTGGGCGCAACCGCGGTTGGTGGGGAAGGCAGCAGTTCCCCTTGGCCCGGATCAACCTTGGCCGCCTGTTTGACCCTCTTAACTTCACGAATCAATTCCTTGCGTGATCCCTTGGCAGCGGCCAACCATCCGTCTTCGGTTTCAGGGGTGGCCACGCCGATGATTTCCCGCGCCTTGGTGTATCCGAGTTCACCTGAAAACATGGCCTGTCGCACGGAGGGGAGATTGTCCAGCTGCCTTGCTAAGCGAATGAAATCACCCGCTCGAGTTTTGGAAAAACCCAACTCCCGCATGGCATACTGGTTGATGGAAGAGCATCCAAAATCTCGGTAAAGGCGCCGCCGCATGACCTCGGCGAACCACAAGACGGCGCATTGCTGGGCCTTTTCGACGGCCTGTAGGGACCGGTGGAGGGAAGCGTGAACGGAGGCGGCAGGTTGATTGGGAACAAACGAAATGGCTGACATGATAGTCCTCCTGGATTGGGTGTATGGGAGGTCTAATCAATATACGAACAAAAGACGAAAGTAGCAAGAAAAAACTTAGACAAGTTCTTATAATTACAAATAGTTAAGGGTACTAATATAAAATGACAATATATATTCAACAACAATCACTCGAACAACCTAACCCCCCAGTTCATCCAGCAGCGCCTTGACCACCTTCTCGGCGTCCCTTTGCCGCAGCTTGTCGTACCGGATGGCCCAGATATGATCCTCGTAGGCCAGATTTCGCAACTCGACCAGCAGTTTGTACCGGGCGGGATTCGAACGAAGGACACCCAGATTCTGCCCTTTCATTCTGGCCCCGGCACCCAAGGCCGGCAGGAGCTTGCGCGCCAGATTGCGGGAAACGGTGTCGGTGCGGCGTCGGTTCTGGAAGTACAGGAGGGACACGGCTTCGCCGAGCGCGGGGACATTGTCGGCGTGGAAACTCAGGAATACCTGGCGATTGGCCGGCGCGCCGCGAAAGGCTTCTTTGGCCACATTAATACGAGCATCGAGATATTTTTGCCCGCCTCTTGGCCAGGCCGCCGCTCGATCCCTTTTGTTCCAGGCCGCGCTGTTGAAAACCTCGTTGCGGTCGTGAACGAAGGTGTTGGCCGCGGGGGAATTCTGCCGCAGCAGGTGATTGGGGCTGAGCAGGGTCATGGTTACTTCGGCGCCGTGGAGTTTCAGCAATACATAGACCCGCAGGGCGATGTCATGAACGTATTCGTCCTCCACGATGGTGAAGATTTTTCCTTCACTGTCCTTGGCCCTGACGGTGGTTCCCGGATCAATACCGCCATGCCCGGGGTCCAGGACAAAATGCCAGCCAGCCAGCGAATGGCTTACCTGGCCCATGCCGTCCACGGTTTTTTCAAAGGTATCCCACAGCAACTTGGCGTGCCGGTACGCGACCGGTGCGGATATCAGGCTCTCCTCGAAGTAGTTGGCGTTTTTCTGAAATTTGGCCCGGGGCGGTTCGAAATAGTAAGGGCCGTTGGGGGCCTGGATCCGGTGCACGCCCTGGACCGGAACATTGAAGACGCTCCAGTCCATACCTTCGGGCGTCTTGCGGGATTTAGCGATTCCTCCCAGTCCCGGCATGGGCCGGACTCTCAGGTTCTGGCCCGGATATATGACCGACCCGGAAATCCCGTTCAGATCCCGCAGCTCGCGCAGGCTCATCTGATGCAACCGGGCGATCTCGGTCAGGTTGTCGCCTTTCTTGACCTGATAAACCGAGGTCCTTTTGGCCGCCGCCGCGTTGAGCCTCAATTCCTGCCCGGGATAGATACGGTTGGAATTCAAACCATTGATCCGCTTCAGCTCCTCCACGGAAATCCCGTAGCCCTTGGCTATCTCCCACAAGGCGTCGCCGCTTTCGACGATATGAACGGTTTTGCCCGCATCTCGCAGCCGCAGTTTCTGGCCAACGTAGATTTTGGTTCCCGTCAGGCCGTTGATCCGTTTGAGTTCTTTCACCGTCAGACCGAACTGGTGCCCGATCTCGCTGAGCGACTCTCCGCTACGGACCACGTGTACGGCTTCGTCCAGGGGGGTCGGATGCAGCTTCAACTGCTGGCCGACATATATGCGGCTGCCCCTGATGCCGTTCAGTTTGCGCAGGAGGGAAAGGGAAATGTCGTACCGGTTGGCGATGCCAGTCAGGGTGTCGCCCAGGCGGACGACGTAGAGCTCAGTGTCTTCTTGGGGAATCCTCAACTGCTGACCGATGGCCAGCTCGTCACTGCGAAGCTTGTTCCAGTCGCGGAGTTCCTGCACGGTGACATTATGCTGGTGGGCGATCAAGGTCAGGTTCTGGCCGCGGCTGACCTTGTGGATCAGCCACTCCTGGGCCCACGCCACCGGCACGTCGGTCAACAGGGATATCAGACAGACCCAGGTGATGATGCGTCCGTGCATGGGCTCGAATCGGCTCCTTGCCTTGAACTGGTTCACCCCATCCGCTCCTCGGATCAGGGCTTCTTTTTCTTCTCCGCCTCGACGAAGACCTTCTGGACCAGGGGCCACCTGGCCTTGAGAGTGCCGGTAAGTCGGGCGACATCGTCCTCGATCTGGTCGGCAGTGCAGTCGTCCGCGAAATCCAGGCTCACGTTCACCAGAATATACTCCGGACCCATATGCAGCGTCAGCACTTCATTGACTTTTTCGACACTCGGCAACTGGCCGGCCAGTTCGCGGACACCGGCGACGGTTTTCTTCGAGGCCGCTTCGCCGATCAACAGTTCCTTGGTCTCCACAGCCAGTAACCAGGCCGTACCGGCCAGGATCAAACCGATGATCACCGAAGCCGCTCCATCAATCCAGTACAATCCGGTCATCTGGCTCAGCCATATACCGACAAAAGCGACAATGATTCCCGCCATGGCGGCGGTATCCTCGAACAGGACGACAAAAGTGGTGGGGTCCTTGCTCTCGCGCACCGCCTGGAACATGCTCCGTTTGCCTCGGATCTTGGCGAACTCCTTGAAGGCGAAATACCAGGCCGCTCCTTCGAACAGGAAAGCCAGGGCCAGGACGAGGTAGTTGATCCGGACGCTGGTCATGGGTTCGGCGTGCTGGATGTGTTTGATGCCCTCGTAGATGGAAACTCCGGCCCCGACGCCGAAAATCAGGATCGCGACCACGAAGGACCAGAAGTAGATTTCCTTGCCGTAGCCATAGGGATGCTGGGGATCGGGCTTGCGTTTAGCACGGCTCAGCCCCATCAGGAGCAGGACCTGGTTGCCGGTGTCCACGATGGAGTGGATACCTTCGGACAGCATGGCGCTGCTACCGGTAATGGCGGCGGCGCCGAGTTTGGTGACGGCGATCAGCGAGTTACCCACCAAAGCGGCATAAATGACTTTTTTGGAATTGGAATGGGCCATGGGCATTCCTTTGCAATGGGTCCTCAAGAATCTTCAGCCCCTGAAATCTACACCGTCAGTGACCTGGGGCCAAGGATTCACCTGATTGGGTCGGGTTCTTCTCGTGGCTCAAAACCCCGCGATAACTGCTCCAAGGGAGGGCCCCCGGGGGGACCTCGAACGGGTCGTCCAGCCTGGACCACAAGTCCCGGTATGAAAACAGGTTCCACCGGATCGTGGCCATCAGGTTGGACAATGCCTTCGTTGAACGTGATGCTTGACGACGGTATGACGCCGGCCCCGATGCAACCAGGGCCGGTGTTTATTTTATTGCACATTCGGTGGCTATTTCCTAGGATGTCCCGGTGAATTCAAAATCGGCAACCCCCCACAGGAGGACATGGAAATGAAACTGAAATCCCGCCGCATCCTTTGGCGGAGCGACCGGCGCAAAGCCGGAATCCTGGCCGGCCTGGCGCTGGCCCTGGTTCTGGGGCTGACCGCCTGTTACCCTGGTGGACCGGAAAATCTGGGGGAAATCGGGGTCGTGGTGACCTTCAAGAATCCCCAGGGGAATTTCTCGGGCCTGATGACCTACGCCATGGAGGACACCGTGGTGGAGCTGGTGGATCCGGATGACAGTACCTCCGAACCCATCACCAAGTTCAATCGCGCCATCCTGGAGGAAATCCAGACCCAGATGACCAATGCGGGATTCACCCGTATTGATGACCCTGACGCCGGAGCCAACAAACCTGACGTATGGCTCAGCATCGGCGCCGTCCAGAAGGAAACGTCGGTCTACTGGTACAGCTGGCCCTATTATGGCGGCTACCCCGGATGGGGCGGCTACTACCCGCCATATGTCGGGTCCACCTCTTTTCAGCAGGGAACCATTCTCTGGTTGATGCATGATCTGAGGGCGGTTGACAATCCCAGCGATCCCGGCGCCGAGCCTCCTTTGAACTGGGTCGGCGGTCTCAACGGAGCCATCCAGAAATCGACCACTGAGATAAACATTCGCAACGGCATCAAGCAGGCGTTCGCCCAGTCACCTTACATCGTCGCCCAGCCGGCGGGAAAATAAGGAGGTCACGACATGAAAAGATTCATCGTATTGCTTGGCCTTTTGCTGATCCTGCTGCCGGTAACGGCGGTCAGGGCTGACAACAACACCTTCGGCATCGCCTGGGGGATCAGCATTCCCACCGGTGACACCGGCGATTTCATCTCCAAGGTGAGTTTCCGTGGCGCCAGTGTCGAATGGCGGAATTTCTATCTGCGCGATGCCGCCTACGGGATTAACGTCGGCTGGAATGTCTTCAATGAGGAGGACGATTCGACGATCCAGTTCAATAACGGGGCCGTGACGGGCAAGCACTGGAGCTACATAAACGCCGTGCCTGTCTACGGCAGCTGGTTCAAGTACTTCAGCGACGACAAGCGCAGTAGCCGGTTCTTCGCCGGTATCAACGCCGGCGGCGCCTGGATCGAACGCCGCACGGATATCGGATTGACCCGGTTCGAAGAGGACAACTGGCATTTCGCTCTCGCGCCTGAGGCGGGATGGATTCTTCCCTGGGACTCGTTCCTGGGATATGTGAGCGCTCGGTACCACTACGCCTTCAAGGCGGGGAACATGGAAGCCCAGCAGTGGCTGGAAATCAAGATCGGATTCGGCCTGGACTAGTTGCCAGGAAATCCATAAGAGCGGCCGCCGGAGGCAACCGGCGGCCGTTTTTTTGCCTTATCCGAGATCGTATTTGGTGAGGCGGTAGACCAGAACATGCCGGGGGATCCCCAGATAGACGGCAGTCTTGGAACGGTTGCCGCCGCACATTTCCAACGCGCGCCGAATCACCTCTTTTTCAAGGGCGACCAATGATAGCCCGCCGGCAGGCATTGGCCCCAAGGGAAGGCCGCTGGAAGGGCCGTCCGGGTCGGCGGTAAGGGGAGTAAGTTCGCCGGCCCCCGGGGCAAGGCGCTCCAGATCGGCGAGGGTAAGGGTGTCCTGTTGTCGCATCAGGACCAGCCGCTGATTCAGGTTCTTGAGCTCCCGAACGTTGCCCCGCCAGGGTCGGGTTTTCAAGGTATCAAGCAGTTGACTCTCGGAGGCGATTTCCTGACCGCCGTGCAGAAGGGTGAAGTGGGCCCAGAGGGGCTCAACGTCCTCGGGGCGATCCTTCAGGGGCGGAAGGGTCAATTGCAAAACGTTGATGCGGTAAAGAAGATCTTCCCGAAATCGACCCTGTTCCGTTGCGGCAGTCAAGTCGCGGTTGGTGGCGCACACCAGGCGGAAGTCGACGGTGACCGGGTGCGGCCCGCCGACAGGGTCCACCTGTTTGGATTCCAGAACCCGCAAGAGTTTCGGCTGCAGTTCCAAGGGGAGTTCGGCAATTTCATCCAGGAATAGGGTGCCGCCCTCGGCCGCCCGGATCCTGCCTGTGGCCGCCCGCCCGGCCCCTGTGAAGGCGCCCTTGGCGTGACCGAACAGTTCCGACTCCATGAGGGTGCCGGGAATGGCCCCGCAGTTCACGGTCACGAAGGGTTGGTCCCAGCGGTCGGAAAGATCGTGGCAGGCACGGGCCGCCAGTTCCTTGCCGGTCCCGCTTTTCCCGGTGATCAGGACCGTCGCATCGTTGGGGGCGACCCGACGCAACCGGTCCATGAGGTCGGCCATGGCCTTTGATCGGTAAACCAGCCCGCACTCGGGCGCTCGCCTCTTCAAAAGCCGGCGCAGCCGGAGGTTTTCCCGGGTCAGGGCCCGGGTGTGCAGGGCCTGTTCGACGGTCAGTTTCAGTTCTTCACGGGCAAAAGGTTTGAGCAGGTAGGTAAACGCGCCCAGCTGCATGGCCTCGACCGCCTGTTCCACGGTGCCGTGGGCGGTGAGCATGATGACCGGCACATGGTTGGCGGTGGCCGAGCCGCGGACCCGCCGCAGAACTTCCATGCCGTCCAGGCCGGGCATTCGGATATCGGTAATGACCAGATCGGGTTCCTCGGCCAGGAGTTCCAGGCCGCTGTTCCCATCGGCGGCGGTCAGGACCTCATGACCGGATTCGGTCAGGATGAACTGCACCACCTCCCGCAGGCTGTTGTCATCGTCGATCAGAAGTATCCGGCCCATGCCCAAACCTTTCAGGGGGGATCATTGGCTCAGGGCCCCACGCAGGGACCCGGAAGTGGGGAGGGCGCCCCCGGATTCTTTATCGGTTTCGACGGTGGTATCGATCCATTCCCGCAGGTACCACAGGTTGTCTACTTTCTGGAAAACGAAGATGGCCCGCGACCGGAAAACCTGGTCCCGGGTTGTCAGGGTATAGACGAGATCCCATTCGGCGCGGTCCCGGGATTCGAGACCTCTGTTCAGCACCTTGTCGAGGAGCGACAGGGTGGCCCCGCCCTTGGCGGGGGATACCAGTTCCTCGATGAAACCGATTTCCCGGGTGTGGTCCCAAAGGTCCCAGGCCACACGGGGATATTCCAGGTAGACGCCCGAATAGGGGATGAACCGGAATTCCTCGGCCAGGAAATCCGCGTATCGTTTCCAGTCCCGGTCATTGATCCGCTGCTCCAGGTTGACGAGTACCTGCTCGGGATCGAAGGCACCAGTCAAGGGAGCGGGGCGCTGTTTTTCAACCGGCCCAGCGGCCAGCATGAGTGTGGTCAGGGCGACAACAAACACTCCGGGGACGTGGATCATGCTTCCTCTTTCTGTTGGGAGACAGGCAGGGTCAGACGAACGCAGCCGCCCTGGGTATACGCCGAGTCGGGCCCCAGTGTGCCGCCTAAATCCTCGATGATGCGCAGACTTGTCGCCAGCCCCAGCCCGGTCCCATCTGCCTTGGTGGAGAAAAAGGGCGTCCCGAAATTGGCCAGGGCTTCGGCGGTGAATCCGGGTCCGGAGTCGAGGACCCCGCAGCGAACAACCCCGTCGCCGGCCTCAATCTCGAACTTGATCTCTTGGTCCGTACCACCGGCCGCCGCCGCATTAAGAGCCAGATTCAGCAACACCTGGCGGACCTGTTCGCGGTTGCCGCTGGCTGTCGGAACGCCGCCGGCGCTGGTGACGGTCACAGTCATGGGTTCCGGCCGGTGTTCCATCAACTGGGCCACGGCCCGGCACTCGGTTTCCAGATCGAAGGGCGCCACCTCACCTGGTTCACTGCGGGCAAACGTCAAGAACTTGGAAAGAACCTGATTCAGTCGGCCGGTTTCCTCCTGCAGGATGGAGAACATTCGGCCCTTGGGATGGTCGGCGGGGAAATCGTCGGCCAGGACCTCGGCCGAACCCTTGATGCTGGCCAGGGGGTTGCGGATCTCATGGGCCAGGCCCGCCGACAGCCGGCCGACCGCGGCCATCCTGGCCGACCGCACCAGCTCGGCTTCCATGGCGGTTTTCTGGTCGAGGGTGACCCGCAGATCCACGGCGGTGCGTCTCTGGCGGTCGCGAGCGGCATTGATCCGCGCCACCAAGGTTCCGGTCAACAAACCCACCAGCAGGTAGAGCAGCATTTCCAGGATCTTCTCGACCGTGGTTCCCGGGTCGAACCCGATCAGTCCAAAAGCATGGGGAACATAAAGGGCGATGACCAATAGGGCCGCGCCGACTCCGCCAGCCGGGCCGCCCCGGAAAGCGGCCAGGATGATGGGGAAATAGTAGAGCCGCCGGTAGATGCCGTGCAGGGCGTGGATATGCCAGTGGGTGTTGTAGTGAAGCAGCGAAATGACCGTGATCATGGTGATCACCAGCCAGTACCGCTTCAGGAATGTCTGCATCGGCTCAACCCTTCTTTGCACAATATTCTAAGGTTTTTTGTAGAATATTCTTCATTTTTTTTGTCCGCCATGGGGTTGATTAGGACAACTCATTAAAAAACAACAGCTTAACTCCAGGCACGAATCCTGCGATAGACCGCCTAAACAAGAAAGGCTCACCCCGTGAAATCCCTGTTTCTGCTTCCAGGGGCAAATATCATTCTGCTTTCCCTGGTGATTCTGACCACTTCTCTGGTGGCACCTGTAACCCCGGCAATAGCCCAGGATCCAGGCCCTTTCCCTGCCAATCCCGACCTTGAAGACTATCTGAGGTGGGCCGAAGATCACAACCCGGCCGTGGCCCGGGCCTCGGGCCGGGTCACCGCCATGCTTCACGGTGCCCATGAACAGGGCGCCCTGCCGAATCTCCGGTTTGGCTGGGGAGAAATGATCGTGCCGGTGGAGACCAGGGTGGGACCCCAGCAGAGGGTCTTTTCCCTCAGCCAGAGTTTCCCTTGGTTCGGTACTCTGGGATTGAAGGAATCGGTGGCGGTCACCCGAGCGGAGGCCGCGGCCCAGGATTTGCGCGCTCAGTTACTTCAGACCCATCATGAAATTCACGCCGCCTGGTTCGACCTGGCCTACCTGCAGGGTGAGATCAACATCCTCACCGACAATCTGGCCCTGGCCCGCCAGGCCGAAGCCTCGGCCCGGTCTCTTTACGAATCGGGCAGCGGTTCCTTCGGGGATGTGCTGGCCGCCCAGATCGAAGCCGAACAGCTGACCTCGCGCCTGGCCGGACTGCGGGACAGGATCAAGCCGGTGACCGCGCGGCTGAACCTGGCCGCGGGTCTGCCCGCGGGCCACCCGGTTCCCAACGGATCGCCCTCCTTTCTGGAAAGACCCGGTTTCCAGCTGCCCGCCGACAACTTGTTGTGGTCCCTTCTGGAGGAAAACAACCCTGATCTTGAGTCGCGGAAACTGGAGCAGGAAAGTCACCGCCAGGGGGTGGAACTGGCCGGAAAATCCGCTTACCCCGAATTGACGCTCGGGGTGGACTACATCATGACCGGCCCGGCCCGGATGCAGGACATCCCGGACAGCGGCCAGGACCCGGTGATTGCCAGGCTGAGTGTCAGCATTCCGCTGTGGGGGGGCAAAGCGCAGGCGCGCAAAAAATCATCTGCCGGATGGCTGGCGGTCGCCAGCGCGGACCTGGCCGACGTGCGGCAGCAGTTGAACTCCCGATTCGAAGCTGTTCTGTATGAGTGGCGCGAGGCCGAACGCAACGCCCACCTCTATGGCCAGGTCCTGCACGCCAGCGGGCGACAGGCCCTCGAGGTCACCTCGGCTCGGTACCGTTCAGGCCAGGCTTCCTACATCGAACTGGTCACCGCTCGCCAGACCCTGCTGGGTATCGAACTGGCGCACCTGCGCGCGGTGACGGATCAGAACCTTGCCCTGAACGATCTGGCCAGATTGCTGGGTGTTTCCCCAAAAACCTTGATTGACCAGGAAACCGCATCCGGTTCCGGATAAAAAAGAACAGGAATCGAACCATGGATATCAACTCAAAAAACCTGCAACGGAAATGGCCGCTGGCGGTGCTGGTGATCGCGGCCTTCGGTCTGGGGTTTATACTTCGCGGGGGTGGGGATGGCAGGGATATCTCCGACTCGGAGCTGGCGCGGACCGAAGCCGCCAAGTCAAGCCGGTGGACTTGTTCCATGCACCCGCAGATCATCCTGCCGTCAGGGGACCAGAAATGCCCCATCTGTTTCATGGATTTGATCCCCCTGGAGGAGGAAACCGATGCCAGTCTGGGGCCAAGTGATCTGTCGCTGAGTGAAACCGCTACCGCCCTGGCCGAAATCACCACGGAAAAAGTGCGCCGGGAATTTGTCGCCCGCGAAATCCGCCTGGTGGGCAAGGTCAGTGCGGACGAGACCCGTACACGCACCATCACCGCCCGCGTTTCCGGGAGGCTCGACCGACTGTTTGTCGATACCACTGGTCAAAAGGTAACCCGGGGAATGAAGCTGGCGGAAATCTACAGTCCCGAACTGTATTCGGCCCAGGCCGAACTGCAGACCGCCACCGCGGCGCTGCGCGCGGCTGAAAAAGCAGGAACCGCCACGGACGGAGCCCGGGCCAACCTGAATTCGGCGGCGGAACGACTGAGGCTGTGGGGCATGGACGACCAGCAGATCCAGGCCGTCAGGGACGGCGACAAGATCAGCGACAACCTGATCGTGCGGGCTCCTGTCGGCGGAGTGGTGGTGACCCGCCAGGCCACGCAGGGGGATTACGTCAAGACAGGGGAAACTCTTTATTCCATTTCCGATCTATCGGGCGTGTGGGTCACCCTGGACGCCTTCGAATCGGACGTGGCCTGGCTGCGTGAGGGCCAGCCGGTGGCCTTTGCGGCGCGGGCCTATCCGGGTCGGCAGTTCCAGGGCGACATCCTCTTCATCGACCCGGTGCTTGACGAACGAACTCGCACCGTCGAGGTCCGGGTGGTTGTCGACAACACCGCGGGGCTGCTCAAACCCGGCATGCTGGTCACGGGCCGGGTTTCGGCCACCGTGGATGCCTACGGTCACCCGGTCACCGATCCGGCGGCGGCCGTCGCCCCCCTGGTCATTCCCGCCTCGGCGCCCCTTTTGACCGGGGACCGGGCGGTGGTCTACGTGCGCCGGCCCGGCCCGGGTGATCCGGTTTTTACCGGCCGCATCGTGGTGCTGGGGCCGCGGGCCGGCGACGTCTATTTCGTGGTGTCGGGACTTTCGGAGGGGGAATTGGTGGTGACGCGGGGCAATTTCAAGATCGACAGCGCCCTGCAGATTCAAGGCCGCACCAGCATGATGAATCCTGCCCCAGAAGACAAAGACGATCATGCCGATCACTCGGGACCCGACGGTCTGATGACCTTCACGCCCGCTCCCTGTTTTGGCGAATCGCTGGACGCTGTCCTGCAATCTTACTACCGGTTGCAGACTGCCCTGGCCACGGACGATGATGGTGCGGCGGTGGTTGCCGGCCGGTCCGTCGCCGAGGCGGCGGAAAACCTCGAATGTGAAACCACCGATCTTCCACCGGCAGGGGCGGAATTGTGGGAGAGATTGAAGACATCCCTCATCGACGCGGCCGGCCTGATCGTGGCGGCCGACGGGATCGCTCAGCGGCGCCAGGCCTTCGAACCCCTGTCGGACAATCTCTGGAATGCCCTGGCCCGGTTCGGGACCGGTTCCCGGTCGGCGGTGCGCCGGTTCCACTGTCCCATGGCCTTCGACAACGATGGCGCCTTCTGGATCCAGGCCGATACCACCACGGCCAACCCCTATTACGGAGCCATGATGTTGAGATGCGGTTCCCAGAAGGAAATCCTGGGCGGGGGCTCCTGACATGTCTGATTCCGGTAACCCGACAACCGGTTGGATTGGCCGACTGGTCGGCTTTTCTCTGGACAACAAACTGATCGTTTTTCTTCTGGTCCTTTTGATGTTGGGCTGGGGCTTGGTTGTTTCTCCCTTCGATTTTAACGTGGGGGATCTGCCCCGCCATCCCGTTCCCGTGGACGCCATTCCGGATCTGGGGGAAAACCAGCAGATCGTCTTCACCGAGTGGGCGGGCCGGTCGCCCCAGGACGTGGAGGACCAGATCACCTATCCGTTGACCGTGGCGTTGCTCGGGCTGCCGCAGGTCCAGACCGTGCGCAGCTATTCCTACTTCGGCTATTCCACCATCTACATCATTTTCACCGAAAAGACCGACTTCTACGATTCCCGTTCCCGGATCCTCGAAAAACTCAGCAGCCTGCCGGACGGAACCCTGCCCGCGGGAATCCGGCCCGCCCTCGGCCCCGACGCCACGGCCCTGGGCCAGGTTTTCTGGTACACCCTGGAAGGCCGCGATCCGAACGGCCACAGCACCGGCGGTTGGGACCTGGCTGAGTTGAGAACCATCCAGGATTTCTACGTGCGGGACGCTTTGCTGGCCGCCGGTGGCGTGGCCGAAGTGGCTTCGGTGGGCGGGTTCGAAAAGGAGTACCAGGTCGAGGTGGATCCCGACGCCCTGCGTTTGTACGGGATCAGTCTGGCTCAGGTGACCCGGGCGGTGGCCGCCTCGAACCGCGACGTGGGCGCCCGTTCCCTGGAAATCAACCGCGTGGAATACGTGGTCCGCGGGGTGGGGTCCATTGTCAGTACGAATGATCTCGAGATGAGCGTGATCAAGACGGTCGACAACGTTCCGGTCCTGCTTCGGGATGTGGCCAACGTCACGGTGGGACCGGCTTTGCGGCGCGGCGCCCTGGACAAGGAAGGGTCCGAGGCGGTCGGCGGTGTGGTGGTGGTTCGTTATGGGGAAAATCCTCTGGCGGTGATCGACCGGGTGAAGGCCAAGATCGCGGAAATCGGGCCGGGTCTTCCAAGCAAGATTCTTTCTGACGGTACCGAAACCAAGGTGGCCATCGTTCCTTTCTACGACCGCTCCGGATTGATCCACGAAACGCTGGGGACACTGAAGGAAGCGCTCAGTCTGGAAATCCTCATCACGTTGATCGTGATCCTCGTCATGGTGCGCAACCTGCGCGGGGGGCTGCTGGTCGCCGGCCTGCTGCCGCTGGCGGTGATGATGGTTTTTGTGGCCATGAAGGTGTTCGGCATCGAGGCCAACATCGTGGCCCTGTCGGGGATCGCCATCGCCATCGGGACCATGGTCGACATGGGCGTGATCCTGGTGGAAAACATCCTGGCCCGCCATGACCGGGCTGCTGCGAACTGGGAACCCGGTCAGCCGAAGCCGGCGATCAGGGACACCATCCATCTGGCCGCCAGCGAAGTGGGGGGCGCTGTCGTGACGGCGGTGACCACGACGGTCATCAGTTTCCTGCCGGTATTCACGCTGGTGGCCGCCGAGGGCAAACTCTTCCGGCCCCTGGCCTTCACCAAGACCTTCGCCCTGCTGGCGGCGGTGCTGGTGGCGGTGATAGTGATTCCCCCGGCGGCTCACCTTCTCCTTAAGATCCGGTCCGGCCGTTCGGGCCGTTCGGAAACCGCGGGGGTTTCCCGACGCCCCGTGAAATACCTGATAAACATCCTGGTAGCCGCCAGTGCGGCCGTGCTGTTGGCCGGACGTTGGTTACCTCTGGGGGCCGAGCGAAGTCTGCTGGTGAATATCCTGTTCGTCCTGGTGCTGGCGGGTGGGGTGCTGGGGGGATTTTTGGGTTTTGTTCGGATCTACCCGCGGCTGCTGGCCTGGAGTCTGGAGCACCGGAAGGTTTTTCTGATCCTGCCTGTGGGGCTGGTTCTTTTCGGTACCCTCGCCTGGTTGGGTTTTGACCGGGTTTTTCCCTTTTTGCCTGGGGCGGGCCGTCCGGCCGATGGGTCGGTGTGGGCCAGAGTCCTGTCGGGCCCGCGGCATGATTTCCCCGGCCTGGGCAAGGAGTTCATGCCCTCATTGGACGAGGGTTCGTTCCTGTACATGCCCACGACCATGCCGCACGCTTCCATCGGCGAAGCCCGCGACGTGCTGGCCAAGCTGGACATGGCCCTGGCCACGATTCCGGAAGTGGAGCAGGTGGTCGGCAAACTGGGGAGGGCCCGGTCGGCCCTCGATCCGGCCCCCATCTCCATGATCGAAACGGTGGTCAACTACAAGTCCGAGTACAAGCTCAACGACTCCGGACAGCGCCAGCGATTTCGTTATGACCGGGACACCGAATCCTTCGTCCGGGATGCGAATGACCAGCTGATACCCGACCGCCGCGGCCGGTACTTTCGGCAGTGGCGCGAGGAAATCCGGACCCAGGACGATATCTGGCGCGAGATCGTCCAGGCGGCCAGGCTTCCCGGAACCACTTCGGCCCCGAAACTTCAGCCCATAGGCGCCCGGCTGGTCATGTTGCAAAGCGGAATGCGCGCCCCCATGGGGCTCAAGGTCAAGGGGCCCAGCCTGGAGGCCATCGAAACCGCCGCGGTGAATATCGAACGGCACCTCAAGGAAGTTCCCCAGGTGGAAGCTACCACCGTGATCGCCGACCGTGTGGTTGGCAAACCCTATCTCGAGTTGAGAATCGACCGTGGAGCCATCTCCCGCCATGGTCTGACGGTGGACGACATCCAGGCCGTGATCCAGACGGCCATCGGCGGGGTCACCGCCACCACCAGTATCCAGGGCCGGGAGCGGATCCCCGTTCAGGTGCGTTACGCCCGCGAACGCCGGGACGACCTGGAAGAGATCCGCCGCATCCTGGTGACCGGACCCGACGGTATTCATGTGCCCCTGGGTGACCTGGTGTCCATCGAGTACGTGCGTGGTCCGATGACGATCAAGAGCGAAGACACCTTCCTGGTGGGTTACGTCATCTTCGACAAGAAACCGGGATTGGCGGAAGTCGATGTGGTGAACTCGGCCCGGGACTTCTTGGAGGAAAGGCGCCGGGGCGGATCTCTGGAACTACCGCCGGGTGTCAGCTACACCTTCACCGGCAGTTTCGAGAACCAGGTCCGGTCGGAAAAAACCCTGGCCGTTGTTTTACCCGTGGCTCTGCTGTTGATTTTCCTGGTTCTGTACCTTCAGTTTCGAGCCGTATCGACCACGGCCATGGTTTTTGCGGGTGTATTCGTGGCCTGGGCCGGCGGTTTCGTGATGGTCTGGCTCTACGGTCAACCCTGGTTCCTGGATTTTCATTTCCTGGGCGCGGCCATGCGGGAGCTGTTTCACATCCAGCCGGTCAACCTGAGCGTGGCGGTCTGGGTCGGTTTTCTGGCTCTGTTCGGGATTGCCACCGACGATGGCGTGTTGATGGCCACCTATCTGGATCTGACCTTCGCCAAGAACCGCCCCACCACTCGGAGGGAAATCCGGCAGGCCACCGTGATCGCGGCCACCCGCCGGATCCGGCCCGCGCTGATGACTTCGGCCACCACCATCCTGGCCCTGGTGCCGGTCCTGACTTTGACCGGCCGGGGGGCCGACATCATGATCCCCATGGCGATCCCCTCGGTGGGCGGCATGATCATCGCCCTTGTTACCCTGTTCACGGTTCCGGTGTTATATTCGCTGCGGGAGGAAAGACGAAGCGATCAACTCCGGGAGAATCGATGAAACTGATATCATGGAACGTGAACGGCCTGCGGGCCTGCCTCAAAAAAGGATTTCTGGATTTCGCTACAGGTAGCGATGCCGACGTGATCTGCCTCCAGGAGGTGCGCGCTCTTCCCGAGCAGGTGGAACTGGATCTGCCCGGTTACACCATGCACTGGAACCCCGCCCTGAAACGGGGCTACTCTGGCACCGCCCTGCTGACCCGCCAGGTGCCGCGGGCCGTTTTCCCCGGCATGGGACTGGCCGAACTGGACACCGAAGGTCGGGTGTTGACCGCCGAGTTCGACGATTTTTTCCTGGTCACCGTATACACGCCCAATGTCCAGCGGGAGCTGACCCGGTTGGAGTACCGCGAAAAGCAGTGGGATGTGGAGTTCCTGAAATTCGTGCGGCGCCTGGAAAAGAAAAAGCCCGTCGTTTTTTGTGGCGACCTCAACGTTTCGCATAAGGAAATCGATCTGGCCAACCCGGGGCCAAATCGTGGCAACGCCGGGTTCACCGACCAGGAGCGGGAAGGATTCGACCGGATTGTCGCCGCCGGGTTCATCGACACCTTCCGGGAATTCGAAACCGGCGGCGGGCACTACACCTGGTGGAGCAATCGCAAGGGTGTCCGCGAGCGGAACGTCGGCTGGCGTATCGATTATTTCCTGATCTCAGGAATCCTCCGGCCCCGGCTCGTCGGCGCCGGGATTCTGGCTGACGTCCTGGGGTCCGACCATTGTCCCATCACCCTGGACCTGGCCTGAACCATAGGGGTGGTCCGGTTTGGCAGGTAACGGTTGCAGGAGGCGGAAGTCGTCGCCGAACTGTCCCAGATATTCAAGGCTGAAATACCGTCCGAAGGTGGCCAGGGGAAGAGAAACCACGGTTCCGATATAGGGAATGACCAGCAAAACCAGCCCGATGCAGCAGGTCACCACTCCTGCGACCATGAAGAGAATCCACCCGACCACCATGATAACGAAATAGAGCAGGCCGAACACGACGAAGCCGCCGGGATTCTCTCGGAATACCGGAAGAAAGCGGCGCCAGGCATCCATGGTGGAAAGCCGGTGCCGGTACATGATCGGTACGATGAACTGGGTCAGGAAAAATTCGACGAATACCAAGGTGACGATCAGAATGAAACCGGTGGTGCCGGCGAGAATCGCCAGGGGTACGACTGCAGCGGTGGATGGTTCCAAGGTCATGACGGGATATAAAAAGAGGAAACCGACGACGGCCACCGCGCCCAGCACCACGAAGACGATCAGGGAATAGACGACTTGCCACAGGAACAAGCTGTCTCCCTGGTTACCGAAGTCGGACCAGGGGGCCTTCACTTCGGTCCGGGAGTGGACCAGGTTGTCCAGGAACATGAACTGGCCACGACTGCTCAACCACAATATCAAAAGCCAAAACAACAACCCGACCACCAGGAACAGCCCGATGAGCAGGACCGCCCAGGGGTGGTCGAAAAAGGCGCGTACGGCATCTTCCACGCCGGATACCCAGCCCTGGAACGAGGGTTCATCCCATTGGTCGGAAACGCGGAATTTTTCGGAGGCTCCCCCTGAATAACCGGTGGCCAGCTGCGCCAGCCAGGCCGTGAAGCCGAGAACGAACCAGCGGCCCAGATCGAAGGGACGGAAAAGGATCGATTTCATGCGAAACCAGGCGAGATCCAGGGGTTCGGAATAAGAAAACTGCATGTTATCACCGATCCACATTTTTTCGGGCTTGGGGGAGAAGGCCCGAAGTTCCCGAACCGTACACCCGGACACCGCCGAATATTCTTTTCACATCCCAGATTCTCATAATTAAGGCAAGGCCCTGTTTTGTCGACCTTGTAATAGCGGGTTCAGGTTGCCGTGGCGTACAGGCCCACACTTTGCAACAGGCCTGCCTGAAGGGGAAAGTGCAACAAATACATTGAGTTAAGCAATAAATGGCGGTTTTTGCAGTGCAGAATGCAATGCGCAACACCTTGATGGTCATCCTGGTTTCACTCTCCCTGCCGCAATTGCCTGGGGCGGCGACTCATTTAGGGGCCCAAGCTGTGCTAGCTTCTGAATCCGCCCCAGCATCCCTTTCCTACACGGTCCAAGACGGCGATACCCTGCTGAAGATCTGCTCGGATCACCGCCATCTGACCAACCACTACTCCTTGACGGACATGCTGACGGCTATTCGCCACGCCAACCACCTGGAATCGAATTTCCTGCGCATCGGGCAGATCCTTCAGATTCCCGTGAAAATGGATACGGGATTCCAGCGGGTTGTCGACCGGAAGTCAGCCGGGGCGGAGATGCGGGGGATGTATCTGACCGGTCCCGCCTGCGGCGTTTCTTCGGTGCTGGCACGTGTGGACGGTTTCATAGCCGCAGGAGGCAACGCGGTCGTCTTCGACGCCAAGGATATCGACGGCGGCGTCTCGGTCTACACTAAGCATCCCTTGGCTTCCTGGGGTGAAGGCCGGACCACGCCGGTCATTTCCTCCCTGGAAGACATGATGGCCCGCTTTGATCAGCGTGGTCTGTATGTGGTGGCACGGATCGCCCTGTTCCTTGATGGGGAACTGGGCCGGCGGCGTCCGGATCTGGCCCTCCAGGATTCCACCGGCGCGGTCTGGACCGAACGCGGCTGCGTCTGGGTCGATCCCGCGAAAGCGGAAGTGGTGGAATACAATCTGGCCCTGGCCGGAGAATTGGCCCGGGCCGGAGTGGACGAAATCCAGTTCGACTACGTGCGGTTTCCCACCAACGGCTGGGTGGGCGACTGGTCGGCCGACCTCGAAACAACAGCCGCCAGACGGCGCGCGGTCATCTCCAATTTTCTGTCCACCGCGCGAGATTCCCTGAACGGTTACGGGGTTAAAATATCGGCGGACCTGTACGGCATCATGGCCTGGGGCCAGATGGCGGACCTGGCCTTGACGGGGCAGCATGTGCCGACCATAGCCAGTTTAGTGGATGTCATTTGCCCCATGATATATCCCTCCCATTTTGGACCCGGTTTTGAAGGCCGCAAGAGGCCGGGTGACGATCCCGAATATTTCATCGGCGAGGGTACCCGCCGGTTCCGTGACATGGTGGCCGGCCAGGCGGACATCCGCCCCTGGCTGCAGGCTTTCCCTTACCGGGTGACCCATTTCGACGGCGCCTACATCGGTGCCCAGGTCAGGGCCTCGCGGGCGGCTGGTGGGTCGGGGTGGTCCCTGTGGAACCCGGCCTGCCGTTACGACGTAGCCTTGAATGTTCTTCCTTCCCTGTGCGCCGAGCCCGTCATAAGCCTGGCTCCCCCACTGCAGCACCCGGTTCCGGCGGTTGCGAAAGAGGTGGCGGTCAGGCCGTCCCGGAGATCCCGGACATCCCAAAACTCCCTTGCGGGTATGGGGAACCCAATGCAAGCGGGCCTTCAGGATCCGGTGCCGGCACCTGAACTAGACGAATTTCAGGAAAACCAATCGGATTAATTTCCCCCTGCCTGCAAAATCCAATGGCATCCCTCCGGGCCGCGGATTAAATTCCCCCCATAGCAAATTCATGGATCCGTCGTCAAAAGGACGCGTCATGCCTTTCAGTAAACTTGCCAACTCGATCGGGGCCTCTGTCACCCTGAAACTCAACGCCGAAGCGGCCAAGATGCGCGCCGCCGGCGATCCCGTCATTCATCTGGGTGGGGGAGAGCCCAAGAGTCTGGCCCCGCAGTCGGCCATCGACGCGGGCATCGCCATGCTCAAGACTGGTGAGATCCGCTACACACCGGCCTCCGGCACGCCGCTCATGAAGGACGCCATCATTGCCTACACCGAAAAATTCTACGGGCGGAAGGTGGAGCGTGCCAACGTCATGGCTTCCGCGGGGGCCAAACAGGCCATCATGGTGGCCCTGATGGCTCTGGTGGACCCGGGTGACGAAGTGGTTTTCCCGGTGCCCTACTGGGTCAGTTACCCGGACATGACCCGCCTGGCCGCCGGCGTTC
>CBDUDB010000032.1:0-20836 GCA_965365795.1 uncultured bacterium | reverse complement strand
GGCAACACCAGATCGGTGCTTTTCAAGGCGTAGTGTCGCGAGTAGGGCAGCCCCGGCAGGACGGCCATGGTAATCGGGGCAGGCAGGGAAAGGATGGTGCTTGCCGCCTCGCTTTTGCTATAGCCCCAGTCGTCGACCACGAGCGCAACCACCGGCCCAGCGTCCGCAGCCAGACGGGACCAGGCCGACGACCCGGAACCGGCACCCCACCGCACGTCCGGACGGCGCCCGGCCCGGTACAGGACCAGTGTGTGGGTCGGCCGGCCCTTGACCCCCACGTCCATCCTCAGCATGTCCTTTTCCTCGTTGGGGAGAGTCTGGTCCTCGGGAAGACGCCGCCCCGGGAAAACGCGTTCGGCCCACAGCACCCGCGCACCACGCTTTTCGGCTGCCTCGGCCACCCGGCCCTGAAGATCCCACCATGCCAGGTCTGCAGGAACTGGCACGGTCCGGCATCGGACCGCGGCTGCGGGACCGAACTTGGGGGCCGGCCAGTCACTATCTCCCTGGTGGCCGGTGCCGGACTCGGCCGTGGCATCGGCAGGCCCGGGCAAAAAACCGGGCAAGGCCTCGGCCAGGGCCTCTTCCACGGTGGTCTGGACCTCGGAATACATCTTGTCCGAACCGAGGGACAGCAGGGTGGCCTGGCCCGACCCGGTGCGGGCCCATTTCAACAGGCCCACACCCGCAACAACCACGACCAAAGCGGCGCCCAGCAGCCAGGGGGCCGCGTGGCCGGACCCGGATTTGGCGGACTTCCGGGACCTGGTGGTCTTGGACGACCGGCCGGATTTGGGCTGGGACTTTCCGCTCGATTTACGGCGGCGGCGAGAGTTGTTGAAGGCGCGGTTGAACAGATTCACTCGGCGTTATCCCTTGGCGAATTCCCATCCGGGCTTCCCTGCCAGGACGGCTGTGCGTTGATGCAGGATCGGGTCAGGGAATACTAGCCGAGAAGGCCTCGGCTGGCCAGTGGTGAGCGGTTTCCCGAGAAAAAAAGGGAGGGGCCTGTTGGGCACCCTCCCGAGCCGACCAGATGAAAAAAGCTGAATATCATTCGCCGGAATCGGTGAGATCCACCTGGCCGATCATCTGATAGTACTGCCTAAGCGATCCCTCGTGCATTGAATCGCGGCTGGTCACGTAGAACTTGATGTTCCCCTTGACGCTGAGGGTCGAAAAGGTCGAACCGCGGTCGAAAAGGAATTCCACTTCGAAAAGGGCCCACTCCGCGTTGGGAATGATGTCCGTCGGAGGCGACACCGCCCAAGTGGTCTGGTTGATGAAGCGGCTGAAGGATATGGTGGTCACACCGGGCACCAGGTCCCCGTTGGGATCAGTCACCGCATCTCCGGAGAACATGCGTTGGTGGATCCTCAATTCTTCATTCACGTCCAGGGTTTCACCGACATCCGGGAATTCGTCTATGGTTTCCTGCTGCAGGATGGTCAGGTAATCCGGATGCATGATCTTCTGGTACTCGTCGAAGTCCCGGGTCTCGTATATGGCCCGGAAGTTGGACATCAATACATCGGGAGATCCGGGGAACGGCAGTTCCTGGGGTTGGGGGTCGGGTTTGGGTTTGGGATCATCCTCGGGCGAAAAGATGCAGCCGGACGGGGCAATCATCAAAGCGAATGCCGCCAGCAAAAGAAAAAATTTCAATTTCATCACGCTATCCTCCAGCAGGCCGGGGCTTCCCCAGGGGACGCATCCCTCAAGGACGTAGGGGTACAAATCAGAAGCCCACTTGAATTTAAGAGAACCATCAGCAATTTTAACATATCGGGCGACTATTAGCTACCAAAAGTTCCGCGCAACACCCCCATCGTGTTGAGAAGCTGGCCTGTATCGGGGTCACTTTCCCCTTGCAGATCCCTCCACTCATAAATATACCAAAAATTCGCCTCGAGTCGAAAAATTACGTCACATTTGCCCCGGTAGCGAACCTGGGACCCATCCTGGTCATTGGTTACCAGCAGGTCGTAAACGATATCCTCGACGGTCATCTCGCCCCCGGAAGGCGCGGGAAAAGTGAAACCGACTTCACTCATTTTGGCGACGATGGACACGCCGCTGTTGTAGAAATTGTTGATAAATGTCGATTCCCGGGCCTGATCCCAACCGACGAAGGTATTCGGGGGAAACTGATCCCGGGCCTCGTCATCAGGAATATAGCGGAATTCGGTCTGGCTGATATTGTCCACCCAGCCCGGCGAGTGGACGGCCTGCAACGACTTTTCCAGATTGGCCCACACGTTGGCCGGAGAGCTCTTGGCGAGGTAATCGATCTGGACTCCCGTTCCCGGAGTTTCTGGCTCCCGCGGTGAAAACAGGCAGCCGGACAACAAAAACACCGTGACGGCCAGCCAGGCAACCGCCAACAGGGTTCCGGGGCGTGGGAACATGGTGCAGGTTCGGCCCATCCTCATGTCAAAACTCCCATTTCAGCCAGATGTCCGCTTCCCAATAGTCGGAACTGGTTTCGGTGACACTGGGTCCAAAGGCATTATACTTCTTGACCATGGCCGAAAGTTCCAACGGATTTTCCTCGAACCATCGGCGACGAACCTGAACACCTGTCCACATCTCACCCGACAGGTTCCGGGTGTGGGTGGTTCTGTCCCCCAAGGTATCTCTATCGTCCCGGGTCCGGTAGGTGGACGCTTCGAGGGTAACTCCCTCGGCGGCCTTGAATCTGAAAGACATATCAATCTTGCTGATCGTCTGGTTGAGATCACGGCTGTAAAAAACATTGCCGGCCGCGTCGGAGCCGCTCTTGGTGGCGGAGAACCGCTTGCTGGTGTCGTGCCGCAAAGTGATGTTCAGACGGCTGGTGGGATTGAGTGAGACCTTGGTGGCCAGGTTTCCCCGCTTGTTGTAGTCATCGTCCCGGTTGACCGATTCCAATTCGGAAAACGAATAGCCCGTGTACTGGATATACACCCGGTAGCTCTGGTCCAGGCTCAACCACGGCGAGATCGTCCAGGCGTATCCCGGCGAAACCTCGTAGGAATCCTTCACGTTGTTGCTGGAGGAACGGGATTCCCGAATGCTGAAATCCTGCACCTGCTGGTAGGCAAACACCATGTTGGCGCGAAACTTTCCGGCCCAAGAGCGGTCCAAGCGGGCGCTGAAATCTCTTTGATGCCGATCCCTGTCGTTTTCGTTGAATTGATTCTCGGCGATATCCTGGGTCAAACCCTCGTGATACCTGAGGTTGAGTTGCGTTTGTCGGAACAGGTCGCGGAAATAGTTAAATTCGTAGTCCCGCGCCTTGTGGTACTGCCGGCCACGGTTTTCGGTGGCGTTTTTGTAGCGCTGGTCATCCCACTTCCAGAGGAAATCGTAACTGAGGGCAAATGAATCGCGCCCGGCGCCAAAGGTCAGGGCCAGGTCCATCACGTCCTGTTCCCTCTGCTTGAGGCCAAGGCCGCTCTGAGCGTAGTCGTGATCATTCGTCTGACGGGTCAACCGGGTCTTCAGACCGACCCGCCAGAATTTTAAGTTGTTTTCCAGTTCGTAAGAAATGGCATCGGTGGTCTCGAGTTCACTGACCACCTTCTGGTCCTCGTCCAAACCCACGGTATCGACAAGGCCGTTACTATTTTTCTTGAAGTCGAGATATTTCTTCTGGAAGTTGCTCCGCGTGACGGTTACCCGACCGTCCGCCAAGGACTGTTTGTAATAGACCCCGAACCCCAGGGAGTCCCCATTGGCGGAGGAATTTTCCGTGGTTGTGCCCAACAGACGGTCCCCTTCCAGGGCCATGCCATAAACCCGTCCGGCAACGGTCACCCCCTCGGTGATGGTCATGTCGGTCTGGAGCCCGGCATCGACCGAGGCCTCACTGAAGTCGTTGCGCTGGTTCTGGTTGATACTACTTTGGTCCATCATGCGGCCGGAGGCCTTCGCCGTATTGTTCAAAAAGCCCAGCATGAAATTGGACTTCATGAGGTTGACCCCGCCCCGCTTCTGATCCCGTTTGGATAGGTTGGCGTAACCGGCCGTGTTGGTGGTCTTGTCCTCGCTCCAGTTCCAGGCACCGTCCATCGTCATGGTCACCGGCAAGTTGGATCCCAGCCCGAAGGAAAAATTATCGTCGCGTTTCTGCACGGTTTTTTCCTGTTTGCGGTATTCCTCCCAGGACCACTTGAAGGTGTTGCGGAACTGCGAATTGTTCTGGAATTTCAGCACGGTGACCAGGTCGCTGTAGAAAGTGTTCTGCCGAACGTTGGCCCGAACCCCGGCCTTGGGGGCATTGGACCACCCCAGAAATAACGGGCCTTGGGCCAAATCTGGTTCCTGGACCGGGACGGAGTCCTGAGCCGCGTCCATGAGTCGTTCCAGGTTGCTCCTGCCGTCAGCCTCGGCGCCGCTTCCATAGGGATTGGAGGTGGTGTCGGCCACGGCGGACAGACTGTCGGAAGTCGCGCTACCGGCAGCCTCCTGGGAATCTTGAGCCTGGACATAGGCATATCCGCCGGCGCTCCACGCCAGGACAGCAACCAATACAAGGCTCAGACCACGCACCGGATTCAACCTCCGTCCTTTCCAGCCAGGGCGTCCGCCAGGAGACGGAATCCCTCGAGACCAATCTGTTCGGGCCTCAGGTCCATATCCACACCGCTTTGGGCGGAGAGGACCTCCACCGCCCCGGTGTCCAGGCCGTAATGAACCCGAAGTTGGGTTCGCAATTTTTTTCGTCGTTGCCCGAACAGTTTCTTGACCACCGAAACCAGGTGGCCGAAATCGGCCGTTGACCAGCGGCCGCGAGGCAACAACCGGACCACGGCGGAATCAACTTCCGGCCGGGGCCAGAAAACCGAGGGGGCCACTTTACGCAGAACCTTTATCTCGAACACGGAACCCAGGACAACCGCCAGGATCCCATAGTCACGCCCGCCGGGCGGGGCGATCAAACGTTCGGCCACCTCTTTCTGAACCATGAACACGGCACCGCTGACGAGTTCCCGCAGGTCCGCCAGGGCAAACAAGACCGTGCTGGTCAAAACGTAGGGCAGATTGCCGGCGATGACCGGCCGCTTCCCGGCCGCGGCCACGGCGGCTGTCCAATCCAGTTTGGCCAGGTCCCCTTCGATGAGGCCAAAGGAATCCCGCGGACCAAACTCGGCCTGCAAAAGTCCACACAGATGGCGGTCCACTTCCACGCAGACCACCTGTGAGGCCCCGGCCAGCAGGTGGACCGTGAGGGCTCCACCCCCGGCGCCCAGCTCGAGCACGCAATCGGCGACAGCCAGGGTATCCTGGGCGATGGCCCGGGCCAGGTTGCCGTCCACCAGGAAATTCTGCCCGCGCCGCTTGACCGGGCGTATACCGTATCTGCGCAGCAGGGCATGTTGGCTTTCGCTCAAGAAAAACTCCGTGCCGACCAGATCGAAAGTTCCGGAAATCATTCCCCGGACCGATCCGGATACAATTGAGAAAACCGCCGAGCCGCCGACTCCCCGAACATCCTGCAGAAGGATTCGGTAGTCCTGCGGGCGACCGCGACCGGATCCAGGCCCAGGATTTCCGCCACCTTCTGCAAGGTGTGAGGCAAATACGACGGTTCGTTTCGTTTACCCCGATAGGGCACCGGTGGCAGCCAGGGCGCGTCCGTTTCCAGCAGGATCATATCCACGCCCGCCAGGGCCACCAAAGCCGGTAACTGGCTGTTTTTATAGGTCACCGGGCCGCCGATGCCCAGCAAAAAACCATGCTCGCGGGCCCAGGCGACGGAATCGGTATCCCCGCTGAAAGAATGAAGCACTCCTTTGGCCTGCGGCACCCCGCATCTGTCGATGTGTTCCAGAGTCTCGGACCAGGCGTCCCGCACGTGAAAAACCACCGGCAGGCCCACCCTGTCGGCCAGCGCCAGCTGGGCGGTCAGCGCCGCTCTTTGCGCGGGCCGAGGCGAAAGATCCCGGTAAAAATCCAATCCGATTTCCCCGATGGCCACCACTCGGGGATCGGCGGCCATGACCGCCAGTTCTTCGAGGGCCACATCTCCCGCGGCCGTCAATTGTCCCTTTTCGTCGGCCAGCATCAGAGCGTCATGGGGATGGATGCCGACCGTGGCCAGGATATCTGGATGGGCTGCGGCCAGGGCCATGGACTCCCTGCTGGAAACCAGATCGTAACCCACGTTCAGGAAACCGCCGACCCCCGCCTGTCTGGCGCGATCGACTACCTGATTTGATTCGGCGGAAAACTCGTGGCGGTTAAGGTGAACATGGCTGTCGATCAATGCCGCCCTCCCGAGCCGTGGCCGCCCGCACTCGAACCGCCTTTGCAACCGTGCGGTTTACCTCGGCCGCCCGCCGACCCCGGGGCGGGAAGATTCCGGTCGTTTTCCCACTGCAACTTTTCGGCCGGCCATTCGGTCAACCCTTCGGTACCGGGCCTGGCCACGCAGACCGTTTCTTGTAACAGGTCTATTTTGCGAACAGTTCCGGATCCGTCGGGGGTGACAATGTGCGACCCCACCCTGGGCAGATGAACGCGAGCTCTCCGGTACACCTCGTTTTCATAGGTCAAGCAGCAGCGGAGCCGCCCGCAGGGGCCGGACAGCTTGCTCGGGTTCAGGGGTAGTTGCTGGACCTTGGCCATCTTCAGGGTCACCGGTACGAATTCGTGAAGGAAAGTGGAACAGCAGAATTCCCGACCGCAGACCCCGAGGCCGCCCTTGAGGCGGGCTTCGTCCCGGACGCCGATCTGGCGCAGTTCGATGCGGGTCCGGAAAATCCCGGCCAGGTCGCGGACCAGATCGCGAAAATCGACACGTTTTTCGGCGGTGAAATAAAAGGTGATCTTTTTATGATCAAACTGCCGCTCGACGGTGACCAGGTTCATCTTCAGCTTGCGGGCCACGATTTTTTCCCGGCAAATGTCCCAGAATTCCCATTCGTCGCCGCGGTTGTCGTGAAGCCGGGCCAGGTCCTGGGCTCCGGCCACCTGCACCACCCCCTGCTTCTGGGCCAGCTTCCACCACTCCGGTTTGCCGGGGCCGACGTATTTGACCTGCCCCAGGTCACGTCCGCGATCCGCTTCCACCAGACAGTACTCCCCGACGGTCAGCTTCAGATTCCGCCGGTTGTGATAATAACTCTTGCGATGTCCCTTGAACTGAACCAGAACCAGGATTTCCCCTTTCTGGTCGGAAGCCGGGTTTTCGCCGCCGGAACGGCGACCGTGGGCCTGACAACCGTCAGGAAACGGCGGCCCCTGAGGTAAGGTCTCGTTCGGCATGATCTATCAGTCCTTCGAACAATACGGCCATGGCCAGGCCGATGTTGATGTTTCTGTCAATTTCCCGGCGCGAGGCCTCGATCCGCCCCATGTCCTCGAGCAAAGACGGCGTGGATCGGGTCGTGGCCGCTCGGGCCGTCAAGGACGCGGCCGCAGGCAGGCGGCAGCGCCGGTTGTCACCCAGTTCTCGTTGGTGGACCGCATCACTGTATAGGAGATTGAGTAATTCGCATAGCTGGATGGCCCGGTCGCGCCGCCGGGGACCGGAATCGGCAACCAGTTTTTTGGCATCGATACCGTCAGGTCGACACAGATGGGACATGTGCCCCCGGTGGAGTTCGTCCGCGGCTATGGCCGCCAGGGCCCGGTCACGGCGATGGATTCCCTCGAACAGGCAGGTCGCCCAGGTGGCCATGATCTTTGCCTCGGTTCCCAGCAGGACCAAACCTCGGCGGGCATTGCCTTCAGCGGTCCGGGCCGCGGCGGCGGCGGTGTCTTCATCGACCTCGCCGATTTCCCGCAGCAGTCCGGTCAATTCTTCTTCGGACCAGGGCTCGAACCGGATTTTCTGGCAGCGGGACAGGATGGTGGGCAACATCCCCTCGGTCCCGGTGGTCAGCAAGAAGATCACCGTGTCCGGCGGGGGCTCCTCAAGGGTCTTCAGAAAAGCGTTGGCCGCCGCGGTGTTCAGGCGATGGCCGTCGGCAATGACAGCTACCTTGAAGGGGCTCTGAAAGGCCCGGCGGCGCAGCCAATGGATCAGCGACCGGATGGTCATGGGTTCGGGATTTTCCGGATCCCCGATGCGGACCTGGGCGGTGGCGGCGGTGGGGTCCTGATAGAATGGGTTGGCGATCTTCTGTTCGAGCAGATCACGCACCCCGCCCTCGTCCACAGAAGCCGGGGCCGGGCCGATCCAGCGGATGTCCGGGTGCTGGAAACCCAGGGCCTTGACGCAGCTTTCGCACAGCCGGCCGGGACCGCAATTTCCAGGGGAAGAACAGTTGATCAGGCGGGCAAATTCGAGGGCGGTGTTTTCCTTGCCGGACCCTTCGGGACCGACCAGCAGGAAGGGCTGACCGAGTTTTCCGATCTGCCGCACCCTTTGCAGTTTATCAAGAACGGCCGGACGGCCGAGAAACTGGCTCCTGCCCAAGGCGATGCTCCCATCCCGGATGATTTGAACAACCTGGGCCGATAACGGGGACCGGCGTGCGGTCCTTCTAACGGGATTGCAGCCAATCGGCCGGATCCAAGGGCGTCCGCCCCTGCCGAACCTCGAAATAAAGCTGGGACTCCTCACCGGTGGCAGGCCGACCGACTTCGGCGATAACCTGACCCCTGGCGATCTTGTCCCCCTTGGCCACAAACACCCCGTCCAGGTGTGCGTACAGGGTATAATACCCCGCTCCGTGGTCAAGGATAACGCATTGGCCGAAACCGGGCAACTCATCGGCATATTCGATGGTTCCGTCGGCGACCGCCGCTACCGGAGAGCCCACCGGCGCAGCGATATTGAAGCCGTTGTTGAGGGTCACGGTCTTGAATTTGGGATGGACCGAGCGGCCAAATCCCCGGATCAGTTTGCCCCGGGTCGGCCACTCCAGTTCGCCGGCCAGCTGGACCAGGGAATTGTCCCCGGCCTTCTGCCGGGCGGTCCGCTCGATGCGCACCTGCTCCAGATCGGTCAGAATGTAGGACAGTTTCTGTTCGTTGACCCCCATCTGCATCAACTGTTTCTTGAGATCCGTGCGCTCGGTCTCCAGTTCCCGCAGGGCGCCCATCTGTTCGGCCATCAGTTCTTCCAGGTGGTCGTTTTCCTGATTTGCCTCTTCGCGGGTCTGCCAGATTTCCGCCAGAGCACCATTCAGCTGCCGCTGTTCGCGTCGCAGGATCTGCCCTTCGGTCCGGACCTCCTCGAGCATCCCCGCACCCAGACGCGCCAGCGTCCGGCTGACCTTTACCGAGGTCAGCATTTCCGAAAAGCTGTTGGAGGTGAGGATCATTTCCAGGTCGCTCCGCTGGGAACGCAGATACATGGAGCGAAGACCTTGGGCCAGGGCCTGACGGCGAGCCGCGAAAACCTCCCGCCGGATTTCCAACTCCGCGGTCAGCAAATCGCTTCGTTCCAGCAGGACGATTTCCTGCTGAACCATGTCGTTCAGGAATTGACGGCTGAGTTCGATTTCCTGCAGGATTTCTTCATGCCCCCGCCTTACGGACGATTCCTCCTGGTCCAGATTCTTGATGCGCTCGCGGTGTTGGTTGATCTGGCCCTTGATCTGTTCCAGCTCAATGGTGTTTTCCTTGATGCTCTTTTTGAGCATATCTCGGCCCTTGGCCTGCTTCGAGGTGATGATGACCTGGCCGCTATTTCCGGACGGGGCGGCCTCGATCTTGATTTTCACCGGTTTGGGCCGGTCGCTCCGGTCCTTGTCCCCGGAGTCCTGGCACACCGCCGGTGCAGCCCCCATGGCCGCGGCAGAAATGACAAGCCCCAGAACAATCCACCTACGACCCATCATATCTCGCTTTGCATGGTCAGGTATTTCCGCATGGCGGCATAACTGCCGGACAAACCCAGCAACACGCAGAAAAGAATAAAGCCCCCGATCTGGCCCGCGGAGAAAAAGACCACCCCGCCCAGCCGATCATTCAGCAACCAGCCGGCGCCGGCGAGCAATCCCATGGCCAGCATTCCGGCCAGCAGGCCCTGGATCATCCCCTCGCACAGGTAGGGAGTGCGGATGAAGGCGTTGGTCGCCCCGACCAGTTTCTGGATCTGGATGACCCGGGCGCTGGCCGCCATGGTCAGCTTGACGGTATTGGAAATCACGAATACCGCGGCCACGAAAACGATCAACCCCACTACCAGACTGGCCATGCGGAAACGGAACGTCCACTGCTCCAGGGCATCGATCCAGCTCTGGTTGAACAGGGTTTCGGAGACTTCAGGCCAGATGGCGATCTCGTCCCGGATCGCCCCTACCGCTTTCTGATTGCGGGCTTCAGGCGTCAAGGTCAGGTGGTAGGACGCGGGCAGGGGATTGGAATCCAGCAGGTCCATGATCGAGGCGTCTTCACCCAGTCCCTCCTTGAACTGGGCCAAGGCGGTCGCGGGGGATATCCAGGACACCCGCTGAACGCCCGGAATGGCCACCAAACGGGGTTGCAGGGCAGCCATGCGCTCGGCCGAAAGATCATCCCGCAGGAAAACCCGCATATCGATGCCGGACCTGGCCGTTTCCAGCAGGTGGCCCATGTTGAGAGTCGCCAGGGTGAGGATCGCCAGGACCAGCAAGGCCGAACCCATGATCAGTATGGTGACACCGGTGGTCAACTTCCGGCGGTGGAAACCCGCGAATGACTCCCTGAACAGATAGGCCACTTGGGCATTTCTAAGCATGGACGTTGTCCCTCCTGTCGCCGGCCCGGTACATCCTGTCGGCCAGGCTCACGCTGCGGTCCACCGGCACACGCCGTTTCTCATCCGAGGTTATGCGGCCATTGTTGATCACGATGACACGCTGGCCGAAGGATTTGACGATATTCTGGTCATGAGTGCTGAACACCACGCAGGTGCCCGAGTCGTTGATCCGGAAGAGCAGATCGATGACCTCCTGGGCGTTCACCGGGTCGAGGTTGCCGGTGGGTTCGTCAGCCAGCAGGATCTTGGGGCTGCTGACCATGGCCCGGGCGATGGCCACCCGCTGCTGCTCTCCCCCACTCAGCTGCCGGGGTAGGCGGTGCCGTTTGTCGTACAGGCCCACCTGGGTCAAAACCCTCATGTTGTTTCGGGCGATCTGGGCGTTGGGAATCCCCACCACGAGTTGGACAAAGGTAATATTCTGTTCCACGTCGCGGTCTTCAAGGAGCCGGAAATCCTGGAACACGAATCCGATTTCCCGTCGCAGGGAAGGCACTTTGCGACGGCTCATCTTCGAGGACATCATGCCCCGGACCATGACTTCGCCCTTGGTGGGAAAGGCGTCCATGGCGATCAACCGCAGGATACTGCTCTTGCCGGCCCCACTGGGTCCGGTCAGGCAGATAAATTCTCCGTTTTCCACGCTAAAATTGACGTGGTCGAGGGCCTTCTGGTCATCGTAATCCAGATCCACATGGTAAAATCCGATCACCATCCGGGAATCCAGGGGACCTTCACCAAGAGAACCGGTTCGCAAGTGTTCTTTATTCAAGTCGGCCTCCAGAAAGGAGTTACAGCCGGCTGGGCAAGGTTTTTACCTTGCCGGACCTTCACGGCCCCGGCTCCGTCCCTTCCCGTTTTGCACGAACCATGCCCAATTACCCCTTTCTTCCGGCCTCCGTCTTGTGCGGCGAGGCTTCTAAAGACAAAGGCACCCCCGGAACAATCCGCAGGGCAAAGCCTGAGGACGTTCCGGGGGTGCCTTTGTCTTTAGAAGCCTCGCCGCACAAGGCGGAGGCCGGGGCTCAGCTCAACTTTTTTCGTCGATGAAGAACTGGTCCCGCAAACCCTTGACGTATTCGGTCAGTGATTTTTCGATTTTCTGGTTTTCCACCAGCTGGCGAAGATTGTCCTTCAATTCCTCGTAGGTGTACATGTGACCGGGGATCCTCTCGGAGACCTGGAAAATGTACCAGCCGGCCGGGGTGAGCACGGGTTCGGTGATTTCCCCGATCTGGGCCTCGGCCAGAGCGCCCTGGAACTGGGTCGACAGATCCTCCAGACGGAACGTCCCGAGGACTCCGCCGTTGGCGGCTGAAATCGGATCGCCGCTGACTTCCGCGGCCACCGACCCGAAAAGTTCTCCGCCGATAACCCTGGCGCGGGCGTCATCGATGGTGGCGCGGGAGGCATCCACGTCCTTTTGGTCGACCTCGATCGGCAGGAATACCTGACTGATGGCCCGGCGGCCATCATCCTTCACCGAATCCAGTCGCAAAATATGAACACCCATGGTGCTGACCACAGGTCCGCTGATCTCGGCCACCGAAAGGGCGAACACCGCCCGGTCCAGACTGGGATCGAACAGGTCGCCGGGGGCCACGATCCCCACCTCGCCGCCCCGTTTGGCGTTCGGGCCCTCGGAATACTCGCTGGCCACGTCAGCGAAGGACCGGCCGGATTCCAGGGCCGCCTGGATTTCGGTCACCTTCTCCTGGATCCGCTGCCGCACTTCCACCGACGGCTGAACCGGAATCAGGATATTGGCGATGGTCAAGCTGTCCGGTTCGGCCGGCATTTCTTCGAGGTGTTCGAGGTAATAATCCCGCACCTCGTTTTCCAGGACCTCGATGTTGGGCCGAATGAACTTCCCGACCACCAGCCGCAGATACTGTTGATCCCGCAACTGGGCTTTCATCCTGGTCTGGTAGTCGTCCAGCGTCATGCCGCTGCGGTTGAGTTCCTGGCGCAGGTTTTCCAGGGACCCGAAATGTTCGACGAACTGGGCGATCTTTTCCTTGACGCTCTCTTCGATGGCCTCTTCGTCCACGGTCATGTCCGCCTGCTTGGCCGCGGCGATGATCAGCTTGCTCTCGATGAGCCGGTCCAGCATTTCCCGGCGAACTTCCGGAGTTTCGGCGGGAATCGGCTCGCCCGCATATTCCTTTTCCATCCGGTAGAGTTCGACCTCGCGGTCCAGATCGCTTTGGAGGATCGCTTCCTCGTCCACGATAGCCACGATTCGGTCCACCAGACGCGGACCGGAACCCTGGGCCCGGACCCGCGGGACCGATAGCAACAAGAACAACAGGGCCCCCCAGACCAGCAGGCACCGAACATGGTGCCGGTCACCGGCCTGGAATCTCAAATTGCGGTATACGGAACTAAAAAGCATAAGCCACTTCCCGCCGTCAGTTTCGCGGCACCAGGTTTTCGGGTTCCGGGACCGTGGTCAGTTCCGTCCAGGAGGCCAAGTTATCCAGGTTTTCCTCGTGGATGACCACCGGAATTTTTTCTTTCCACTCCGAAAGCAAGGCCTGGAAAGCCTCCTCTTTGCGGATATTCCGGATGCGCTTGCCGATATCCTCGCTGACCTCCAACAATTCCTTCGGTCGCTCGGGGGTTATTGATTCCAACCTCAGGACCCCGTAACGGCCGTTCGCCAGGGGGATGGGTTCGCTCACCTCGTCCAGCCCCAGCCCGAACAACGCATTGGATATCGGTTCCCCGTCTGTATTGACCACACCGGCCAACTTACCTGATTTGGCCTTGTTATCCTTGTCGGTGCCGAACTTGACCAGGACGTCCCTCCAGTCAGTTCCCTCCTTGGCCAAGCTGTAGGCCTCGGCGGCTTGCTCGGCATCGAGACAAACCACCAGGCGACCGTCCCGGTTTTCCAGAACCTTGTATTGGTCATGGTGTTCGGCCCAGAAGGCATCCAGTTCCTCGGGCGTAACCCTTTCCTCGATGGTAACGACCTCTCCGTAAAGCTTGCCGACAATCATTTCCTCGATCTTGATGGATACCTTGGACACTACCTCGGGATCCTCGAAGAGACCCCGGTCCTCGGCCTCGTAATTGAAAAGGGTCTTCCCGACCTCGCCCTCGAGCTTGTTGCGAAGGCCGCCCAGCATATCCGTATCCTTTGGCCTTTGGAATACACTCATCTTGTCGAAGTGAATCTTGTAATCCAAAAGAGTGTATTCCTGCAACCCGTCACGTCCCATATAAGAATAGAATGGCAGGTCCAAATCCTCGGTCGCAATATCGAGGGGCCGTAATTCATCCTCGGAGCGGGGTTGCTGGGTCCCTTCACGGAACAGGGTCTCCCCTTCCGGCAAGCCCTGGAAACACTTCCAGAGGGCGTCATCATGAATGGTCCACTGGAACTTCTCCATCACATCATTTCTGACCTGTTCCTTGAGGTGTGCGAGCTTGCGGTTCCAGGTCACGTCCAGGATCTGGGCCTGGGCTTCCTCCATGGAGGGTTTGTCACCCTGTTTTTCCTCGAGCACCTTGAGCACCCAGTAGCCGTACACCGAGTTGATGGGAGGAGTTATGCCGCCGATCTCGGTTCCGTAGACACCATTTTCGAATTCGGGACTGTACCGTCCGAAAGGAACGGTGATCTGGTGACGGCCACCCGGAGGATCGCCTCCGTCGTGATGGGCCTTGACGATATCTTCCCAGTCTTCACCACTGAGGGCTTTCTGCCTGGCCTCGTTGGCCTCATCCAGAAAATTGCAGATGAGGAACAGGCATTCCCTCGTGGAGCCCATCTTGGCGTAAAAGGCTTCCAGTTCCTCGGGGCTGATGGTATTGGACGGTTTGATGATAACCCGGTCCCACATAACATTGCCGGCCTCGTAGGAGGTCAAGGATTTTTGCGCGTTCACGATGGCCGGATCATTCTGCAGGCCCATGCTGGTCGCCGTCTGGACCATGAGTTCCTTGTTGATCAGGATATCCAGGAACTTGCTTTTTCCGGCGGGCAGCGACATGTCCAACGGGGTTCCGTCATCGCTGCGGGGAAGTTCGTTCTCCTGGAGTTTGACCAGTCTGTCTTCGTAATAACTGGCCAGAATTTCGGTTTCACCGACGGTCGCCAGAACGGCGTCCTTCTCCTGCTTTCCTTTACCGCAACCGGTTACCGAAGCAAGCAGCACCAGGAGGGCAAGAACGGGCAACAGCACAATCAGGGAGCCCGCCGGGCGGGTCCGGGCCGTGTGGGGACTCTTAAGGCTCGGGGACATGATCACTCCTTGTTTTGCAGCTCGGCCAAACGACCGAGCAGGACAGACGCCACGACCAGGTGCTCCTCCCGGATCGCAGGCACTTTCATGATGAATTGATCGACGGCCTTGAATTGAAGGCCTTTGGGGCCTGATTCCATTAAGCCCTGAATTATAGTTGGTGAGGGTTCTTGTCCGCCAGCGAAAAAGAAATCGACTCCCTGGCGGCCACCCTTGATTTCCACGATACCCACCGAACCGGCCATGATCCGCAATCCCTGGATGGCCAACAGATTCTCCACCGGCGTCGGCAAAAGGCCGTAGCGGTCCCGGAATTCGTCCTTGAGGCGGTGGCAAGCCGCGGTTTTCCGCAACCGGGCGATGCGGCGGTAAAGATCCATTTTCTGCTGCGGATCTCCCACGTAATCATCAGGGAGGTAGGCCGATACCCGGAATTCCGTCTTCACCTCCAGCGGTGCAACACCACCTCCGCCCTGGAGTTCCCCCACCGTTTCCTCAAGCAGACGGCAATACAGGTCAAAACCGATGGCTTCCATGTGCCCGTGCTGTTCTTCACCCAGCAGATTGCCGGCGCCCCGGATTTCCAGATCGCGCATGGCGATGTGATATCCCGAACCCAGGGCCTGGAACTCTTCCAGGGCCGCCAGCCGGCGGCGGGCCTCGGGGGTCAAACGCTCTCCGGGCGGGGTCATCAGATAGGCGAAGGCCCGATGGTTACTGCGGCCGACCCGACCGCGCAACTGGTACAGCTGGGCCAGGCCGAAGCGGTCGGCGCGGTCGATGATGATGGTGTTGACCCGGGGCATGTCCAGCCCGGATTCGATGATGGCCGTTGCGACCAGAACATCGAATTCCTGTTTCAGGAAACGGGACATGATCCCTTCCAGTTTTTCTTCCTTCATCTGGCCATGGGCCCAGGCCACGCGCACGTTGGGCAGCAGCTCCCGGATAAGCTGGGCGGTGCCTTCGATGGTCTGCACGCGGTTGTGGACGAAAAACACCTGCCCCCCGCGGTGGAGTTCGCGCAGGATGGCCTCGACCAGAACCTTTTTGCTGAAGGCGCACAGTTCGGTGTGGATCGGCAGCCGGTCCCGTGGCGGGGTGTTGATCAGGGACATGTCCCTCGCGCCCATCAAAGCCAGGTACAGGGTGCGCGGAATGGGAGTCGCACTGAGGGTCATGACGTCGACCAGACGTTTGAGCTCCTTGATCCTCTCCTTGTGCCGCACGCCGAACCGCTGTTCCTCGTCGATGACCAGAAGGCCCAGGTCCTTGAACTTCACGTCCCGGGAAAGCAGCCGGTGGGTGCCCACCAGGACATCCACCTCACCTCCGGCGCAACGGTCCAGAATCGCCTTCTGTTCGGCGGGAGTCCGAAAACGGCTGATGGTTTCGGTCCGCACAGGGAAATCGCGGAACCGTTCGGCGAAGGTCTCCCCGTGCTGCTGGGCCAGCAGGGTCGTCGGGCACAGGACAGCCACCTGTTTTCCGGCCGCCACGGCCTTGAAGGCAGCGCGGATGGCTATCTCGGTCTTGCCGAACCCCACGTCCCCACAAACCAGCCGGTCCATGGGCTGGGTATCTTCCATGTCCTGCTTGGTGTCGGTGATGGCGGTCAGCTGATCGGGGGTTTCCTCGAACAGGAAAGAATCCTCCAGTGCCGACTGCAGAGGCGAGTCGCCGGGATACGCATAGCCGGGCCGGGCCTTGCGCGTGGCGTAGAGTTCGATCAGCTCGGCGGCCATGGCCTGGATGGCCTTGCGGGCCCGGCCCTTGACCTTGAGCCAGCTGCCCGAACCCAGCTTGGCCAGCGGCGGGTTGGCGCCCTGGTCCGAGCTGTAGCGTTCGATCTGGTCGATGTTCTCCACCGGAACATAGACCTTGCCCTCTTCGGCGTATTCCAGCACCAGGCATTCCCGCTCCACACCCTGGACCGTGATCACCTCGAGGCCACGGTACCGACCGATGCCGTATTCCAGATGCACAACGTATTCACCGGGGCGCAGGGAGGCGCGCTCCTTGACCAGGCCCGAACTGCGGCGCCGGGTTCGCGTCGGCCGCTGGTAGCGTTCAAAAAATTCGTGATCGGTGATGCAGGCTGTGGCCGCTTCGGGCCAGACAAAACCCGCGGAAAGGGATCCCACGGTGGGCCTTGTTTGCGGAGGCTGATCGTCGGTGTCGTCCAGCAGGTCAGCCAGGCGATCGGCCTGGCCTTTGTTGTCGCACAAAAGCAGAACCTGTAGCCCCTGTTTTTCCATGTCCAGCAGGTCGGCGCGCAACTCGGCCACGCTGCCCCCACGCAGCTTTTGACCGGTGGACTGGAACACCGGACCGGCCACCGGCTCCCGCAGCAGCCAGCGGCTTTGATCGTCTCCGGCGATCCAGGAACCCACCAGGAAGAGGTGGCGCAGACGGGCCGAATCCAGAGCTTCAGCGGGCTCCACCAGTTCCATTATTTCCGGCAGGGCCGGGTCCTTTTCCAGACGCCCGGCCCGAAGTCGCGGCAGCTCGGCGTCGAGCAGATCCGACTGCTCCTTCAGCCGGGAAGGATCCAGCCAGAAAACCGAAGTTCCGTCGGAAAGGTAGTCGGTCACCTTTGCCGACGGGCCTAGCCAGGGCAGATAGGATTCGAGGCCGTCATCGGTCAGGCGATCTTCGATACGAGCCTCCAGGTCATCCAGGAAATCGGGGTCCAACCCTTCGGAGGCGATTTTCCCTTCCACCTTGCCCAGGCAGGAAATGACCGCGTCGTCATCGATCAGAAGATGACTTACCGGCAGCACGACCGCCTGGTCGTCGCGCCGGATCGTGCGCTGGGTTTCCACATTGAACTGGCGGATGGAAACGATCTCGTCGTCGAAGAATTCGATCCGCAGCGGTTCAGGTGAAGGTGTGAAGATATCCAGCAGGCCGCCCCGCCTGGCGTAGTCCCCCACCTTGGCCACCATCCCTGCCGGGCGATAACCACGCTGAGACAGCTGAAGGCACAGCTCATCCAGATCCACATTTTGACCGCACTGTAGAGTCAGGGTCGCCTGGGCCAGGACCGCCGGCGCCATCACCCTCTGACGCAGGGCGTAGACGGAGGTGACGACCAGGTGGCTGCCGCCGGTCTGAAGGCGATGAAGTCCGGTCAGGAAATCCCCGACCCGGGCCGGTTCGGGGGAGTTGTGGTCGAAGGCCAGAACTTCCTGCTGGGGCAGATGGATCACGCTTCCGGCACCCAACCAGGTTTCCAGGTCGTCGGCGAGTTGATCGGCGGACTCCCGGTCCGGCGTCACCACCAGACCCGGACGGTCGGCACGGAGGAACCACCCTGCCAGGAGCATGGCACGGGCTCCACCATGCAGCCCCGATATCAACAGCGGCCCGTCCGGCGCCTCGTCCAAGGCAGACTCCACCGAGGCCACGGCCTTGTACACGCCGGCGCCCGTCTGGAAATCCTGAAAGGCGGCGTGCAGCAAACCGGTCGGTTCGCTGCACGCCTGTTGGTGGCTATCCATTTTGGACCTTGCGACCTGATGTCCCGCCCACGGGGGCGTTCCGACTAGAAGGTGGCGCGTTGCTCGTTGAACGGGGTGATCATGCGCAGCCGTTCGATGATCGGCGGCAGTGCCAGAATCACATAATCCACTTCGGCCTGCGAGTTGTAACGGGACAGGGAAAAACGGATGGACCCGTGGGTCAGGGTAAAGGGCAGGCCCATGGCCCGCAGAACATGGGAAGGTTCGAGGCTGCCGCTGGTGCAGGCCGATCCGCTACTGGCCGCCACCCCGACGCGATCGAGCAGCAGAAGGATACCTTCGCCCTCGATGTACTGGAAGCTGATGTTCGTGGTGTTGGGCAGACGGCAGTCCGGATCACCGTTGGCATGGGTATCGGGAATTGCGGACAGTAGTCCTTTTTCCAGATCGTCCCGCAATCCCCTGACCACGGTGTTTTCGTGTTCAATGTTGGCGACGGCCAGATCGCAGGCCACCCCGAGCCCCGCCAAGGAGGCCACGTTTTCGGTCCCGGCCCGGCGTCCGCGTTCCTGGTGGCCGCCCACAATGAGAGGCCGGATCTTCGTTCCCTTGCGCACATAAAGAGCGCCCACTCCCTTCGGAGCGTGAAGTTTGTGACCCGACAGGGAAAACAGATCGATGGTGGAAGACCGCATGTCCAGCGGCAACTTGCCCGCCGCCTGCACGCCGTCCACATGAAAGACCGAGCCGTTGGCCTTCACGATTTGGCCGATGGCCTCGGAATCGAAAATCACCCCGGTCTCGTTGTTGGCCATCATGATCGAAACGACCGCCGTGTCTTCACGCAACGATTGCCGCAGTTCGTCCAGATCCAGCTGCCCGGTGGCATCGACCGCAAGATAGGTCACCTCGTAACCGTGCCTCTTTTCGAGATCCCGGCAGAGGCCCAGCACGGCCGGGTGTTCGACGGCCGTGGTGATCAGGTGCCTTTTGTTCGGGTTGGCGTGCAGGGTGCCGACGATGGCCAGATTGTCACTCTCTGAACCCCCACCGGTGAACACGATCTCGCTCGACTGGGTCGCTCCAACCAGGCTCTGGACCTTATCTCTGGCCTCGGCCACTTCGTCCCCGGCCCGGGCGCCGAAGGAATGCATGCTCGAGGGATTGCCGAAATGGTCGGACAGCAGGGGGATCATCTTCTCAATGACTTCCGGGGCCACCGGAGTCGTGGCATTGTTGTCGAAATAGATGCCCTTGTCCGGGGGTTCGGGCAGCCCTTCCATCATGTTGAAGCTCTTGCCGCCGGAGTTCATCACTTGTCCACCTCGATCACTTGCAGTTCCTCGCTGATGAATTCGCGAAGCTGGGCCTCGACGTAGCCCTTGATGGTCACGTCCGAGGCCTTGCAGGCGGCGCAAGATCCAGTCAGCCTGACATAGACCTTCCCGTCCTGGTAACGGACGAATTCGATGTCGCCGCCATCGTTGCGCAAGGCCACGGAAATGTCCTCGGTAAGCATTTCCTGGATCCGGGTCACGATGGTCTCGTCCGCCGGATCATGGACAACATGCGCCGGGGTCGGCATTCCCTCGAGCTGGATCAGGCCGGAGTCCTCTTTGGGTTCGGGCGCTTCGCCGCGTTCGATCTTGTCCCAGCAATCCCGCAGCATGTCGCGGATATCGTGGTGGCAGTCCTGGCAGCCGCCGCCGGCCTTGGTGAAGTTGGTGACGTCCTCGACATCTTCCAGACGGTGGCTGTAGATGGCGTCGCGGACAGTGTCCTTGGTCACCTGGAAACAGTGGCACAACAGGGTTTCCTGATGCATCAGGTAACAGGGAACCCCGCGACCGAGACGCTGGTAATGATCGATCATGGCGGCCTCGAGGGCTTCGCGTCCCATGACCGAACAATGCATCTTCTCCCGGGGAAGGCCGTCGAGTTCTTTGGCGATGTCCTGGTTCGTGATGGCAGCCGCCTCTTCGAGGGTCTTGCCCTTGACCATTTCGGTCAGGATGCTGCTCGAGGCGATGGCGCTGCCGCAACCGAAGGTCTGAAATTTGGCGTCGGCGATCTTGCCCTCTTCATCGAGTTTGAAGGAAAGTCGCAGAGCATCGCCACAGGCCATGGACCCGACCTCGCCCACCCCGTCGGGCTCGTCGATTTCCCCGACGTTGCGGGGGTTCATGAAGTGGTCCATAACCTTGTCGGAGTAATTCCACATGGGACCCGGCTCCTTGGTGACCACCCGCCCTGCAGGAAGGTGGAAATCCGTTCCTGACCGCAATATCGCGGACATCTTTAGTCATATTTCCCCTCCCCCCAAGGAAACGAACGGCCCGGGAATTTGCAAGCGATTATGACAGGATTTTCGCACCGGCTTTTCGGCGGGAACCGGCCCCCCGGCCCAACCAGACTTCGGCCAGCAGCACCAGAAGGGCCAA